>QWOS01000069.1 GCA_003669555.1 Planctomycetota bacterium
AGGATCCGGCCAGTCTGGGTATCTGCCAGGCGGAAGCGGTGGTGGCTGGTGGGATCGGCCCCCCAGAGCGTGTCGTTCAGGAGGCAGATCGAATACACGGGGCACAAGCGCGTGTAGGGGTCACTCTCTGATAGTTGCCCGGCGTAGAGTTCACAAGCATAAAAAGCCAGCCGCTGCGCCAACCCCGCGGGTGCAGACACTTGCATCTCGATATGGAAAATGGCCCCCTGGGTGTCTGTGGCCTTCACATCCAGAATGGAAGGCTTGTCTTCGGCAAAATCCTTGTAATTGAAAGGATTCTTAATTGTCACCAAGGTGATTGGGTGCGCCAGCTCGAGAATCGCGTTCAACAAGCTGATCAAAGCCTGGGAATTGGCCGGATCTCCGAAGGTTTTTTTGAAGGCAAAGTCAACCGTGGGGCAGATGCCAAGGATCATGCTTTATCCCTCCTCACTGGTGGCCCCAGCACGAATTGTAACATCCATTCCCCAATATTCTCTCAAACGCCAGAACTATCCAGGTTGGCACCGGGAGGACCTACCCCCCCTTTTACCAGTCATTTTTCGAAGGAAGTGGCCTAAGTATTTCCGGGGCGCATCCGGCAGTGGCTCCCTGGGTTTTGGATTGCCCTCACAAAATAGACGGGATTGCATGGCATTCCGCATGCCTTGCCAGAAAATCACCCGTCAACAGTTTGGCTTCCTTGGTGGACCGGTTCTGCCCTGGGCTCTTGATCCGGGTCATTTTTGTCTGGGGCCGTGGATCCCGCACATGGCAGGTTCCATTCTTCCCAACGAGTGATCAGGTCCTCCACAAACTTGCTGCGGGGTAGCACCAGGTCGCAGCCCAGCTCCCGTGCCCGCCGTAGCGCTGCAGCTTCCACATGCGAGCCAAAGCCGATCACCCGGGGGCGGCTGGATTGCTTTCCCAGGGCAGCCATCAGGGCGCCCAGATCCTCACCTGCTACATGGATATCCACCAGCACGCACGCGGTGAGTGGGTCGGCACAGAGCACCAGGGTTCGGGCCAGATCCTTGGCCTGTAGGGCCTTGCCACCTGTCGCCCGGGCCCGATTGTCGATACGGCTGTAAAAAATGAGGTCATCATTCCAGACAATGGCCCGTCGAACTGATTCCATGGATGCTCCCCCAGGCCTGACCAGGCCCACGCACTGACTTGGGCGTGGAACGGGGAAGCCTTGCTAGAATGTACATCTGACCCTCTTATCGTAGCGGTATCCAGTAAATCGTTCGGAAACCCTGGCTGGAGATCCGCCCATGGCGAAGGCCTGGTTGTTGTTGCTGGTCGCGATTCTGAGCGAGGTGGTGGGTACCCTGGCACTGAAGCGCACAGAGGGCATGACCCGCCTGGCCCCCACCCTGGTGATGCTGATCAGCTATAGCGTGGCGGTTTACCTGCTCACCCTGACCGTCCGCCATATCCCCACCAGTATTGCCTACGCGGTCTGGTCGGGAGTCGGTCTGGTGCTGATCACCCTGGGCGGTTTTTTCTTCAACGGAGACAAACTCACCTGGGGGCTGGTCCTGGGGGTGGCGCTGATTCTGGCCGGGGTGATGGTCCTGAATCTGACAACCCAGAGGCGTAACGAGAGCACGCCGCCCAACCCGGTTCAAGAGTCAGACGGCGTGGTGCAATAACCACATAAACTGGCTATAACGAGCCGGATCAGGCAGCGAAGGCCCGGAGGCCCACCCTGCGGTTCAGCCAGCGCTCTTCATTGCCAACCCACCAGGTGGTGAGCAAGGCACCACCCGCGAAGGCCCATCCCAAAAGGGCCGCATCCGCGGTTTTTTCTTCCGTGGTGGTATCCATGGTCTGGCTGATTTCATTAGAAGCTGACAGCGCGCAATCCAGAGCCACATGACGGGTGGTTGTTTCCTGCATTTGCCGATCAGCCAGGGAACAAAAGAGTTCATCCACCACTGGCATGGCCCGAAAGGCTTGGGCCTCACGCACCAAACCCCAGCTGTGGCCTGATTCCACTTCCACCCGGCCGCCGAAAAAATGGCTCTGCTGGCCATTCAAAACGGCATCTGTCAGGGGGGCATCCATCAGCAAGGGCATGGAGCTGAGGGGGACAAGCTGGAGGGAGGCCGGATTCGTCCGCCCCTCCAATCCTTCCAGAAGCAGTGCTGGACTGGAGCCAACCAATCCAGCCGTGGCGGATTCGAGAGTGCGGGAACATACCTGCCAGATCCATTCCGCACAAACCAGAAGTAATTGGCGCACTGGATTTCTCCGCAGGTATCCCAAAGGCAGACCAGGTCCTGCAGTGGAAATCGGAGCTTTCGGAAGGGTGCCTTGAGGAATTCACCCCCCAACCGGCAGATTCGGCAAAAAAGCCATAAAACACCCGCACGGAAGGATTATTTTTCCTTGGGCCCGCAAAACCCCGGTCTTGCCTGAAATCCGGCACTGGCAGGCCATACGGTATGCGGCGGCTTTATTTGTCAACTGCCTCATGCCGCAGTTGCTGGATCCCGTCCACCAATTCCTGCAGGTGCTCGCGGGTGAGCTTGCCACCAGCCGCCATACGCACTTGCCCAGAGCCATCGATCACCACCAGATTCGGGACGCCCGGGGCCAGGCCAAACGACTGCTTCATGGATCCATCGAAATCCATCCAGACCGCGCAGTCGGGGCAGGCTTTGCGGAATTCATTGCGCAACAGCGTCTTCACCAGGTTGGGAGCTTTGCCGATGACTGCCACAGGCACAGCTTTCACATCCGGGCAACGGCCACCCGAAGGTTGTCCCGGCAGGGGGGATGGCGCAGCCTGACGCGCCTTTTCGGGCGGCAGGCTCTTGGCCCCAGGATGGAAGGCCAGGTGGATCATTTCGCCCAACTGCTTGTTGAAATCGGAGCTTTCCCGGTCGCCATAAATCAGCACCAGCACATCGCCAGGACACTCGGCACAGCGATGATCGCGTTCATACTGATCGGCCATCACGAAGGCGGGGGCTTTTTGCGCTCGCAGCTTCACCACCTGGGCCTGGGGGGGAGACGACACCCTGCTGATACTGCCCGTATCAGCTCCAGGCGAGTTGCCAGACGGCACCTGCAAGAGTGTCAGGCTGATGAGGCCGGTCAGATGCAGACCGTTGAGCAAGACGATCATGTCGTTCCCCCTTTCAAATCCATTCTTTTCTGCGACCGTTGAAACCCGATAAAAGCCAGCCCCAGGAATGCCAGGCTGAAGAGGAGCACAACCAGGGCGTGGACCAGAGCTGTCTCGAGCGAGCCGCCTTGCCAGGATGCGGCCTCCAGGCCGGCCAGGGCCCACGAAGTGGGCAACACCATTCCCAGGGCACGGAGCCAGCCAGGCATGAGGAAGGGGGGCAACCAGAGCCCCCCCAGCATGCTCAAACTCAATATCACCAGGATGGCCACGCTACGGGCCCGCGATTCGCTGCCACCCACCGCCGCCACCAGGAGTCCGGTGCTGGCCGCCAGGCAGGCCACACTCACCGCCATGGCCAGAAAACCAGGAACCGATCCCTCGATAGTCACGCCAAAAACCAGACGGGCGAAACTGAAGGTAATGGATATTTGCGCGAGGGCGATGAGGGTGGTGGCCAGGGCGCGTCCAGTCATGAGGGTTCCAGGAAATGCCGGCGAGATGGTGAGCCGTCGCCAGATGCCAAGATGACGCTCACGCAACAGCAGTAGCCCGCAATCCATGCCTAGAAACAGCAGGTACTGCAGTGTCATACCGCAAAAGCTGTGGCCGAAAACCGCCTGATCGCGGGACCCGGCTGAAGCGTTTACCCGTTCCACCCGGCCCAGGTCATTGAATCGCTCGGCAATACCGGCAATGCCCGGAATTCTCATGCTGGTCAGACTGGCCATGAATCGTTCGGAAGTTTGCCGCACCACCGCCTCGGACAAAATTCCTTCCGCCAGGCGTGCTTGCATTTCGTTACCGTTGGCGGAGATGACCTGGGGAATGACTCCCGGGGTGGGGGCACCTGGAGTGCCGGTATCGGCGCCAAAGCCATGGGGTAATACCAATGCCACAGGGATTTCTCGTGTGGCCAGCAGGTTTTCCGCTTCCTCCAGGGTGCAGATTCGTATTTCCAGTAGGCTCTGGCCTTTCAGGGCCTGAACCACTGCTGCTGACAAAGGGGTATCGCTACACACCACCAGGCCTGCCTTGAACGATTCCAGATGGCCTTGGCTTGAATTGCGGAAAATGAGTCCAAAAAGCGATGCCAGCACAATGGGAACCGTGAAGCAAAGCAACACACCGCGCCTGTCCGCCCAAAACAGGCGGAGGTCTTTGCGACATACTTCCCAGATGAGGCGGAGCTGGATTGCTGTCACGCGGCTTTTTCCATTCTGGTTTTTCCAACAGGAAGAGCGTCTCGGGACCCGGCCAGGGCCGGGGTGGGCTCAGCACTGGCAATCTTGCCAGGGCCATGCAGTCGGTCCTGCACCGCTCCATGAGCTGCCAGATTGGCTAGCATGCGCGATAACGAGGGTGTCATGGGTGCCTGTCCCGGGATACCTGGAGCGGTAACCGCCGTTGGCAGTCCATGCTCACTGGCGAAATAACCCAGGGCCGGATCAAGATGGGCGCAAACATCCTGGATGCTGCCATGGGCCAGCAATTTTCCCTGGTTGAGGATTGCCACCTGATCACACAGGGTGGCCGCTTCTTCCAGCAAATGAGTGGTGAGGACGATAGCGCGCCCCTTGCGCCGCAAATGCGAGAGAAGGTCGTAGATGGCTTCACGAGACGCCACATCCAAACCAACAGTTGGCTCATCAAGCAATAGCAAAAGCGGATCGTGCAGCAGGGCGCAGGCTATATTCAGACGGCGTTGCATACCCCCTGAAAAGGAATTGGGTTTTCGGTCGGCCTGATTGCCCAGATGAACAAAATCGAGCGCATCAGCCACCCGTTCACGCAATTCCCGGCCATGCAAACCATACATGCGGCCAAAAAACAGCAAATTTTCTCGTGCAGACAATTCCTCGTAGTAGGCCAGATCTTGCGGAACATATCCCAGGCGGCTTTTGTATAGCTCGGGTGACTCGGCATGCGTGATGCCGCCGATGCGGATCTCTCCCTCGTCTACAGGTTTCTGGCTGGTGATTGCCGCGAGTGTGGTACTTTTTCCGGATCCGTTGGGCCCAAGAAAACCGAGTATTTCACCGGCTTTCACCTCCATGGTGAGGCCGCTCACCACCCAGCGGCTACCCCAGCGGAGGGACACGCCCTCCAACGAAAGGACTGGATTTCCCTGAATCATGACAACTCCTGCAAAACCCTGCTACCTGATGCCATCAGGTTATACAGGCGCTTTTCAGGCCAATCGGGCCATTCAGCAGCAAGGCGGCGAGAGCATCGGCATCCGCATCCCACAAATCAAGTGGACTTGTTGACCAGCCAAACCTTACAAGTGTTAGGTGAGGTGTTGTGTTTGGCGAGGGCCGCTGGCGGAAAATGGCTTCCTGGCTTCGACAACCT
>QWOS01000083.1 GCA_003669555.1 Planctomycetota bacterium
CTGGTCGGGGCCCCGATTGCCACCAGCGAAACCGCCATGGGTGCGTGTGTCAGCCGGGCGGGGGAATGGGCGACGGTGCTGCGTACCACCCGTTGGGACCAGATTGAGGCGGCCGGCAAGCTGCGCGATGCACGCCAAGAGGCCGGCCAGCTTCTGCTGGAACAAGTCCGCCAGGCCCTGAGCCGGGACAACCAGGGAACGGACCTGGCAGACACGCTGAAAGCAGCGCAGCAGGCGGCTCAAGAGCTGCTCACGGTGATACCGCCGCCACCGCCACCCGCGAAAACCGGTCGCCGGGAAGGCCTGAATGAGGATACTGTGGCCGCGTTGGTGCGGGAATTGCGGGGCAAGGTGCCGCCGGGTGGCACCCTGACGATGACCATCGACTGGATCATTGCGGAGGGAGGCGCATGAGCAGTCCCACCGCCGCGCAGATTGTGGCCCAGGTGCGGCAGATCCGCGCCAAATATCCGCAGGAGAGAATCTTTGGCTTACGCTCGGCACGCGCTTACAGCGGGCCATCGCGTGTGGAGTGTGGCAAAGATGCCCTGGAGGAAGGCAAAGAGGCGGTGGAGGTGGTGCAGTGTGATTCGCCGCTGGCCATCCGTCTGGCCCTGCGCCAGGAACTGGCCGAAAACACGCTGCGGGTGCTGATCACCAGTCTGGATGAAACCGATCTGGGTGACGACATCCGTTTGCGTTTGCCGAAACGACAACTCTTTGACATGGATGCCTGGGAGGTGGTGCTGCAGCTCTTCAGGGCCCGCGAAGTGGATCCCGAGTTGCGGCGGCTGGGCTGGATGGCTGACAAGTTGCTGGCCAGCCAACCGCTGAAGGGTTACCAGGCAGCCATGGCCGGTTATCTCGGCCTGGAGACGGTGTGGCCCCAGTTGCTCGGCGAATGCTGGGGCCTGCGCGAGGCCCGGGCCGACCTGCCCAGCCTGCTGCACTGGAGCCTGCACCCCGAAGTGCCGCTCCGGCTGCGCCAGACTGAGCCTGTTCTGATGGCGGCGGCAATCGACTGGCTGACGGGCACCGCGGGCAACCCGGCCCGGGCGGTGGTGGAGCTGATGGGCCGGCCGGTGCAGATCAACGCCATGGCGATGGGTCTGGTTTTGGGGGTGCTCAGCCACCCCGAGGCGACCGGTCGGCTGGAGGGCGCGCTGACCCGGCTGGAAGAGCGTTACTTCGCTGGCAAGTTGCCCACCAGTGCCATTTTGCACAAATGGGCGGCTGCGGCGACCGAGGCGATGACCACCCTGCAACAGGGCGATGCCAGGCAGAGCCGTCAGGTGCAGGAACGGGCCGATGCCTTGTTGCTGGAACTCAAAGCCGGTCTGTTCGTGCATCTGAGTGACGCTACCCCTTGGGGTTTGCAGTGCCGGCTGGAGCGGCTGGGTGCCGCGCTGACCGACCGGCTGCAGCAGGCCCGCTGGAAAGAGATGCCCACTCTGGAGCCGCTGGTCCGGCAGGCCCGGGAACACCGGCTCTTTGGCGAGGATCCCAGGCGGGGCGACCGGCTGGACATGGCACTGCGCCTGATGCGCTGGCTGGCGGATTGCCAGACCCGGCCTTTGCCAGCGTGGCAGTCTTTGGCCGAGGGCGCTGCCTGGCACCAGCGCGAGGGCGGCCGGCTGGACTGGGCCCGGCGGGTGCTGCGGGCGGGTGATCCGGTGAAGGAGCTGGCCGAAGCGGGCACCCTGCTGGCCGAAGCGGTGGCCCGCAGGCAGGCGGAGCTGTCGCGGCAGTTCGCGGTTTTGCTGGTGGACCGGACAGCAGCCAACAGTGTGGGCCCTGACCTGCTGGGTGTGGAGCAGGTGCTGGACCAGGTGGTGGCCCCGCTGGTGCAGAAGGGGCCGGTGCTGCTGGTGGTGATCGATGGCATGAGCGCGGCGGTCTGTCAGGAGCTGCTGGCTGACCTGACACGGCTCGACTGGGAGGCGGTTTGCCCACAGGGACGCGCGGGGATGGCACCCTGCCTGGCGGTGATCCCGTCGGCCACCGAGTTTTCGCGCACCAGCCTGCTGACGGGCCAGTTGCAGCAAGGCAACGCGGCGACCGAGCAGGAGGGGTTCCGAACCCATGCCGGGCTGGTGGCAGCTTCGCAGGGTTGCAAGCTGCCGGTGCTGTTCCACAAAGCGGGGCTGCAGGGCCTGGGCGGTATTGCCGACGCGGTGCGGGCGGCTATCGAGGAGCGGGCGCAGCGGGTAGTGGGTGTGGTGCTCAATGCGGTGGATGATCATCTGCTGAAGGGGGAGCAACTCAATATCCACTGGGAGCGGGGGCAGATTCGCGGGCTGGAGATTTTGCTGAGCCTGGCGCGGGCCTCGGGGCGGACGGTGGTGCTATGCAGTGATCATGGGCATATTCTCGAAAACCAGACCGAGGAGCGCGCCGCCGTGGGCGGTGAGCGCTGGCGGGTAGCGACTGGGGCGCCGCTGGCGGATGAGCTGGAAATCCGTGGTGCCCGGGTGCTGGCGGAAGGCGGGCGGCTGATCGCGCCGACCAACGACAAGGTGCGTTTTGGCGGCAAGAAAAATGGCTACCATGGCGGCCTGACGCCGCAGGAGATGGTGGCGCCCGTGGTGGTGCTGCACCGTCGCGACGGAGAGCTGGAGGGTTGGGTGCCTGTGCCGACCGACATGCCGGCGTGGTGGGATGACCCGCTGGGCGGGGAGCAGCGCGGCCTGGCGTCGGGGCAGGCCAGGGGCCCGGCCACCGCGCAGGGTGACCTGTTCATGGCCCCGGTGCCGGTGGCAGGCCCGGCGGCGGTGCCTGTCTGGGTGAAGCACCTGCTGAAAACAGAGATGTACCAGCAGCAACTGCAACTGATGCAGCGCAATCCGCCGGCGGCCGATCTGGTGACCCGGGTTCTGACGGCTCTGGATGAGAAGGGTGGCAAGATGACGCAGGTGGCGCTGGCCCGGGCGATCTCGTTCGCGGAGACCCGCATGGGTGGCCTGGTGGCCAATCTGCAAAGGCTGCTGAATGTGGATGGTTACATGGTGTTTGACCGGGATCACGAGAGCAACACCATCGAGCTGAAGCGCGAGCTGCTGCTGCGTCAGTTTGGCCTGGAGCAGGAGCGGCAACCATGACCATCAGCGCGCAGCGGCGGCAGGAGATCGTCGATGCCCTGCGACGGGGCACGGTTCCCAGCAACAGCCTCGATGCCTTCGCGGTGGGTCTGGAACGCTTCCAGACTGCCTTGCACGAGGATCTCGACCGGGTGGCCCAGGGCAGCGCGGTCTTCAAGGCGGTGCGGGGCGAGTATGGGTGCGGCAAGACTTTTTTCTCGCGCTGGCTGGCAGACACGGCGCGAAAAAAGGGTTTTGCCACCACCGAGGTACAGATCAGCGAAACCGAAACCCCCCTGCATCGCCTGGAAACCGTATACCGCCGGCTGATGGAGCGGCTGTCGACCTCGGCAACGCCCACGGGGGCTTTGCGGCAGATTGTCGATGCCTGGTTCTATGCGCTGGAGGAGGATGTGCTGGCCGAGGGCACTATCGCCCCTGAAGATTCGCCACGGCTGCTGGCCCGCACGGAGCAGTTGCTGGAACAGCGCCTGGCCCGGGTGACGGAACAGGCGCCCGCTTTTGCTGCGGCGCTGCGGGGCTACCGGAAGGCGACGGCCAGCAACGACCGGCCCACCGCCGATGCGCTCCTGGCCTGGGTGTCTGGCCAGCCCAATGTGGCGGCAATCGCCCGGCGCGCGGCGGGTGTGCGCGGCGATATCGACCATTTCGGGGCGCTGGGTTTTTTGCAGGGTATGCTGACGGTGCTGCGCGATTCGGGACATGCGGGTTTGTTGCTGGTGCTGGATGAGGTGGAAACGCTGCAGCGGGTGCGGTCTGATGCACGGGACAAGGGACTGAATGCCTTGCGGCAACTGCTGGACGAGGTGGACGGCGGTCGTTTTCCGGGCCTGTTCCTGATGATCACGGGCACGCCGGCCTTTTTTGAGGGGCCCCAGGGCGTGCGGCGGCTGGAACCGCTGGCGCAGCGGCTGCATGTGGACTTCCAGACAGACGAGAAGTTTGACAATCCGCGCGCCGTGCAGATCCGCTTGCCGGCATTCGATATGGAGCGACTGGTGCTGGTGGGGCGGCGGGTGCGGGATATCTATCAGGAGCATTGCCTGGCCCCTGGCCGGATCCGCGCGCTGTGCGATGACAGCTATGTGTCCAGCCTGGCGTTGGGTGTGACCGGCAAGCTGGGGGGAAAGGTGGGTGTGGCGCCGAGGATCTTCCTGAAAAAGCTGGTGGCGGATGTGCTGGACCGTGTGGACCAGTTTGCGGATTTCGTGCCGCGCCGCGACTACGCCCTCACCCTGACCGATGCCGAGTTGCGGCCGGTGGAGCGTCAGGCGATGGGTGCGATGGATGTGGATGCGATCGATCTGGAAATGTGAGCGGTCCTGGAGAAACAGGGTGGCTGGGTGTTCCAGAAAAGGCTACTCCAGCGGGTGATTTTCCGCGAACCTCCGAGGCTCACCTGAAGAATCAGCAAGAAATGTACTTAAAGTGTTATCCAGTATAGGTTTAGGCAAAATCAGAAAAATCCGAGGTTCGCGATCATGTTAAACCCTTACTGGACAACACTTTACAGCCGACGCCTCCGGACGGAGCCTCCAGCAGGGGGGAGGGGGGGGAGGGGGTTCGCGGAAATGCCTCCACAGCCCCTTGTAAACAAGGGGTTCCGTGGGTACCCTGTTACTAGAGGTGCCCCGACGATGAGGGGATTGAAACTTACGGTCCAGCTTTTCCGCACCGTCAAGAGTCAGTTACTAGAGGTGCCCCGACGATGAGGGGATTGAAACCATGGGCTTGATCCTACTCACCTAGTCATAGTGTTAACCGTTACTAGAGGTGCCCCGACGATGAGGGGATTGAAACTATTTCGTATACATGACGTCTGTCCGTCACAACTACGGTTACTAGAGGTGCCCCGACGATGAGGGGATTGAAACGCCGTTGCTGAACCTCTTCGCCAGCATTCACCAGTTCGTTACTAGAGGTGCCCCGACGATGAGGGGATTGAAACTGGGTATAAACAGCGTTCCCCCAACCCATGTTGGCGGTTGTTACTAGAGGTGCCCCGACGATGAGGGGATTGAAACTCCTTGAAATTTTTGTTGCTCATTTTATTCCGCCGTTACTAGAGGTGCCCCGACGATGAGGGGATTGAAACGGGAATAATCCCTATCCCAGCGGGGTTATTGCCAGCAAGTTACTAGAGGTGCCCCGACGATGAGGGGATTGAAACGTTCGTTGGGGGGCCCACCGAACACCTTGGATCTCGTTACTAGAGGTGCCCCGACGATGAGGGGATTGAAACCGCTTTCTTCTACTTGAGCCCTCCATCCGAGCGAGTTACTAGAGGTGCCCCGACGATGAGGGGATTGAAACAGCTGACACGGTCTGGTTCTACGAACCCGGGCTTGTTACTAGAGGTGCCCCGACGA
>QWOS01000001.1 GCA_003669555.1 Planctomycetota bacterium
CGCTGATGACGCTTCCGGGCAGGCTTCCGCTTCTCTGCGGCTGGCTCGTGCGCATCTTTACCCTAATCTGCCGCTTCCGGGGGTGGGCCACCACCAAGCTCCACCGTGTCAAACAGGCACTGCTGGCCGGGAGGATCAGCGATGTATCGCTCGCGGCTGGCCGAGTACAGTCGACGCTTCAACAGCTTGATGGTGTCCAGCGCTTCTGCCAGACGCTCTTCCTGCTCCTTGGCATGGGCAGAAAGCCGCACAATTTCGGCACGCAATTCGGCCACCAAGCGCATCTGCTCTTTTATTAATTCCATAAAAAGAGTTGCTGGATCCATGTATTTTAATATGCGGAACCAAGCCAAAAGATCAAGTCCGCAACACGGATAAATTTTGCCTTTTCAACAACCCGGCCCGCACGCCAGCGAGTTGGCTTCAATCGGCGGCTGCCGCCACCGCTTGCGGTGACGGACACTCGACAGGTCGATGCCAGCCAACAGCAGCGACAGGTCTCCAGCCCGCATCTCCAGGCTGGTACCGGAGGTGCCATCTGGACAAGAAGGCATCTCGAAGGTCCCCCGTTCCAGACGCTTGTAGATGAGCACCATGCCATCTTCGACGGCCTGCAAGATCTTTACACGGTCCCGACGGCGGTTGAAGAACAAAAACAGGCTGCCCGTTTCCACCCGGCGCCTCATGCCCAATTCCACCACACCACACAAGCCGTCAAAGCTCTTCCGCATGTCCGTCGGTTCCAGGCATGCAAAGACCTGGACGGCACCTGTCCAGGTCATCATGGCGTCACCTCCCGACCCAGTAAGTGGATCGCTGCCACAGCCATGGACACATCCCGCGTGCGCAGGCGTATCCCATTGGGAAGTTCAACCGTGATGCCACCACGAAAACCCAAGGCCGGGGATGGAAGACCAGGGATGACCCGCACCGGCACAAGCCCCATGGGTCTCCCGCCGGCTTTGGGCTTCAGGGCAGCCCCGGACATCCCAAGCCGTTTCCGCCAGAGATAAAATGAGGCATTCGATACCCCGCACCGCTGACAGTACGCCTCGATGCTCAACCCGCTCCCAGAGTGCCCCGCAACAATCCGCCCCCAATATCCTGACCGCCCACCATCCCGTGAAATCATGTTCCACCCCCCAGGCTTTTTTTAAACCAGAGGTTATTCAATGAACCCGGCTAGAACGCAGTTCGTTTAACGGACACGTTGATTTGGTGAAAAAGTTTCTGATCAATTTCTTGATTGGTGTTTGAGTAGTCAAACTTTTTGTCAGATTCTAATTTCTTGAAACGCTCCAGTTCGTCCAAAGTTTTATTTAATCTCTCTTTTTGGTCTTCCTCCTTGGTTTTTTCCATTAACTTTTGAACCGCCTGGATCAAACCAGACAAATCTGAAATTTCGCCCCGTGTAACGACTCGATCGGCTTCAGCAATCAGCTTATCGGGGTCTGTGATGGTGTCATATTTTCCGGCCTGACCCGAGGCCATCAGCAACAGACACGCCATTGGCATTGCGAACATGGTGAACCCCGCGTGGGACCGATTGGTTCAGTGGCCTGTGGATGCCTTGGGTAGGGGCAACCGGTGGGCCGTGCTTTTGGAACTTCTTGAGGCGATGGTATGGCTTTTTGGCAAAGATGGGTCAAGGTTAGTTGTAAGTGGCTTTTGGGCTTGGGGTTATGGCGGATTGGCTGGGTATTGGGGATGTGTGTCACCCTGAAAACGCGATGGGAACGCAGTTTTTTGTCTTGGTGAGCCGGTCACCGGGAGGTGCCGGGCGCATGCAAGCTTCTGGAAATGATCTGGGGAACCGGGATTGGTTTTGGTGGCAGCCTGGCCCTGAGACCTCACCCCCGCCCTTTCGGGCACCCCCTCCCCATCCATGGGGAGTGGGAAGCTTGGCGAATCATGGCGAGCCCCCAACGCGAGTTGGGGGGGTGACTGGTGCGGACGGGAAGCGGGCTGGTTTCAGCAGTGGCTTTCAAGGTGCTGCGTGGGAGGCAGACACCCCCCCGCCTGGCGACGGGGGCTTGCCAAGGAACCATTGGGTTTTGCCTTTGGCGAGCCGTGCGCGGGAGTGCACGGGTTCTGGCGATGACGGAGGACATGGGATTCACCACGAAGACGCGAAGGGCGCGAAGGGGAAGGCAAAACGGTTTGGGAGAACCGGGGCGCGGGCGTCTTGCATGGGTTTGGTACCGGCGGGATTGATGGGCGGTGATTGAACCGGCGGGAATCGGAACCCAGGGCGATGCCCTGGGCTAAGGGCACACCCCCTTCGGGGTTGTTGTTTTTCCGGGTGTGTTCGGCGCTGGCGTTATGGGGGATGATGGAGGTCGGGTGGAAAAAACCGTGTAAGGTTTTTGGGGTTGGCGTGTTGTATCTGCAGGAGAGTGGGGCATGCAGGCCTGGCCGGAAACACGTGACACGCTGCTGGCACGCCTGCGTGACCCGACGGACATGCAGGCGTGGAGCGAGTTTACGCGGCTGTATGAGCCGGTGATCAAAGGGTTTGTGACGGGGCGGGGGTTGCAGGCGGCGGACGCTCAAGACATTTGCCAGCATGTGCTGTGGGCGGTGGCCCGGGCGGCGGATGACTGGCCGGGGCACGCGGAGCCGG
This sequence comes from Planctomycetota bacterium, assembly GCA_003669555.1. GTDB lineage: Bacteria > Planctomycetota > Planctomycetia > Gemmatales > Gemmataceae > UBA6894. The sequence goes on from QWOS01000001.1 coordinate 2,624, forward strand.
GACGGTTTCGCAAATGGCTGGCCACGGTTACCCGCAACGCCACGCTGAATGTGCTGCAGCGGGAAATGAGGCACCGGGGCTCGGGCCGGTCGAGCGTGTGGGATTACCTGAACGCGCTGCCAGCACCGAACGCGGACCTGGACCAGGCTTGGGAAATGGAGCGCCTGGACCAGATCTACCGCGCGGCGGCCCGGGTGGTGGAATCCCGATTCAGCCCGGAAGTGTGGCAACTGTTTCACCGCACCACCGTGGGGGGCGAGGCGACTGAAGCGGTGGCGCTGGAACTGGGAAAATTGCCGGGAGCGGCCTACACGGCGCGTAGCCGGGTGATGAAGGCGCTGCGCACGGTTGCGCTGGAAATGGCACACAGGGACTCGATTGTTCAGGCCCCGGATGCCGGCGGGCCACGAGCAAGCCAGGGGGAGGAGACACCATGACAGCCCCGGAAAGGCAGCCTGAAGCATGCCCGGTGGAGCAAGTGGAGCGGCTGGCCCATGGCCCCGCGGACCAACCGGTTCCCGAGGACCTGTGCCGGCATCTGGAGCAGTGTGCCGCTTGCAGGGCCCGGCTGGAGGCGGCTGCCGCACCGGAGATTGACTGGGTGCGGGTGCGGCGCGTGCTGAAGGAGCAACCGGCCAAGCCGGACGCCGGAGCCGCCCAGGGGGGCTTGTCTTTCTCGCTACTGCGGCTTTTGGGGCCAAGTGATGACCCGAGGGCGGTTGGGAAGATCGGGCCGTTCGAGGTGACGGAGGTGATCGGTTCTGGCGGGATGGGGATGGTGCTGAAGGCCCGGGACCCGGCCCTGGACCGGCATGTGGCGATCAAGATCCTGGCGCCGCATCTGGCGTCATCGGCCACGGCGCGACGGCGTTTCGCACGGGAGGCTCGGGCCGCCGCGGCGGTGATCCATGACCATGTGATCGCGATCTACCAGGTTTCGGAGCACCAGGAACTGCCTTATCTGGTGATGCCGTATTTGCCCGATCCCTCGCTGCAGCAGCGGCTGGACCGGGACGGGAAGCTGGACCTGGAATCGGCGTTGTCGATCGGGCTGCAGGTGGCCGGGGGACTGGAGGCGGCGCACGCACAGGGGCTGATCCACCGCGATGTGAAGCCGGCCAATGTGCTGCTAGCCAAGGGGACGGAGCGGGCGATCATCACGGATTTCGGTCTGGCCCGGGCGGCGGATGACGCGTCGCTGACGAGCAGCGGGGTGCTGGCGGGCACGCCGCACTACATGTCGCCGGAGCAGGCGCGGGGCGAGCCGGTGGATTTCCGGAGCGACCTGTTCAGCCTGGGGAGCCTGGTGTTCGCGATGCTGACGGGGCAGCCGCCGGTGAACCGGGAGCTAGGCAGCGAAACGATACGAACCATAGCCACCCAACCGATGCCTCCCGTGCGGACTGTGGCGGCGGACGCGCCCGAGTGGGCGGAGCGGCTGGTTGGCTGGCTGCACCAGCCGAAGCCGGAGGACCGGCCGGAGAGTGCCCGGCAGGTGGCTGAAACTTTGGAACAGTGCCTGAAGCATGTGCGCAGCCCGCAAACCGAGGGGTTGCCGGAACGATTGACACGCGCGGAGGAGACGGAGATGGGCCACCCGAATGACAAACGGTTGTTTTCGCTGATAGCGCTGGGTTTATTTCTGGCGGTTTTCCTGACCCCGCCGCTTGTGGCCATCACCACGCGGGGCGAATGGGCGCTGGCGTTTGGAGGCGTTGCAGCTTGCTTGGCGCTGTTTTTTGGATGTCTGAGCTGGGGCGAAAAAATCAGCAAATTGGTGGTGGTGACACTAGGGGGACTGGTGGTCGTAGCTGGGTTGGTGCTAGCAGCGACTTGGTTTTATATGAACCAACAAGACAGCCTGTTCCAAGATGCTAAACGCAACGCGATGCAGCGTGAGGTCCTCTCCGCTGAAGCACAGCAAAAGCTGATCGACCAAGCTGTGGCCATGGAAAAACAACGCAAGGAAGCGGAGAAAGAAAAAGCTGGTCCAAAAGGGAAAGACCCTCTGTCGGGTGGAGGTTATCCCGGAATGGGTGGGCCGCCTGGAGGGATGGCAGGTCCAGGTGCAGGAATGCCAGGCGGGGATGGGCCGCCAGGTTTGGAGTTACCGGGTTTTGTATCTCCGAGCAGTATGCCAGGCATGGGTGGGCCGCCGGGAATGGGGGGCGTTATGGGTGGGAATGCGGGGGCCAATAATACAACTTTTGCCGAGGAATTGAAAAAAGCGCTGGGTGAGGAGGTGCCTGTTCCCGAATGGAAAAAACCCAAGTACACGCCTGTTCCCCAACTATCTGGCACCTGGGTTGCAACCAAGGCCTATCTGAATGGCGAGGAATTCAAAAGCAAGGACAAGGGCCAGGGGATTGCGATGGTTTGCTTTGGGGAGTCCATCGTGATTCGCATGGGTCGAAATTTTAACCAGCCGGAGTTGGAGCTTGGATCGGGCCAGACCAGGTTGGTGCCTGGCGGAAAGGACAAAACTTTCATGGTGAGTGGATACACCATGAACCCTAACACCTACACTGCTGAGCCCTTTCAGAGGCCGATATTCGGCACTTTAGAATTGAAAGGTGAAAAACTTAAGATTGCGTTTTCGGAGAACGAACCAGCATTGGGATTGGGGCCAAAAAAAGGGCAGGATTATTACGAATTTCAAGCATTTTCACAGCGTATTCCTGAAGGGTTGAATCCCATCCTGCCTATACAGGGCAAGAAATTTTTCTGCTCTTCGGTGGTGGATTGGGTCAATTTTCCTTTGTTGAAAGGCATTTGGTTTTGCGAAAACGCTCAATTTTGTAGGGAAGCTAACTTGAATTATTCCAAACTGGACCCCAAAAGGTTTGTGCTTACTGGTGATGGGAATGGTCTTATCATTTATTATCAGGCCCCTAGGCAGGGCACCACGAGTGCAGAGCCTGATGTTAAGGATCGTTTCCCTAAAACCACTTGGCCTTTCTGGGCTTGGAGCCCTGGAGGGAAAGGACCTATTGAGGTTGGAAAATTACTTCAGTTTGGAATCGGCGGGTCAGAGTTTTTGAATTACGAAATTAAAGGAAACCTGCTTCGCTTGACGGTGGCCGATTCGATTGAGGACCTTGGCCGAAATGGGAAATATGATGTTTTTGTTTTGAAAAAAGTAGAGGAAAAATGGTATGGGGAAGAGTGGCAAGGTGAAAAACTCGCGAAGAAAGTGGAAATTCATGCGCAAAAAAGCGAGCCGATGAGCCCGCCGGATAAGTCTCAAGAGAAGCCGAAAGACGGGGGCCAGGAGTCTGGGAAACCGAACGAGGTTCCTGCGGGGATGGTGGGAGGCGGTTTCGGTGGAAACGCTGTCAGAACTTTTGCCGAGGAATTGAAAAAAGCGCTTGGTGAGGAGTTACCTGTTCCCGAATGGAAAAAACCCAAGTACACACCTTTCCCCCAACTATCTGGCACTTGGATTGCAACCAAGGCCTATCTGAATGGCGAGGAATTCAAAAGCCAGGACAAGAGATTCAAAGGCCAGGACAAGCGCCAGGGGATTGCGATGGTTTGCTATGGGGAGTCCATCGTCATTCGCATGGGACGGAATTTCAATACGCCGGAGCTTGAGCTTGGGTCGGGACAAATCCGGTTGGTGCCTGGCGGGAAGGACAAAACCTTCATGGTGAGGGGATACTCCAGCAATCCCAATGCTAACGGATATAAACAAAGTCCGATTTTTTGCACCTATCAAATAGATGGTGAAAAACTATCGATTGCTTTTTCTGAAAGTGAGCCCAAATTGGGGCCACTCAAAGGGCAGGATTATTACGAATTCAAAGGATTTTCCCAGCGTTTTCCCGAAGAGTTGGATGTCACCCAGCCCATTTCCGGCAAGAAGTTTTTCTGTTCTGCCGTGGACTGGGTCAGTTTTCCCTTGCTGAAAGGCGTTTGGTTTTGTGAAAGCGCGCAATTCCGCAGGGAGACCAGTTTGAACTATTCCAAACTGGACCCTAAACGGTTTGTACTCACTGGTGAAGGGAATGGGCTTGTGCTTTATTTTCAGGCCACCAGGCAGCGTGCCCGAAGTGCAGAGCCTGATGTCAAGGATGGTTTTCCAGCAACCACTTGGCGTTTCCATTCCTGGAGCCCTGGAGGAAAAGGGCCTATCGAGGCGGGAAAATTACCTCAGTTTGGAACCGCCGGGATTGAGTATTTGAATTACGAATACAAGGGTGACCTTCTTCACTTGACGGTGGCTGATTCGATTGAGGGCCTTGGCCGAGATGGGAAAAATGATGTTTTTGTGTTTAAAAAAGTAACGGAAAATTGGTTAGAGGAAGAGTGGAAAGGTGAAAAACTTGAGAAAAAACTAGAAATTCATGCGCAAAAAGACAAGCCGATGAGCCTACCGGATATGTCTCAAGAGAAGCCGAAAGACGGGGGCAAGGAGTCTGGGAAACCGAAGGAGATTCCTGCGGGGAAGGAGCCTGAGAAGGCTGCGGATGGGAAAGAGAAGGGGAAGTGACGATCAGCCACAGGTCGAGTCGTTTTGGATTGTTCGGGGCCTGGGAATGGACTTCGGGGTGACAGCATCTTGGCTGTGAACCGTTATGAGGACCGGAGGCAAGGCCCAGGACCGGCAAAAGGATCAGCGTTTGCCCTCGAGCCCCAGCATCGCCTTGCCCATGGCTTCGCCTATGAGGTAATAGGTTTCGGCGTTGGTGTTCCAGTGGTAGCCCTGATCGGTGGGGGAGAGTTCCTTGTCGCGCCAGAAGTCGCGGGTGGGCACGAAGGCGACGGTGCCCTTGAATTCGGGGTAGGTGGCGACGGCGGCTTGGGCCTTCATTAGCGAGAGAGCGCGGGGGTGGGTTTCTTTTGGGCCGGTCATGCCGGTTTCGGCGATGACGAAGGGTAGATCCTTCACGCCCAGGTCTTTGCGGATATCGCGGATAAGGCAGGCGAGGTTTTTCTCGTATTCGTCGTTGAAGGCCTGGTTGACGCGGTCGTTCCAGCCTTGGTGCCAGCCGAAGCCTACGATTGTGTGTGGGCGGCCGGCAAGTTCGGGGAACTCGGTGCCCATGTCTTTCAGGACGGCTTTGGTTTTGTCGATGATTTCACGGTAGAAGGGGCCGGTTTCGCCGCCGGCGGAGGGTGGCCGACCATCGGGCATGCATACCTGATTCCGCTTTGTGGAGAATATATTCGAGGAGCTGGAAAAGGTTGGCGGGTGATGAAAATGCTTGGTTGAAAAGGATGGCTTGTTACTTAGGTCATTTTGTTGATGCAGCTTTGGTTGATAGGGTGCAAATTTGACTGGATTAGCTCCGTATCCATGGAATGAAGCTTGCAACGAGCAAAACTAATGACAAATTGAATTTTTGACGCAGGCAAAGAATTGTCGCAGGTAGTTCGCTTTCAGCCTTATTCGGTTAGAGCAGACTTCTATATAAGTGCACAGAGATTTGCCAAAAAACACTTTGTGTTTTGCCATTTTTTCATTCCAGAGTAACTCCACAAATGTGAAACTTGCTCTAAGTGAAAATTTAAGGGACGGGAAACCGCCCCGGCATGCGTACTTAGCGGTAAAACGATTAAAGAGTTCCGTTTTCCTGAGGAGTGCGAATCATGCGCAGGTGTTTGGCCCTGTTTGGCTTGACGGCGATTTTGGTTGTTTCGGGCGTGTATGGGCAGGAACCAGGGAAAAATGACGGGCAAAAGGCTCCAGGCCAAAAAGTCCCCGTGGAGGGCGTGAAAACCCCGCCAAGTCCCGGCAAAACTAACGCTACCGTCGGAAGCAAGGTGATTGGTGGCGTGCAGATCAAGCCGATTGAGGTGAAAGAGGGCCAGCCCAAAGCCAAAACCAAAATAATTGTGCTGGATGAGGATTTTATAGGTGAGCTACCTGAAAACATACATGATTACATGATTGAAATTAAAGATTTGCCGCTTTTCAAACTGCTTGCGATGGTGAAGGTCATCCCGGTTATTCTGAAGGATGATGTGGGAGAGGTGCGGATTGGCCAAATCTTTTTGGACGGCAGCGCGCTTTCGAGCCTAGTGGAGTTTTTGCCAGATGTGTTGGACGGCGTTGAGATCAAAAAAACAATGGGTTCCCAAGGTGACGTGGCAATCTTTAGCCGGACCAAGGCAAAAACGGCTGAAGTGAATGCCGCGGCATCGGGTTTCAGCCAGGAGCGGCAGGTGGTTCCGGTGAATTTGAGTTCATATTTTGGGACTGGCAAAGAAGATGATAAGGATCGTAAAATAAAAGATCTGCGCGATGCTATCCAGATGGCGTTCAATATGAAAGCCAAAGGTGACGGCGGTAAAGTAGGCAGCGTGGATTTTTCCTTTCATGGGGCTATCGAACTGGGATTTTTATGCGGCACGCCGCAGGATTTGGCTTTCGCGATGATGACCCTTCAGACCTTGGGGATCAAAACACCGACGGTCTCTTCCTATTTCTACCCGGTGAATTACACAGGTTCCGGTGCCATAGCGCCCCCACTTGTTTTACTTGAGAAAGGGCAAAAGATTCCGTTGGTCCCTGGGATCCCGAATGGTGGTGGAATAAAGAATCCACCCATACCCATACCCATGATTGCTGGGCAGGGTTTGACTGGGTCGAATAACCTGGTGAATCCTCAGGAAATACTGGCCACGCTCAAGAAGAATCAGGAACAAATCGCCGCTATGGAAGCAACCATCCGGAAGTTGCAACAGGAACTGGAGACTGCCAAGAAGGGGGCAGGGAAATAAGGCCCCCCAGGCCGTTGGCAGCACCAGGTCCAACTGGGCGGTGACATGGAAGTTGACGCTATGACGCGGGGCATAGCCGCGGGGCAGGAGGAGGCGTTCGGCCTTTTTCTTGCCCGTTACGGTTGGAGTCTGTTGCGACAAGCGACCGGGCACACACGGGGCGACCTGCATGTGGCGGAGGATCTGGTGCAGGACGCGCTGGTCCGGATGGTGCGCAAAACCAAGGTATGCCTGACGGAGAACGAGTTGCTGAACTGGGTATCGGCGGTTCTGCGCAGTGTGGCGGTGGACCATGCACGAAAGACGGCAAGCCAGGCAAGGCGGATCGCGGAAATGCCGGTAGTTGCTATTGAATATGCGGACACTCAGCCTGATGACTGGCTGGAAACGGGGATAGGAAGATTGAGTGAAGACGAGCGCCACCTGATCTACCTGCGGTACCAACACGGTTTGACAGTGGGCGAAATTGCCGCCAAGCTGGGGATAGGCCAAGAGGCCACAGAGTCGAGGTTGGTGCGAACACGAAAACGTTTGCGGGATATTTTGCGGGATTTGGATACGCCATGAGCCAGCGCCTGAGAACCCTGTGGGAAGACCTGTTCGCCGGAGGCGTTCACCGCCGATCGATGCGGACGGTGGCAATCACCTTGGGGGCGCGACGGCGTAGGCGGCTGGCGCAGCGATGGACCCTGTGCGCCGCAATGATTGGCAGCCTGCTGATAGGGTGGTGGTTGTGGCGCGGGCCCAAGGAACGGCCTGACGAACTGGAGACAGGTGCCGCCGTGGTGGAACTGGCCCAACAGCCCAGCATTGCAAAGCCAGCCGTCACTCCCCAGGAGACTGAACCGGTTGTCGCGGTGAAGTACCTGAGCGATATGGAAATGCTGAAGCAACTGAAGGGCTATCCGGTGGCGCTGGTGGGCCAACCGGGCAAACGGCGGTTGGTTTATCTGGGCGACTCTCCCGAGGAGCGGGCCGTTTTTACTCAAACGGTTTCAACTCCAACTCCTCGGCAATGCCCCCTGGCGTCACGGGTGGATTTCGCGCTGTTAAATTGCGCTGAATGCCATCGGTAATAACCTCGGATTCAACCGTTCATTTTCCGGTGCTCAAATAGCCGAATGGATATCCAGCCTATTGGCAATACCCAGTATTTTTCCATGGATTTGCCAGTCTGGATGATGAGCAAGGTTTCCAAGCGGGGTTGGTGATCGATCATCTCGCTCATTTCCATCAGGGGCGTGTTGCGCGGGATGAAGCAGTGGCGGCAGGTCGCTGGGATCCTTTCGTTGGCTGATGTGGGCCGTCAGCCCCGTCACTCCGGATTCCCGGGGTGAAAACACAGCGTTCCAGGAATTTCAAGTGAAGGGTTTTCCGGGGAACAAACCGTAGCCATGTGAGTCAGGCAGAAAAGGGTTCAAGCCAGGCCAGTCACCAGTCGCCGGGGATTTCACCGCCGGCGCGGGTGGCGAGGGCACGCCAGATCAGGGGGTCCACCGAATTGGGGCAAAACCGCACACTGCCATCGCACAGCAGCAAATTGACGCCGCCCGAATGGAAACTGCGGGCTGAGGTGAGGCCTTTGTTATGGCTTTTGTTGCCGCAATCCCACTTGCCAGACTGGTTGGGTGTGAGGAAATGGTTGTACAAGGTATTGCCATAGTGGCCGTTGATCCACTGTTCGCCTCGCCTGGAATTCCAGGTGCCGGCGCCGCTCTCGCAATCAGCCGGGGTGGGGTCATTGCCGCTGGGCACTTCCAGGACTACTGTCTGGATGTTCATGAGGTCGGTGGGCCGGGTGGTGATGGACAGGCCTGTGCCGAGCAGGCTCTCAGTGAAAGCCGCGGTGTTGGAGGCTCCATCCAGGATGTCCGCGAACCGCGTGGGGATCTGGGCAAATACCCCGTTCCCGTCAGGGATCTTCAGATAGCCGGAAATGGTTCCGTTGGAGGCGAAGGTCACTCCGGTCCCATTGTTGGCGACATAGTTGATCCCGAAATATTCGCTGCCGGGAACCTGGCCGTTGCGGGGGTCACTTGGGCAAACGAACATCTTCACCCGGTATTTCCCGGCCAGGTCGTTTTGGGTTCCAATAGCCAGGGTGCCTTCGGGGTCGATCAGCTTCTGCAGGCTTTCCTGCTCCACATAGGCCAGCAACCGGGCTGGTGCGGAAACCACCTTGGGATAGCCGTTGCGGCCCTGGGGAAATGCCTGGTTGGCACCTTCGTAGTTATGCATGGCCAAACCCAACTGCTTGAGGTTGTTGGAGCAACTCATACGGTTGGCAGCCTCGCGCACCTTCTGCACGGCGGGTACCAGCAGGCCCACCAGCACAGCAATGATGGCGATCACCACCAGCAGTTCGATCAGCGTGAAACCCGGGCGTGTCTGGTTCTTCATGGTGTTAGTCCTTTTTTTTGGGTGTGGCTCAATCGTCGCAGCAGGGGCACTGCTGGGGCACAAGAACGGTGAAAGTGGCGGAGTATTGGGTGGCATCGTATGCCTGGCCGGCCACGGTGCCCTTTTCAGATGTTTTCAGATGAGCGGCGATCAGATGATAAGTGCCGACCCTGGGGGAAAAGCTGGCCCGGCCTTCCTTGTCTGTGACGCGCTCATACTCGCTGTCGGTGCCTTCCCTGAGGGTCACGCCCCTGGGGATGAAACTGACTTTCACACCGGGAGCAGGTTTGCCGTCGAGCAGCAAACGCACCTTCAGGGCTGTTCCCGGTCCCAGATTGACCAGGTCACAATCCGGGACCAATTCCAGCCTGTGGCCTAGAACCCGGTCAAAACCAGTTAGCTGAGCCGGCACCTTGTCAAGGAGGGTGCTGGCGACGAACGCACACTTGGCGCTGCGCAGACTGCGAATCGGCGTGCCATGATTGACAACCCGGTCAGCCGTGTGGGCCACCAGGTGCACCCCGGCTTTCCCTGTGACAAAACGGGTGGCCAGGTACCCGTCTTTCGGGGCCATTCCCAAATCGGCAAGCTCGGCGCCGAGGTTCCGGCGCGTACCGTCGGGCAGCACCACCGCCAGGTCTTTCACGCTTTCGATTGCAGGCTTGCCAGCCAGCTTGAAGTCACGGTGGTCGTTGCCATGGTTGCCCAGCATGCAGTCGATATGGACCGCATCGCCGGTGCGAACCACCGTGGTGTTGGTCTGCAACCACAGGTCGTGAGCCTGCAGGGTGCCACCGCACTGGAAGAAGATACCCAGGAGCGCCAGGCAGCCAGGGAAGGATCGAATCATGTGAATATTCCCAATTGTGGAAGCGTGCTGGAAAAGGAGACGCCAGCCCGTAACCGGGGGCGGCGAAAAGTAGAAGCTGATAGCCTGCCTGATACCGGACTTCAGGCCGTTAAGGCGGGGCGAAAGTGCCGCAAGACCCAGAAGTAGCTCCAGCTGTTGCCAGGCAAAAGAGGCGGGACCGTCACTGGTCTGAAAAAGCAAAGAACCGGATTTTGGGCGGAGGGCCGGTTGGTTTTTCGCGATCAATTCCCGCCGGGGCAGTGGCGGCAATCAGCGGGAAGCGACTTTTCAAGGGCAAGGTGAAGGAGATACCGCAGGCAACCAGTACCAACGCAACCAGCAGGATGGAGCCGACGCCCAAACCCTGGCACGGATTGTTCAGGGGAGCTGTCACCCAGGCCAGAGTGCGTTGGGCTGTTTCCAGCAGGTCTTCGGTGCGAGCATTCCAGCCTGTTGGCGGATTGGCGCCACAGCAACCCGATGCGCATTGGCAAGCATTGCCGACCAGAGCGCAACAGCAGCCCTCCAGGGCACCCTTTTGCGTGGTTTGAGAAGCATTGGCAGGCAATAAAACCGGCATGGCTGTATTGCCCAGCAATTGCGCAAACACGACCAGCAGCAGGACTAAACGGCTGAAAGCGTGTGTTTTTCGGCAAAGGCTGTCAAATGCCATGGTTAGACCGGTTCCACCAACGCGAAGAATGGAAACAAGCCGCTACTGAATGATTGAGGCAAGTACTGGGTTTGACAAGCCCACAAACCATCCGGACCGGTCCAAAACCGCAATCGCCTGGAGGTTTTTCCCAGGTATCGCCAGGGCAGGGATAGTCCGGCCCGGAAAAAGGGGTGACTTCGTTTATTTTTTCAGCTTTGCCCAGTGCCGCTGTAATCACCAATTCTCCTACTCGCATGCCGCAACGGTTTTTCCGGGTGAAGCAGCCGCAATGGCCAGCCTGGCATTGTTTCTGGGTGAGGCGGCCACGCGACCGGATTGACAGGGAAAAGACTGGCCAGAACAGGACATGCGATCCGCCAATCCGCCCAGCCACAGACCCGGCAACGGGACCAGCACCAGGCAGGCAAGATGAATGCCCGGGAACCCGTTCACCCGCTTGGCTGTAGCCGTTACCATACACCCAGTATTGCAATAATGATGGCCAGATCCGTACGCGATTGAAAAGGAACCTCCCAACATGGCCAGTACCTGGAGCAACCGGTGGATTCATTACTGGTTGGGTAGTATCTCAGCCCTGCCGGTGGTGGTGATTCTGGTCAGCGGTCTCTTGTTGCAGGTGAAAAAACAGGTTCCCTGGGTGCAACCACCCGAGCAAAAAGGGGCCGGTAAAATTCCCGCCATCACCATGGGGGCCATTCTGGAAGCCTGTCAGTCCGTGCCCGAGGCGGGAGTTGTCTCCTGGGGTGATATCAGCCGGGTGGATATCCGGCCGTCCAGGGGGATGATGAAGGTGCTGGTCAAAAACAACTGGGAGGTGCAGATCGATTTTCAAACCGGGCAGGTGCTGCAGGTGGCTTACCGCCGTAGCGACCTGATTGAGTCGTTCCATGATGGATCCTGGTTTGGTGACTGGGCCAAAATAGGTCTGTTTTTGCCGGCGGGGCTGATCCTCCTGGTGCTGTGGGTGACCGGCCTGGTGTTGTTTGTGCAACCTTACCGGAGGAAAGGGCAGCGGGGGCGTGATTTGGCAAAAGGTTGAGCGACGGCCCCTTTGGTCAGGCAGGTGGGGCCTGGGGATGGCGTCGCCTTACCTGTCTGCCATGGAGTCGCCCGGGAGCTCTCAGTCGGAGTTGCCCGTGAACAGTTCGCTATCGGGGTGCAGCTTGCGCCATTCCCCCCAGGTTGTGCGTGAAAATGGCACCGTTTTGAGCGGAAACTCCCGGCTGGATTTGTCCGTTGATTCCAGGGTGGACTGATCGAACTGTTGGCCATTCACCCGGATGACCATCTTCTTGTCTTTGCTGGCACCGTGCACAATCGTTAAAGGCAGAGGCTGGCGGGTTCCGGGAAGAGTAAAGACTTGCACGCAGTCAGCCAGATTGCAGAAAGTGATTGTCACGGGTGTCTCGCCCTGCATGGTGTTATGCACATGCCGATCCGGGTTGTGGATGGCCGAAAGCGCATACGCTTTGGCCGTGTTGTCGATAGCCACGCCAATCACCAGATCCTCATCGCGTAACCGGTTCATGGCGGCTAATCTTTGGGCGTCGGTCATGGGCCCGGATGCCTGGGATTCCGCTTCGTTTCCGGTTTGGTGATTCGCCAGCAGATACACGAAAAACAATCCGGCCAGCACAAGCAGTATCACCCCGGCGTGCCAGGGTTTCCATCCGCCAGGCTGACCCTGGGTATCGGCCGTGTTCATGGGGAAAGTGTCCAAAAAGGAGGTTGCGCCAAGACAAATCCTAACACAATCGATCCTTGGAGGCGACGGTTGGCAGACCGACAAACAAGACAGCCACCGTTTTTTCCGCTGGCCCGGGTGCAGCCGGAGGCAAGGGACAGGCACCCCGGGGCACTGTCCTGGCTTTTATGGGGACTCAGGCCGATTTGCCCGCGTCTTTTTCCGCATAGAGCATGTGGTACACCAGCGGCACCAGCACCAGGGTGAAAGCGATACTCACCACCAGGCCGAAAATCAACAACCAGGCCAGCCCGGAAAAGACCGGGTCGAGTGTGATCGACCAGGCTCCCATTTTTTCCAGTGAAGATTTCATGAATTCGAAAAAGTGTCCGTACTGCCCGGGTAACTTCCGGTATCAAAGTATCAGGGACCTGCAATCTTGCCGGAGGCTGGGCCGATGCACTTTTTGGATGCCATCGCAAGTTTGCCGACCCACACCATGCTCTGCCTGATTATGGCGTTGGCTGTGGCCTTTGCTTTCGAATTCATCAACGGGTTCCATGACACTGCCAATGCGGTTACCACCGTCATCTATACCCGCACCCTCAAGGCTACCCCGGCGGTGCTTTATTCCGGATTGCTGAACTTCATCGGGGTGCTCTGCGGTGGAACCGCTATCGCTTTCGGCATTGTAAACCTGTTGCCCGTTGACCTTTTGCTGGAACACAGCAGCAACGCCGCCCTGGTGATGGTTCTTTCGCTGCTTATTTCCGGAGTTGCCTGGAATCTGGGAACCTGGTGGTTTGGGCTGCCCGTCAGCAGTTCCCACACCCTGATCGGATCGATCCTGGGCGTGGGGGTGGCCAACAGCTTGCTGGAAGGGAATGGTTTGGCAGGCGTGAATTGGCACAAGGCGGCAGAAGTGGGGGCGGCGCTCCTTTTCTCTCCCCTACTCGGTTTTACCCTGGCAGCTGCGGGATTGGCCCTGTGCCGCCTTCTCGTTCCCGACCCCGAACTGTACCAGCCTCCTCACGACGACAAACCTCCCCCTCGCTGGATCCGCGCTATCCTGATTTTAACCTGCGGGGGTGTCAGCTATGCGCACGGTAGCAATGACGGCCAAAAGGGTATGGGCCTGGTGCTGCTGGTCCTGGTCGGTTTCATGCCTTTTGCCTATGCCCTGAACACCGCAGATCCCACTTTGGCCGAGCGCACTCTGAAAGCAACCGAGGATATTGAAGCCGAATACCAAAGTCAGGGACTGGCGCTTTCAACCGCCCAGCAGGATGATATTGCCACCATTCGTACCATGCTTGCCGGCATCCGGTCCTTTTCGGAGCTTCCCTCCGAGGAGCGCTGGCTGGCCCGTCTGGCCATTTTTCGCCTGAAAAAGCAAACAGATGACTATTTGGCTGCCAATGAGGAATTGCACGGCCTGCTCTATCCACCGGTCTCCCGGCTATCCGAGGCGGTGGAGTATGTGCCTTTGTGGGTGATGGTTTGCACGGCCCTGGCGCTAGGTTTGGGAACCACCATCGGTTACAAGCGGATTGTGGTCACTGTCGCTGAAAAGATAGGCAAAACCCATCTCACGTATGCCCAGGGTGCTGTGGCGGAGTCGGTGGCGGCTGGCACCATTCTGCTGGCGGCCTTTGCCGGGGTACCGGTCAGCACTACTCATGTGCTTTCCAGTGGTGTGGCTGGGACCATGGTGGCCAACCGGTCGGGTGTGCAGGCCGGCACCCTGAAAAAAATCGGCCTGGCCTGGTTGTTCACTATGCCAGCCAGCATGCTGCTGGCAGCCTTGCTGTTTTTTCTTGGCCGGGCCCTTTTTCTGTAAAATGGTCAAATCAAGGCCTGCCGGTTGCCGTGATGTGTCTCTTTCATGAGATCTTCATCTGTTTTTGTATTTTTTACCGATAAAGGCCGTTGACCCATTCGTACCCGTACCCTATCTCCCATCATCTGGTAGCGCCGGAAGGGTTGGATATGGCAAGGCGTCATTTTCATTGGTGCGGAGTATGGCTGCGGGGGGTGATAGCCTCCCTGTGCGTTTCCGGATTGTTTTTGACGCAGGTAATCGCCCAGGCCCCAACAGACCCGGAGGGAATTGAAAGACCTGCGACTACCGAGCTGGTGACTGACCACGCCCCTCTCTTGCCGGACCTGGCCTGGGAAAAGCTGCGCGACCCGGCACCGCTCAGCACGGTGGCTCCATACCCTCCCCTACCCCCGAACGCCGTGATGGGACAGTTTGCCAAAACAATTGACCAATATTCGAACAACCCCGAGTTGCCCGCGTGGATGGCACCCTATGTTTCCATGCGGTTACGGGGAAAAGGGACTTTGCGAGCCTACGGTTTCGCCCGGGGTGACTGGTCCATGGCCACCCGGCGGTTCCAGGATATCCAGTTCCCCCAATGGGTTCTACCCAACGATCCCAAATATGTGACTGGCCCAAAATTGGTGCCGGTCACAGTTGACAATAGTTTCAATTACGATCTGTACGCCAAAACAACACGGCTGGGTCTGGAATACTTCCATCAACCTTCGGGCCTGCTGGAGGGTGGCAGAGCCTGGGCCCGCGTTGAGACCGATTTTCTGAACAATCAGGGCGATACTTCCAATACTAGCAACCAGACTTCCAGGCCCCTGCTTCGCCTGCGACTGGCCTACTTCGGCATTGGCAAAGGGGACTGGGACTTTGTCATTGGCCAGGATTGGGATATTTTCTCACCTTTGTTGCCGATCGTCCAGCAAGGAACCCAGATGGCCTATGCCGGCAACACGGGCGACAGGCGGCCGTGTGCGACTATCAATTACGACCACGCTTTCGCGGCCGGCTGGCGTGTTCAGGTCCAAAACGGGATCTGCCTGGCCAACGGCATTGACCAGGCAGACTATAACGGGGATGGTCAAAGAGGAAATTCCGAATATGGACTGCCAGGCTTCCAAACCCGCCTCGGATTTGTGCTGCCGACTGATGTGGACAGGCAGCCGGCCATGTTCGGCGTTTCAGCCGTGATGGCCGACGACTATACGGGTACAGGGGTGGGTTACCGCCAGGCGCGCACCTTTCCCCAGCGTGGCATAGCCGCCGACTTGCGTCTCCCCTTCAACCAGTGGCTCACCTTCCAGGGCGAAGCCTATGCGGGTTACAACCTGAATGAGTTCCGTGCCGGCATCGGCCAAGGCATCAACGCTGTAGACGGAAAGGTGATCCAGTCTTCTGGCGGCTGGGGGGAACTCGTCTTCCGGACCTGCGAATACCACCGTGGTTCGCTGGGGATGGGGGTGGACAAGGCGGACGGATCGGATGTGCCTGAATTCGGGCGTACCAGGAACCTGGCCTACTGGGTCAGGAACGAGCTGCTCCTGGATCCGGGAATCATACTGGGTGCCGAGTATTACCACTGGGAAACCCAGTGGAAAGGTTACTTGCCCGGAACAGCTTCCCTGGTCAACCTGTTTGCGCAGATGAACTTCTAGGCAAGACCGACCGGCCAATGGTGTCTTCCCCAGTGCCCTTCGCCTGCTGAAAAATCATGCCGGCAGTGCGTTTCCGGAAAAGTCTCGCATACCTCCGGCCAAAAAGCCCCCAATGCCTACCGATAGAAAACCATATATCGATGCAGCCATTGCAGACCTCCTCCTTGTCTGGCCATGGTGTATGCTTGCGGCAATGGCTAGCCTCGGCGTATCACTGACCACCATCGCCGTTTCACCGGGTGATGACGGGCGCGATGAGGATTTGCGCCTGTTGGGTCGGGCCAGGACGGGGGAGGCTTTTGGGGTGCTGATGGCCCGCTTCCAGAAGCGCGTGTATGGCTTGGCGCTGCGGGTTCTGTTCGCACCCACGATGCCGGGGATGTGGTGTAACAAACTGTAACTTTTTGCGGCCACGGGGATCTGTCTGGACAGACGGTATGGGCTCCCGGGTGGCTGGAGGTAATGGAATGACGGAAATACAGATTCTTGAGGCCAGTCAGGTGCAGGCCCGCCTTCAGGCGGGTGAGCCGATCGACCTGCTCGATGTGCGGACCCCAGTGGAATACCGCGAGGTGCACGCGGTGGGCGCCCGCCTGATGCCGCTCGACCGGCTGGACCCGGTTGAATTCCTTTGCCGGCCCACTGGCCGCCTGCTGGCGGTGCTCTGCAAAGGCGGTGGTCGGGCCCGTCGGGCCTGTGAAACGCTTGCTGCCTTGGACATTCCCGGTCTTGTTCTGGTGGAAGGTGGCACCTCCGCCTGGGTGGCCGCTGGCCTGCCGGTGGAGCGTGGGCGCAAGGCCATGTCTCTGGAGCGCCAGGTGCGGATAGCCGCCGGTGCGCTGGTGTTCACCGGGGCGCTCCTGGCCTGGCTGGTCCACCCCGGCTGGCTGGCCCTGCCAGCTTTTGTGGGTTCGGGGCTGGTTTTTGCAGGTATCACCGATACCTGCGGCATGGGCATGCTGATCGCCCGGATGCCGTGGAACCAGGTTTCCGTGGAACAACCCGCAGCGCAATGCGCCACGCCCAAAACGACGGCTCCGCGCGACGGCAAGTCCTGATTTTACCGGGCAAGGCTAGTTTTCCAGCCCGGCTGCCAGCATGCCAGCCGCCTCATATCCGGGTGTTATGGCCCAGACACGGGGGCTGAGGGCGTTGACGAATGATGCGGGAGATGCCCGCCCCCAGGGAGCCTGCACTCCCAGTGCCCATTCCGCCGGGGCGCGGGGTTTGTCGTATTCGATGACCCGGCCACCGGCGTCCAGCCCGGCAAGCTGCCGGGCCCGGTCGATGGCCACCTCCAGGGTGCCGATCTGATCCACCAGCCCCAGATCCAGGGCGCGCTGCGTGGTGTAGATGCCGCCATCCGCCAGATAGCGCTGGTAGGGCTGGGCGGCGGGTTTCTGATCGGCTGGCCCGGCGTTGACTGGTTGCACCTCAAAACGCTCCAGCAGGCCTTTTTTCAGGCGGCTGCCCCGGCCATCCTGCACCACCTTCACAAAACGGTCGTAGGAGGTATCGATCAGATCCTGCCACACCAGGCGTTCTTTGGGTGAGAGGGTCTTGAAGGGCGAGCCGCTGTCCTTGATTTCGCCCTGTTTGATGGTCTGCATGCCGAAACCGTGCTGCCTGGCCAGTTCTTCCACAGTGGGGAGTGAGGCAAAGACGCCAATGCTGCCGGTGATGCCGGTCCGGTCGATGACGATCTCGCTGGCGGGCATGGCCAGGTAGTAGGCACCGCTGGCGGCGAGGGTGCCGAAGGAGGCCACCAGGGCTTTTTTGGGTGGGCGGTTGCGGTCGGGATCGCCGGTGGCCAGCAGGCTGATGCGTCGGTGGAGTTCATCGGAGCTGGTCATGGTGCCGCCCGGGCTGTTGATCCGCAGGACCACGGCGGTGATATCAGGGTCGGCGGCAGCCTGGTCGATCTGGCGGTAGGTATAATCGAGGGCTCCCTCGATCAGCATGCCGTTGATCTGGATCACCGCTACAGTTGGCCTGGATTTGCCGGAACCTGGCCGGGTTCGCTCTGTCAGCTGACTGGTGGGGAACAGACCAGACCAGACAGGCTGGAGAAGCCAGAAAAGTGTGAGCAGCACGGCTGCGGCGCCCAGCAGCAGGCCATTGAGGAGCAAGGACAACCCCAGCCCCCAGCCCAGGCGCCGTGGATTCGGGGAAAGTTCGGCCATGGTCTCATCTTCCGGCAGGCGGGAATGATCTGGAATCCCTCAGATTAGCGCATGGATCACCCCATTCCGCCAGCCCCTCAGGCCAGTTGTTCTGTTTATGCGGCGGGGTATCGGACGAGTGGCCGGGAAAAATGCCCATGCCCCGCTTGTCTGAAGCGTGTTTCCATGGTAAGAATGGGTCTTGGAAGGGGACGTAGCTCAATTGGTTAGAGCACCGGCCTGTCACGCCGGAGGTTGCGGGTTCGAGCCCCGTCGTCCTCGTTGATTTAAGTCGAGTAGGTGAAACATTTTAAGTGTGGCAGAAGTGTGATAGCACTTTATGATGCCAGTTTTCAAAAGGATCGGTTTGATCCTTTTCGGAAGACTGC
>QWOS01000016.1 GCA_003669555.1 Planctomycetota bacterium
CCCCGCCAGTTGCCGCTTCAGGAACTGGTCGTAGGGCATGTCGCTGTTCAGCGCCCCGATCACCCAGTCGCGGTAGCGCCAGGCATTGGGGCGGGCGGTGTTGGTCTCAAAACCGTTGCTCTCGGCAAAGCGGGCCACATCGAGCCAATGCCTGGCCCAGCGCTCCCCATACCGGGGTGATGCCAGCAGCCGGTCAACCAGGCGCTCGTAGGCATCGGCAGCGTTGTCGTTCTCAAATGCAGTCACTTCCGCCGGCGTGGGTGGCAGGCCGGTCAGATCAAGAGTGAGTCGGCGGATCAGCACGCGCTGGTCCGCCCGGGCCGAAGGGCTCAGACCCTGCTGGCGCATCGCCGCGAAAACAAACCGGTCGATGGGTGAGCGCGACCAGGCCGGGTTGTCCACCACCGGGGGCCCCAAATCACGCACTGGCTGGAAAGCCCAGTGACTGCTCGACTGGGCCTGTTCCAGGTGCTGCCAGGGCTTGCCCTCCAGCCAGCCGGCCAACTGGGCCACCTCGGCGGGAGTGAGAGGCGGGCCGGTGGGGGGCATGCGCTCGGCGTCTGTCGCGCGCACCCGCGCCAGCAACATGCTGGCGGCGGGCTTGTCGGTGGCCCACACTGCCCCTGAATCGCTACCCCGAGCAACGGCCCCCAGACTATCGAGACGCAGGCCGCCTTTTTGCCGGGTTGGCCCATGGCAGCCGACACAGCGCTGCCCCAGCACAGGGGGAAGCGCGGCTGCCCGAGCCGCCGGACAGCTCGCCAGCAGGCTGACAAGTATCAGGCTGGGGAAAATCAGGCTGGGGATCGGGCGATACATGGGCAGGTTTCCAGACTTTTGCGGGAAGCTGATTAGAAACCAGACCACGAGCGCCGGCAAGCACGATCTGGCGGCGACTTTCCACCATTGCGGCCAGGCGGCTACTCAGTCGTCCACCAACTCGCCACCCGCCCGGGTGGCCAGAGCCTGCAAAACTGCCAGCGCCGCCTTGGTGTTGATGATCTGCACATGGCCATCGGCAAACACCGCATTCATGCCGGCACTGTGCGAGGAACCCAGCCCATCGACCGGCTGGGGCTGGGAGTCGAGTGGCTGGTCCACCCTGCTGATCGCCCAGGCCGCCGGGTGCGCCTTGCGTTCGGCATTGTGCTCTTGCCCATCGTAATGAGGGCCCGCGCCACCCAGGCCGGGGGCCCGCACGGTGGAGGGTTGCACCTCTACCCCCGGCAGCATGCCATGCCACACCGCTGTGCTCACCCAACTGGCTTTTTCCGCCACCAGCAGGGTATGGCTCTCGCCGTCGTCGATATCCCGCGGCCGCACCCGGGAATTGCGGTAGAGCAGCCCGTTGCCCGGCTTGTCGACCGGCGTGGTGCCGCACAACCCAATATAGCGGCTCGGAATCATCTCGGTGGACTGCTGGAAAGCTCCCCAGGGCTCCTCCGCCGGGGCGCCCGGCTGGACAGATGGCTGGGGCAACTGGATATCCCAGTATTCCGGCCCCGGATCCGATGAGCAGAGATATATCTTGATCTTGTGCTTGCGAAAAGGCTCGTTTTTGACATCCAGGGGGCTCACCGACCGGTCGATTTTTTGATCCACCACGCCCTGATCCACCCAGGGGAGCAGTTCGGTAGCCCAGCCCCAGCCCGGCCCGGTTTCCTGGCCATTGACCACTTTGGACTGGAAACCCGCCGGCAGGCCCTCATTTGCCAGGGAGTATTGCCCCAGACCCAGGCCGATCTGCCCCAGGTGCGACTGGCACGCCACCTGGTTGGCCCGCTCGCGCACCTTCTGCACCGCCGGCAGCAGCAAGCCTATCAGGACAGCCAGAATGGCCACCACCAGCAACAGCTCCATGAGAGTGAAAGCCGGACGGGGCATGAGGTGCGATGGCTTGCGCGGCATGTTTTCCAGACCCTGCGGTGGTGATTCCTGAAACCGGAACGGCTTGCTGGTTGATTCTAGCAGGCGGTATTCCCCCGCCACGCAACCACCCCGCCACGGTTTGCCTTCCGTTTTGGGCTTATTCCCCCCTACGATACCCTCTTGCAGAATGTTCGCCCACACAGCCGGGCAAAACAGGAAGTTTAGGGTATACAGGGAATGGAAATCACCGGGCCAGGGTTGATCCTGGCGCTGAAAGTTGCAGTGGCCACCGCTTCCCTGCTGCTGGCGGCCTCAGCCGTGGCCCTGCTGGCGGGCAGGGTACGCTTGCATGGTCGCATCAATCTGGTCTTTTTTGCGGCGGTTGTGATCACCCTGGTGGGTTTTGAGGTGGTGCTGCGCCTGGTCAATCCGGGTATTTATGACTGGATCCGCGACGACCCGGACTTGCGGCTGCGGCTGCGTATTCACCTCTGTTTCGCCATCCCCTCGGCGCTGCTGATGCCGGTGATGCTCTACACCGGCTACCGCCGCAAGCGCGTCCACCGTGTGCTGGCCTGGATCTTCGCGGTGCTGTGGCTGGGCACTGCCATCACGGGCATTTTTGGGCTACCCCATGACTGACCCCGCCCCGGATGCCGCCGGCTTCAGCGCCTGGGCCATGCCCGACGGGTTTGATGGCATGGATCTGGCGACGGCGATGGAAGCCTTGCAACAGCAACAACCGGCGGCAGCCGAAGAGGAGCCTGTCCAGGAGGTGCCGGCCGTCCCCGCACCAGTCCCCGGGTTATCGCCCCGCAAAAAACCGGCCATCCCGGCAGCGGCTCCCACTCCCCGCGATGATGAACCGCCCCCCCTGCTGGTGCTGGTGGAGGCGCTGCTGTTTTTGGGAGGGCCGCCGCTTGGCGAAGCCAGGCTGCTGGAGTTGTTGCCCGGTTCCCAGGCCACAGAAATGAGCCAGTGCATCCACCGGATCAACGAGCGCTACCAGGCGCAAAAAAGGCCCTACCGCATCGTTCGTCAGGGCAGTGGCTGGCAGGCCCGGCTGAATCCATCGCACCGGGGCCTGGCCGAAAGGCTGCGGGGCAATGTCCCCACGCTGCGTCTGGAAGGGGCATTGCTGGAGACCCTGGCAATTGTCGCCTACCGCCAGCCGGTCAAGCGGGGCGAGATCGACGCCATGCGCGGCAGCGACTGCACCCCCATGCTCCGGCAATTGACAAAGCTGGGCATAATACGGGGGGAAGGCGCGCGTGACACAGCCTACCGCACCACGCCCGCTTTCCTGCAACTTTTTGGCATCGACCGCCTGGAAGACCTGCCCCGCCCCGTAGACCTGGAAAAACAATAAACCCGGGCCGAAAACCTGCCTGGCCCGGTGGGGGTTTGCCGCAGCGGGTTGGGGGGATTTTCAAGGTCCAGAACAATGCATTCTTGCGAGGGTTTTTATCATGAGTCATCAGGAAATAACGGCACTGGCAGCCGCCCTCCGGGCCGGCGACCAAGCTACCATTGAGCCCCTGCTGCAGCATATCAATGCTTTGCGCTCCCTGGTGGAGGATTTGGCGGTGGGGCTGGATAATGCCGAGCTGCAAGAGCAGGTGGACGCCTTGCTAGCATGAGGCATCCAGGCTACCTGTTAGAGAATCTTGTGTCCAGTCTTTTGACATTTGGCAGTGGTTCCCGGTATCATGGATAGGCAGTCCAGCTTTTCTGCTTAACTGTTGCCCAAAAAATGATCACCCGGTTCGCTCAGGCGCCTCTTGCAGCGGCCCCGGGATGGAGATTCACCATGCTCACTGAATACCGACACACAACCAGCCAGGGTGCCACCGCTGTGGGGAAAATAATTGCCAAGGCCCTTCTGGGTCTGGCAATCGCCCTGTGGGGTGCCGCAACGGTTCATGCGCAGTTTGCGGCGACGTCGGTGCGAACAGGAATGGATCACATTACCATCAATGGTAAGGCTGCATCCGCCGGTGTGGTTGGGTCGCAAATTCCCCAGATAAAAAATGGTGACATGCTCACCGTGAAGGCGCGATTTTTTGCCCAGGTTGGCTCCGCCAGGATCCCTCTCCGGAGAGTGCGCATTAGTTTTACTTTGAATGTTATGGGCAATGTGGGCCCAATCCAAAAAACTGTAACGACCGACGATGCAGGGGTGGCAACCGTTCAGCTGATGTACAACCACCCGGGACCGCTGCCCGTGATGGGGGCCGCTGGCACAGCTTTTTTTGAGTTTTCTGGCAGCGGAATCTACCGTCCCGCCACCACCCGTGATAGCCCTGTTCACATCACGGTGACCGCCGTAGCGATGTAACCGGAAATGGCTGGACGGGTGGGGCTACGCCGAGCTGCACGGGCAGGTGGATATGGATGCATTTGCATCGGTTGACCACCCGTCTGCTATTCTTTTTCCGACCACTCCCCGGAGGTATTTTCCATAGCCGATGATGAAATATCCGCAAGAAGCTCATCGGGTTTTTTATCGGGTTGCTGGTTTTCAAGGCCGGACATTTCGCCGGCCTGCAGTGATTCTGTGACTGCTCGCCGATAGCGAGAAATGGTGCGGATGAGAACGCCACAACCCAGTGCGACGATGAGACCAGCGACACCAATCACCGAAAACCAAAAAACCTGATCTTCTGGCGTCACGATTAACGGCGATATAAGCATCACATAAACTTCGGTAGCTATTTCAGTAGCCATAGGCAGCATTAGATAAAATAAAGGAGGCCCAAGAGCAATTAAAAGCAATAGGCAACTAAGCTTTACGGGTGATTTGGTTATATTTTTTGGTAACAAGTTCAACAAAAAATAGTAAATCAATAATCCCACAAACCAACCAATAAAACCCCCTAACAATCCGAAAACAGTCAGGGAGAGACCTGAATTGTCTGTCGACCATCTGCTGGGTAATACCATCCCGTATATAGACATGAACGCAAAAAAAAACATTTTTACGAATGGGGCAAAATTCCCCGTTCTCACATCAGCCCAAGTTAAAAAGTCGGCGCTCGTTGTTTTTAATCGGCTTAACGGTGATTCCTTTTCCTGGCAACGAATGTATTCTTCCAGATATTTTCCAACCCGCCAGGTTTCGTCATTCATCATACAAGTTATCCACTCGACTTTGCCATGTACTGTGTCAATACATATGACCCATTCTCCATGCTTCATTAAATATTCATGTGTCGTAGAATAGTCGCCTTTACCACGCATTGGAACTGCGAGAAGAATGCTTTGGATATCGGACAACTCGCATGCATACCATCCACGGATCTTTCTGGTTAAAAAACCATAGGGTACAAAGCATTTTTTGAAATAAATCACACCCGCCTCCGGGTCCAGAATCATTTTACTTTTTCCAAAAAAAGACGCTATCCACTTCTCTGAGGATGGAACTGTGGGGAATTCGCAGACTATTGCGCTGGCCGAAACCTTGGGCTCATCAGGGTCTGATGCCGGATCGTTGTTGCTCATTTGCCTGAATCCCTGGGGCGCCCGGGTTGGTGCGGAAGGCTTTTCTTTTACCATGGGGGAACACCCTGGTAAACAACGACACATGGACTGGATTCATAGCATCTGTTGATCACCCGTCCGGTTATTCATTTTCCGACCACTGTGCGGATGGATTTTCCCCAGCCGATGATGAAATATCCGCAAGAAGTTCCTCGGGCTTTTTGTCGGGTTGCTGGTTTTCAGGGCCGGACAGTTCGCTGCCCTGCAGGGATTCTGTGACTGCTCGCCGATAGCGAAAAATGCTGCGGATGAGAACGCTACAACCCAGTGCGACGATGAGACCAACGACAGCAATCCGCCAAAACCAAAAAACCTGATCATCCTGGGGTATAATGTTAATTACCCATTTTAGCATTTCTAGCATTAGATAAAGTAAATAAATCCATACAGGCCAAACAGCCAGTAAAAGCAATATACAACCAAACCTTGTGCGTGATTTGGTTATTTTTTCTGGCAACAAGATCAACAAAAAATAGCATATCAATGCTCCTCCAAGCCAACCAGTAATACCCCCTAGTAATCCGAAAACAGTCAGGGAGAGACCGGAATCATCAGAATTGTTAGTCAATAATTTGATGGAAAATAAAAGGCCGTAAAAAAACATGAGCACAAGAAAAAGACCTTTTACATAGCCAAACCCCCCTTCCAATTCATCAATGAATACTAATCCGATGGCATTTTTTTTTAATCGGCTTAACGGTGATTCCTTTTCCTGACAACGAATATATTCTTTCAGATATAATTCGATGCGGCAAGCTTCGTCCGTGCTACAACTTATAAGCATGACTTTGCCATGTACCGTGTCAATAGCCATATACTTACTTCCACTTATGGCTTTGAAAAGAATGCTTTGGATATCGGACAGCTCGCATGCATACCATCCACGGATCCTTCTTGGTAAATAACCATAGGGTACAAAGCATTTTTTGAAATAAATCACACCCGCCTCCGGGTCCAGAATCATTTTACTTTTTCCAAAAAAAGACTCTAACCACTTAAAGGGGGTGTCGCATGGAAAGGTGGGGAATTCGCAGACTATTGCGTTGCATGAAACCTTGGGCTCATCAGGGTCTGATGTCGAATCGTTGTTGCTCATTTGCCTGAATCCCTGGGGCGCCCGGGTTGGTGCGGAAGGCTTTTCTTTTACCATGGGGGAACACCCTGGTAAACAACGACTAAGTCAGTCGATATTCAGCTATCCACCCCATGGAATGGGGTGAAGTGCGTTCCATGCACCGAATGCGCGTCTGTTGACACTGGGAAAAGCGCCACCATGGGATACAATCCTCTGGTGGCAGCATTGACCGGCGCCTGCAAAAAACCTTTGGGCCCCGTCGGCCCCAGTCACACCCCACCTGGCGGTGGGGGCCAGATAAAAAATCCATCCAGACCGACCGGCAAGCTATTTTCCCACCTGGGTCATGTGGAATTCGCCACTGTCCCGGGCAGCCTGAAACACCGCGTGGAACTGGCCATCCTTCACCGTGGCACTGGTGGTGAAGGTGCCAAAAAGGGGCAGGCGCTGACTCCCCCGCAGGTGGGTGCCATCGGCGTCCACCGACACCACCGTCATTTGGCTCCGGTAAACAAACGGCACCACTTTCGCAAAACGGCCCCGGAAGTGCACCACCACCGTGTTGCCTCCCTCGCTGACAATGCGCGCATGGAGCGGGCCGGTATGGCCATTGGCCGAACTGGTCCAGTTGCCGTGCCACTGCCCACCGAGACTTTCATCAGCCCCCGCAGGGCCAACCGCCAGAATAACCACCGCCAGCGCAGCCAGCCAAATCATGGACTTCATCATGCTTTTCTCCCCCTGTGACCACTCATTCGATGATCTTGTTGATCGGGTATTCGACAATACCGCGGGCACCCGCCTGCCGGAGCGGCGGCACCAGATCACGGACCTGATTCTCCGCCAGAATTGTGTTCACATCCACCCAGTCGGGGTCGGACAGGGAACTGATGGTGGGCGTCTGCAAGGCCGGCAGAACCCGCAGCACCGCCTCCAGCCTGGCCCGCGGCACATTCATCATCAGGCCTACCTTGCCCTCGGCGGCCATGGCCCCCTTGAGCATCATCACCAGATCCTCCATCTTGCGCTTTTTGAAGGGATTGTCCAGCGCGGCGGGATTGGCGATGAAGCGCGGCGTGCTCTGCATCAGCTCCTCCACGATCCGCAGGTTGTTCGCCCGCAGCGAACTGCCCGTCTCCGTCACCTCGACGATGGCATCCGCCAGGCGGGGTGGCTTCACCTCGGTGGCACCCCAGCTGAACTCCACATTCGCCTTCACGCCGTGGCTGTCCAGCCAGCGCCTGGTGATCGACACCACCTCGGTGGCGATGCGTTTGCCCTCCAGATCCTTGGGCCCGCGGATGGGTGAATCCTCCGGCACCGCCAGCACCCAGCGCACCGGCCGGCGGCTGACCTTGCTGAACACCAGCTCGGTCAGCTCGACAACGCGGGCCTCGTTCTCCAGCACCCAGTCGTGCCCGGTGAGGCCGCAGTCGAGCAGGCCGTCCTGCACATAGCGTGGCATCTCCTGGGCTCGCAGGAGCGTGCACTGGATCTCCGGGTCATCGATGGCCGGGTAATAGCTGCGCTCGCCGAAAGAGACCTTGTAGCCCGCTTTGCGGAACAGCTCGGCGGTGGCCACCTGCAGGCTGCCAGCGGGCAGGCCCAGTTTCAGCACGCGGGATGGTTCACCTGTTGGATCAGTCATGATTCTTTTTCCGTTTTCCCAAGTCACTCACTAAAATTCGCACTGTGGCAACACAGCCATCAATACCGCAACAGGGTATGCACAGCATGGGGCGCCAGTCTGGCGCGCCCCTCCAAAAACGACAACTCGATCACAAACGAATAGGCTGCCACCACGGCACCAGCCAGCCGAACCAGTTCAGCCGCAGCCAGCATGGTACCACCTGTGGCCAGCACATCGTCGAGCAACAGCACCCGCTGGCCCGGGGCGAGTGCGTCGGTGTGCATGTGCAGCTCGGCCTGGCCATATTCCAGGTCGTAGCGCACCGAATGGGTGGTGTGCGGCAGCTTGTTCGGCTTGCGCAACAGCACCAGCGGCTTCTTCAGCCGCAAAGCCACCGGGGCGGCAAAAATGAAGCCACGGGCCTCAGCGGCGGCCACCACATCGATGGCCCCCCCCGTACCGCCCGGCAAAAACGGCTCCGCCAGCAGGTCGATGACATGGGCCAAAGCCTGGGGATCAGCCAAAAGTGGCGAGATATCCTTGAAAAGAATGCCAGGTTTCGGGAAATCCGGGATGTCGCGGATGCGACTGGCCAAGTCCATGGGGTATCCTTGTCAAATGGCCGCGATTAGCCCAAAACCGATCAGCGCAACGCGCTGGCGGGGCAAAATGCCCCGGATGGTTATGCTAAGCGTGGCCGACATGGCTTTTCTTAGGCCCATATTGGCGGGTGGCAATGCGTCCGCCCAGCCAGATTGGCGGAGTGGGAGATCGACACGGTGGCGGACACATTGCTGGAAGATCTGGCCTGGCGCGGACTGATCGCTGATTCCACTCACCCGGCCGAGCTGGCCGAACGGCTCGCCCTCGGCCCCATCACCCTTTACTGCGGCTTCGATCCCACCGCCGACAGCCTCCATGTGGGCAGCCTGATCCCCCTGATCACCCTGCGAAGATTCCAGTTGGCCGGCCACCGCCCCATCGCCCTGGCCGGCGGCGCCACCGGCATGATTGGCGACCCCTCGGGCAAATCGGCCGAGCGCACCCTGCTGGATCCTGCGGCGCTGGCCCGCAATGTGGCCGGTGTGCGCGCCCAGTTGGGCCTGCTGCTCGATTTCACCGGCGCCGAACCGGCCCTGCTGCTCGACAACAACACCTGGATCGCCCCTTTCAGTTTCCTCGATTTCCTGCGCGATGTCGGCAAACTGTTCAGCGTCAACGCCATGCTGGCCAAGGAATCGGTGCGGGCCCGCCTGGAAGACCGCGACACAGGCATCAGCTATACCGAATTCTCATACATGCTTCTTCAGGCCTATGATTTCTACCACCTGAAATCCAAAAATAACTGCTTGTTGCAGATTGGCGGTACTGACCAGTGGGGCAATATCACCGCCGGTATCGACCTCATCCGCAAAAAGGGGGCGGGCGAGGCCTATGGGCTCACCCTGCCGCTGCTGACCAACGCCGATGGCAGCAAATTCGGCAAAACTGTCGCCGGTGCCATTTGGCTCGACCCGGCGCACACCAGCGTCTACCGCTTTTACCAGTTCTGGATCCGGGTGGATGACCGCGATGTGGTCCGCCTGCTGAAATTTTTCACTTTCCTCAGCCATGCGGAAATCAGCGCCCTTGAGGCAACCCATGCCAGCCGTCCCGAGGGACGCGAAGCGCACACCGCCCTGGCGCGGGCCATGACCGATCTGCTGCACGGCGAGGGGGCTCGCCTGGAGGCCGAGAAAGCCACACGGGTCTTGTTTGGCGGTGGCCTGGAGGGTTTGTCGGAGGGCACCTTCGCCGACCTGGCCGGAGAAATCCCGGCGTTCGCGCTCCCCCCCCTGATGGAGGGCCTGCCTTTGGTGGAGGCGCTGATGGCGGCCGGTCTGGCCAGCAGCAAGGGGCAGGCGCGCAAGGATATCGAGGGGGGTGGTGTCGCCATCAACAACCAGACTGTGCCACGCGAGCAGGCTCAACGGGTTTTGACGGTGGAAGATCTGCTTTTTGGCAGGCATATCCTGCTCCGCAAGGGTAAACGGAACTATTCGCTGGGCTCGCTGTCCAACAAATAGGGGCAATCCTTTCATTCTCCCCTGTTTACGGTGTATAATCGCTGGTTGCCGGGATATTGTTGTGCTTGTCCATTGTGTCAGGGGAACAGAGCCATGAACCGTCGCCATCATCTGCAGACGCTGGTTTCTTTGGGACTCACCGCGCCTTTTGGCCAGTGCCGCATCCTCGCTGACACCCCAAAACCAGACCGCGTCAAATTCAACACGGTCGACGGGGTGACCCTCGAGGGGAACTTTTACCCGGGAAGCCTGGGGAAAAAAGGCGATACCTTCCTGTTCCTTCACCAGCTCAAGACCGGGTTTTCCAGCCAGGATGGCTGGGCCAATCTGGCTGTCGCCCTGCAGGAAAAGGGCCATTCTGTCCTGACATTCGACTTCCGTGGTCATGGCGAAAGCCGCTCGGTCGCCCCCGAGTTCTGGAGCCTGACCGACGATCCGCTCACCGGCATGCCGGGCAACCCGCACAACCGGGTGCTCAACCCCTCCAACCTGGCAAGCCGCCGCGCCACTTCCATCAATGCTGCCACCTTCCCGGCCAAGTACTTTTTCACCCTGGTGAACGATATTGCCGCCGCCAAAATGTACCTGGATGAGCGCAATGACAAGGGGGAGTGCAATTCCTCCAGCCTGTATGTGGTGGCGGAAGGAGACGCCTGCCCGCTGGCCTCGCTGTGGATGGCCAGCGAGTTCAGTCGCAAGCGCGTGGAGATAGCCACAAGCGGCCCCATGCTTCAGGTTGGCAATGTCTTCCGCAACCCCAGGATCATCCAGAACGAGCGCATCACCAAAACCAATCCACCCGAAGGCAACGACCTCCTGGCCGGCATCTGGCTGAGTTACAAACCCGGTATCCTGGGCCAGACCGTGCCGAGCGACCGGTGGCTGCGTGAAACCACCCTGAATCGTGGAAAAAACCGCGTGCAGGCCCTGTTCGTGTACGGTGCCAAAGATACCGAAGCGAAAAACAACGCCCGCCGCCTGCTGGCTGGCATCCGCCCCGGCTACGACCCGGAAAAAACCGCCAGGGAGGGAGACAAGGCACCCCCCAAGACCACGAAACCCGCTACCAAGACCGTCTCAGACCAGCTTTACACCCTGGGGATGCCGGTGCCTGATTGCAATCTCGCTGGCAGCAAAATGCTGCGACAGGAATTCTCCACCCAGGAGGGTATTTGCGACTATGTTGCCAAGCTCGATGCGTCACGCAAGTCTGCCAACGAGGCTATTCAAAGGACCAACCGCACCTGGGCAATGATTTGGCAGCCCAATGGCACCACCCTGGTACCCGCCAAGCTGGAAAATGAGCAACATATCCGCGCCCTTCCCATCCAGTTATGGGGACTGCCACCCCTGTGACCGGTGCCCATTCCTGGGCCACCAGTCTGGCATGGGCGAGTTGATGCCAGTTGCTATGGCGAAATGGACAAGTAAGGGGAAGTTTTGGCCACCAGATCTGGCATAGGCGGTTTGGTGCTGTGTGGCGGCACCAGTCGCCGTATGGGCCGCCCCAAAGCCTTTCTGCGCGGGCCCGATGGCCTGACTCTGCTGGAACGCACCGTGGCTCTGCTCCACCAGGCAGGCTGTTACCCTTTGGCAATAGCCATCGCCCCGGGCCAGCCAATGCCCATCTGGTCCTCTGCCCCCCTGGTCTATCCCAGCCCCGCTGTGGCAATCGACCACGCACCGGGCCTGGGGCCACTCGCCGGCATCGCCGCTGGCCTGGAGGCACTCAGACCCTGGTGTCAGCGGGTCTGTGTGCTCCCCTGTGACCTGCCCCACCTCAACCTGGCAGCCATCCAGGCCCTGCTGGCAACCGCCGGGGATGGCGCTGCCTGTGTCCGCCAGGCTGGCTGGGCCAATCCGCTGCTGGCGGTCTATCCCAGTACCCTGGGTGAGCGGGCCCTGGAACTGTTGCGGCAGGGCCGGCCCCGGGCTGATGGCTTGCTGGCGGAGCTGTCTGGCCTGATGCAGCTGGAGGCGCTGGAGACCGATTGCTGTTGGCATGATTGTGACACTGCCGAGGACTGGGACATCCTTCAGAGGGGGAGGGATAAGCTGTCTGGAAGCCGACAAACCCTGACGGGTGGCGACGGCTGAAGTCCACCCCCTGACCCGTTTGCCGACAGCCGCATTCAGCATCCTTCAGCCAAACGCGGCTTATAGACAACTTTTCCCCTATTTACCGACGATTTGTAAATTCTGATCATTCAAGGACTTATGCCCTGAAACCCCACCTGTGTTTTCAGGGCCGGACCTGTTAGAATCATCATCACCAAGAAGTAATAAAAAGAATCCTATGAAGAAGAAGAAGAGACCTGGAAGAACATTGGACCAGAGAAATGCTGTGAAGAAGAAGAGACTCGGAAGAGCCCAGGACTGACAGAAGGTCGCACCAGGTACAATTGGAAGTGATCAGGCACAGGTGGGAGTGATCAGGCACATGAAGTTGATCTGTCAGCGGGAAGGTTTGTTTCAGGCGTGCCAGATGGCATCGATGGTTCTGCCAACGCGGGATATCAAACCGGTGCTGAAGAACCTGAAGCTGACGGCCGGACCAGGCCGGGCCACTTTGTTCGCCACAGACCTGGAACTGGGTCTGCGTGTGGAAGTGGCTGGAATGACCATTGAGGACCCCGGCGTGGCTTTGCTGCCGGCTGGTCGGTTGCTGGCAATCCTGCGTGAGGCCCGGGTGCCCGAGATGGAGCTGGAGGCCAATAGCACCGAGGTGATACTGCGCGGCGGTTCACTCGAATATGTGATGCCTGTGGAAGATCCCGCCCAGTTCCCTGAGCCGCCCGAATTGCCTTGGGAAGAGCCTCTGGAGCTTGTTGCCGGGCCGCTGAAGGAAATGGTGCGGCGGACCGCCTTCGCCTGCGCCACCGAGGTGGCCCGCTACAGCATGACAGGTGTGCTGTGGGAGGCTGGTGCCGATGGCGAGGTGCGTCTGGTGGCGACCGATGGACGACGCCTGGCAATGGCGACTGGTCCGCGGATGCCCCGAAAAAAAACGCAGGCCGTGGTGGTGCCATCCCGCGCCATGATGACCCTCGAACGATGCCTGCCCGACGATGAGGAAGTGGTCCAGCTAAGTCTCCAGTCGCGGCAGGCCGCTTTCCGCACCGCGCGGGTTACCCTGACCACCCTGCTGGTGGAGGGGCGCTTTCCCGAATACCGCGCGGTGATGCCCAAACGCGAGGATATTGTCGCCCGCATCCCGTTGCACGCCGGCGCTTTCATGGCGGCGATCCGGCAGGCAGCCGTCATGATCGACGATGAGACCCGCCGTCTCAGCTTCCACTTCGGCCCAGGGCAGCTCACGCTGTCGGCTCGCAACCCCAATTCGGGCCGCAGCAAAGTGGAGCTGCCCCTCGAGTATTCAGGCCCGGTCATCGAGACTTTTTACAACCCGCAGTACCTCCTCGACATGCTCAAGCAGGTGCCGCCCACCACTTCCCTGGAGATCGAACTGGCCGACGGGACGCGTCCCGCCCTGATCCGGGTTGGGGATGATTATCAGTACCTGATCATGCCACTCACATGACCCCCGACAAGCGGCCCGACACCGGTAAACGAATGAGTGCCCAGACAAGTGCCCAACTGCGACGGCTGGGAGTTCGCATTGATAAGCCCCACCCTGGCCCGGAGTCGCTGGGTGATATTTTGGCGCAACTGTTCGTGGCGCGTGGCTGGGGCAGCCGCACAGAGCGCTCGGCGCTGGAGAGGGCTGTCAGCGACGCGGTGCGTCAGGTGGCAGGACCGGCCCTGTGTTCGCTGGTGACGCCCGGCAAGCTGACGAAGGGTTCGCTCGAGGTGTGGGTGCGCGGCTCGGCGGCGCTGGCCGAGTTTTCGGGTTTCCACAAGGCGCCCCTGCTGGCGGCCCTGCGTCAGGCCCACCCCACGCCCGAGATCCAGCGACTACGCTTCCGTAACCTGGCGGATGCGCCACCCCCCAGGGCGGCCTCCGGCAAAGGTGCCGCTGGCAAAAAACCGGCGGCCAGTCAGAAATCCGGCCCGGTAGCGGATGGCAAGCCAAAGACAGGCAAAAAAGCAACTTCCGAAGACAAGCCAAAGACAGCCTGGTTGAGGCAACGGGGCGTCAACCACACCAGCGAAGGAAAGAATCCATGACCAGCCAGCCCAAGCCCGACCAGTCCAAAACCGAATTCCCCAACGAAGGCACCACCCCGCTGGACGATGCCAACCACATGTCGGGTGATTACGATGGCGCCTCGGTGCAGGTGTTGCGCGACGCCGACCATATCCGTCGCCGTCCCGGAGTGTACATTGGTGACATATCCACCACTGGTCTGCACCACCTGGTGTACGAACTGGTCTACAATTCGGTCGATGAGCATCTGGCGGGTCACTGCAAGGTGGTCCATGTGCAGATTGATGTCGACAATTCCGTGCTGGTCCGCGACGACGGGCGCGGCATTCCGGTGGATATCCATCCCACCGCCGGCAAGCCCACTCTCGAGGTGGTGATGACCACGGTGGGGGCGGGTGCCAAATTCGACAAGAACACCTACCGCACCAGCGCCGGCCTGCATGGGATGGGTGCCAAGGCCGTCACCGCGTTGTCTTGCTGGACCGAGGCCGAGGTGCGCCGGGACAACCGCGCCCACATGCAGCGCTATGAGAAGGGCCGGGCAGTCACCGAGGTGCAGGATCTGGGGCCGGCCAAGGGCACGGGCACGCAGGTTCACTTCAAACCTGATCCGGAGATTTTTGGTGATCTGAAATTCGATTTTGACACCCTGGAAAACAGGCTGCGTGAACTGGCCTTCCTCAACCGCAGCCTCAAGTTTCATCTCAAGGATCTGCGGACAACCAGGGATGAGACCTACTGCTACGAGGGCGGCGTCACCGAGTATGTCATCTGGCTGAACCGGAACGAGGAGGTTATCCATGCCCCCATTTCCATCAACAAGCAGATGGATCAGATCAAGGTCGAGGTGGCCCTCCAGTTCACCACTAGCGAGGACGAGCGCGTCCGCTGCTACGCCAACAATGCCTACAACCCCGTGGGCGGTACCCATCTCACCGGCTTCCGGTCCGCCCTCACCCGCAGCCTGTCACGCTATGGCGACAAGCAGGATCTTTTCAAGAATGTGAAGCCCATCGGTGATGACTTCCGCGAGGGCGTGACGGCGGTGATCTCCATCGGTCACCCCGAGCCGCAGTTCGAGAGCCAGAACAAGATCCGGCTACTTAACAGCGATGTGGAAGGGGCGGTGGAGCGGGCCATGGTGGATGAAATCTCCACCTTCCTGGAGGAGCATCCCAAAGACGCGGCTCGCATCATGCGCAAGGTGTTGCTGGCCGCGGAGGCCCGCGAGGCCGCCGCCAAGGCCCGCAAGTCGCTGAAGGAGCGGCGCAGCATCCTCGGGGGCGGTGGCCTGCCCGGCAAGCTGTTTGATTGCACTAGCCGTGACCCGGCCGAGAGTGAACTTTTCCTGGTGGAGGGAGATTCGGCCGGTGGCTCGGCGGAGGCCGGGCGCGACCGCCGCGTGCAGGCCGTGCTACCTCTGCGGGGCAAGCCACTCAATGTGGAGAAGGCCCGGCTGGAGAACCTGATCAACAACCAGGAAATCAGCTCGCTCATCTCCGCCATAGGCGTGGACATTGGCAACGAGTCCGAATATCCGGCGGTGAAAGACCGGCTGCGCTACAACCGCATCATCATCATGACCGATGCCGATGTTGACGGCCAGCATATCCGCACCCTGCTGCTCACCTTCTTCTACCGGCAGATGACCCACCTGGTGGTGCAGGGCCATATCTTTGTCGCCCGTCCCCCTCTGTACAAGGTGGTGCAGCGCAAACAGTCCCGTTTTGTGGCCACCCGTGAGGAAATGGCCAGGGAACTGATCGAGCGGGGCCTGCGGGAAGCCACCCTCGAGGTGCATCAGAAACTGGGGGGAGCCCCCTCGCTGGTGAGTGGTGAAAAGCTGACCGGGCTGATGCGCTTTGCCTCCTCCCTGGAGGAGTCTTTGGTGCTGCTGGAGAAACGCGGCCTGAATCTGGGCGCCTTCCTCACCAAACGCACCAAAGACGGCCTGCCCGCCTTCAAAGCCCTGGCCGCCGGGCAGGAGATCTGGGTGCATAGCCGCGCTCAGGCCGCCGCCTGGCGCGAGGAGATGCAGACCAGGCTGGGCCGCGAGCTGGTCGTGGGCGATGCTGGCTCCAGTGGCGCCGACATCTTCTACTGCCAGGAGATCCATGAGGTCCACGACATCAACAAGGCCCTCGATAAACTCGGCGGGCTGGAAATGGAAATCTCCGACCTGGTGTCACCGGCCAGTATCGCCGGCCGCGAACCCGCCCCCAGGCTGGTGCTGATCGCCGGCGACAACCGCAAGCCGCTCACCAGCCTGCGCGAGCTGGTGCAGGAGATCCGCCGCATGGGCGAAAAGGGTATGACCATCACCCGGTTCAAAGGACTGGGCGAGATGGACCCCGAGGAATTGTGGGACACCACGCTCGACCCCGCCAAGCGCACCCTCATGCAGGTGAAGCTGGAGGATGCGGCCGAGGCCGAGGAGATGTTCCGCACCCTGATGGGCGAAAAGGTGGAGCCCAGGCGCGACTTCATCAACAAGCATGCCCTCCTGATGGAAGACCTCGACTACCACGGCGCCTGACGCCACAGTTCGTCGGGTGACCCTGCCATTTGTGCCAACTGGGAGATGTGTGGCGTTTCTGCAACCGTTGGGATCACCCAAAGCTATGGCATGGAACAGTTTGTGTCGCTGTGCCGAGGGTACGGTCCGAAAAAAGAGGAGGAGAATCGGGTCATTGTTTAAAACGGAATAAAGCAATGTATGTAAATATAAAAACAGGCATGTTTTTATTACTTTGCTTCGCTTGTGAAATAATAATACCCGATTGTGCCAGTGCTGCCTGGGAAGAACCGACCGGCAAACCTTTTAAGCGGGCCATGATTTTTTCAGGGTTGGCGCTGGATTTCACAGCTTATATTGGCCTGTATGATGCGGCTGTTGATAATCATTGCGAACCAGACCTGATTATTGCCACCAGTGGCGGGGCTGTGGCCGCCGCCATCATTGCGGCGTATCCGGATAAAGCTGAACGCCTGAAATACCTTGAATCAGAAGAGTTTTTTGATTTCCTCAACTCGGTGACTATTGAGGAGGCTCGTCCCGCCCCCTATCTTGCCCAGTTGGTGCGCTGGTTTCCCCGGAAATACGGCCTGGCCCCCCTGACACCCGACCTGTTTGCCAGACCGCTGGCATCGTTGCCGCCGCCCGCGGAAAACAACAGTTTCAATATCCCCTTTCCCACGCGGGCCAAGGGTCCCCGAATCATCCTGATTGCCGGAAGAATGGACTACACGAAGGGGAATGCCCTTCGGCCAGGCCGCAAGCTGTTCACCGAAACCTGGTTCACCGACGCGTTGACGGGTGCCTTTCTCGAGGGCTTCAACTCACCGGTCGCAACGCGTTATCCGCGTTGTTCGATAGCCTGTCCTGTTTCGGTCGAGACGGAAAACCTGGTCGCAGACGGCTTGAAAGCATCTATTGCCGAGCCGCATTTACTGGTGCCGACCTGTGTGGACGGCAAATGGTACACCGGTGGGGCCATCGACCTGTGGCCGGTTGAATTGGCCGCATCACTCGCCGAGGAGACGGTCCTGCCCAAGCTGGGCAATCTCACCCGCATTGTTGAAACCATATTTGGCAGCGTTTTTCAGTATAGCAATCGGAAAAGGCTGCAAGATATCGAGAAAAACACGGTCGCCACCCGGGTGGACATGGAGGATAACCGTGAGGCGATGAAAGAGGTGAGTTTCTGGTTCAATATCCGGCTGGATCGCATGGCTGGGCGTAATGATACCTCCTGTTTGTCCCATCGCCGGTCTTCCAGCGGCTACCTCATCCCGCGACCGAGAATCTATTACAAGGGCCCAAAGGATTACGACGATTTTCTCTATCGTGTCGGTGTTCAATACGAGTATGGCTACCGGTGTGGTCAAAAGAGTCTGGGAAGCTGATATCCAGCGAGTTGCCGGCAGTCATGCCATCCTGCCCCCGTCTTGCCGCCTCATATCGTCCCGTTGTACCTGGGCGCAATAATCCATCTGGATGCATATTTTTTGTTTCCTCGACCGTTATCTGGCCGGCTATTGACAAATCCACCTCGAAAAATGACAATCAGCCTGAGGAAAATCACGGTGTGGTGACCAGACCCACCCGCGACCTGATGCCTCCTGCTTGTTTGCGTCCCGCCTTTAGGTGCCTGTCATGCCCGTCAACCGCCGCAATTTCATCGGATTGGGCGTGGCTGGTTTATCGTCGCTGGCAATTCCCGGCCCTGGGGTGGCATCGGGCCGCCCTGCCCGGGCGAAACGGGTTCTGGTGCTCTTCGAGCAGGGCGGCTTGTCGCATATCGACACCTTCGACCCCAAACCAGACATGCCGAGCGAGCATGCCAGCCCCTTCCGGCCGATCCGCACGCGGGTGCCGGGCATCCAGTTGACCAGTTTGCTGACCAGAACCGCGGAGCATATCGACAAGCTGGCCATCATCCGCTGCATGACCCAGCCCACCCCCGGCATCAGTAATTCCCACCCGAAAGGTGGGCAGTATGTCCTATCGGGGGAAACGCCTGGCGGCCCTGAGGAAATGCCCGATATCGGTTCGGTGGTATCCCTGCGTCTGGGCACCATGGCGCGCCATCTGCCGGGCTATATCATGGTGCCTGGCACCGGCGAGGTCACCAACCGGGAACTCGATGTGTCAACTGTCGGTTTCTTGCCACCCGCCCACAAATGCTTCAAGACCCGTGGCCAGCCGAATCGTCCGGGCTGGACGGTGCCAAACCTTGGCTTGCTGGGGCTTGACGAGCGCCGCTTCAAAGACCGGACCGACCTGCTCGGCACGCTCGATCTGGGCATACCCGGTGTCCAGGCGGCGGACACGCAGGCGCTGGTGGCCCTGCGCGACCAGGCGGAGGATATGCTCACCAACGCCGCCACGCGTCGCGCTTTCGATCTGGCGATCGAGCCGATGGGGCTGCGCGAACGCTACGGCCTGGGCCATCGTGGCCAATGCTATCTGGTGGGCCGCAAGCTGATCGAATCGGGTGTGCGCTTTGTCACCCTCGATTGTCGCGAACCGCCAGCGGGCGAATTCCCCGGTGGATCGAACATGAACTGGGACCATCACGACTTCATCTACTCGAAGGGATCCACCGAGATCCGGGGCGGTGGCGCTGGTGCCGGGCGCTGGGGTATCGGCACCTGGCCAATGATGGGCAGCACCGACCAGGCCTTTTCGGCCCTGTTGGGTGACCTGCACGATCGCGGCCTGCTCGCTGAGACTCTGGTCTGCCTGGTGACCGAATTTGGCCGCACTCCCAGGATCAACGAGCGCAAGGGGCGCGACCACTGGACTCATGCCTTCTCCATCGCCATGGCTGGCGCCGGGGTTCCCGGCGGACAGGTGATTGGTTCAACAGACAGCGAGGGTGGCTATATCACCAGTCCGATAGCCTACACCCTTGATGACTATGCCGCGACAGTCTATGAGAAGCTGGGGATCGACCGCTCCAGGCCGGTCTTCACCCCTGCCAACCGGCCGATCATGCTTGCCAAAAATGGCAACCCGATCCCCGAGGTGATGTGATGGCGCGGCCCGTGATCGACTGCGCGTGGACACAGGCTTTGGCCGAACCCGGCATGCAGGTTCCCGCACCGGGCCGGGCGGGCTTCAGGCGTTGGCTGCCCTGTCTGGCAGTCTTGTTGTTTGCTGCCATTCACGCCATGGCTGACACGCCGGTGGGGCTGGCCAAACCGGAAAAAATAACCGTTTATCCTGCCACGGTGGTACTCTCGTCGGTCAGGGCGCGCGTCCGGTTGGTGGTCACAGGCTACTATGCCGATGGCCAACAGAGGGATCTCAGCCGCGCAGCGGCCTACGCCCTCGAAAAAACCGGCGTGGCCCGTCTGGATGGAGCTGTGCTGCTGCCGGTGGCTGATGGCGCCACCCGGCTGATTGTCAGCGCTGGCGGTTTGCGCGTCCTGGTCCCCATCGAGGTCGCCAACCAGGCCAAACCTGATCCGGTACGCTTCCATGCCGAAGTGCTGGCGGTGCTGACCCGGCAGGGTTGCAATGCCGGCTCATGCCATGGCGCACCCGAGGGCAAAGGTGGCTTTGCCTTGTCCATGCTGGCTTACGCCCCGCGCATCGATGCGGAATCGCTGATCCATGGCGGACAGGGCCGGCGTGTCGAACCTCTGGAACCCATCGACAGCCTGCTACTGAAAAAGCCGCTGTTGCAAGTCACCCATGTGGGCGGCAAAAAACTGCGCAAGACCGACATTGCCTACTCCGTATTGCGCGACTGGATCGGTGAGGGGGCCCGGCCCGATGCCGCCAACGCCGCCACCTGTGCCAAAATTGTGGTCTATCCGGCGGGCTCCCGGGTACTGCGCCTGCCCAGCCCCGGTCAGCAAGTGAGTGTGCTGGCCCATTTCAGCGACGGGCAGGTGCGTGATGTGACACCCATCGCCACCTTCGCCTCCACCAACCAGGAAGTGGCCACGGTGGATGGGTCTGGTTTGGTGACCGGTCTGAGGCGGGGGCTGAGCGCGGTGACGGTGCGCTATCTCGATTTTGTTGAATCGGTCTATTTCACCGTGGAAGAGCAGGTGGCTGGCTTTGTCTGGAACAACCCGCCGGAACGCAACCGTATCGACCAGCTGGTGCATGCCAAACTCAGGCAGATGCAAGTGCCGCCCAGTCCACCCTGTGACGATGCCACTTTCCTCAGACGGATTCATCTCGACCTGACGGGCCTGCTGCCCACTGCCGTGCAAGCCAGGGCCTTTCTGGCCGACAAGGGGGCAGGCAAGCGCGACACCCTGATCGATACCCTGCTCGCCTCGGATGAATTCGCCCGATTCTGGGCCGGCAAAACCGCCGACCTGATGCGCCTCAACCGCGAAACCATGAAAGAAGGGCGGGCCGAACTGTTTGCCCAATGGCTGGCCAAGTCGTTGCGGGAGAACCAGCCTTTCGACCAGTTTGTCTGCGCAATGCTGACGGCGCTGGGTGATACCCGGCAGGTGGGTGCCACGAACTTTCTAGCGGCCATACCCAAAAACGAGGATGCCGCCGAGACCACAGCGCAACTGTTCATGGGCTCGCGGATCAATTGCGCCAAATGCCACAACCATCCGTTTGAGAACTGGACCCAGGACGATTATTACCGCATCGCCGCTGTTTTTGCCCGGGTCGACCGGGCCAATGGCCAACTGGCGGTGGCGCCAGCGGGTGAGGTGATCCATCCGGTCTCCAGCAAGGTGATGGCGCCATGGGGTGCCAGCAATGCTGTTGTCAGGCCGCTGTCTGGTGTCCCACCGGGGGATAGTCGAAGAGACCAGTTCGCCGCCTGGCTTGCCCGGCCCG
Source organism: Planctomycetota bacterium (assembly GCA_003669555.1). GTDB lineage: Bacteria > Planctomycetota > Planctomycetia > Gemmatales > Gemmataceae > UBA6894. Next base: position 21,613 of record QWOS01000016.1, read on the forward strand.
GCAACGCTTACTTCGCCCGGGTGGAAGCCAACCGGCTCTGGGCTGGATTGCTGGCCCGGGGTATTGTCCACCCGGTGGATGATTTCCGTTCCACCAATCCACCCAGCAATCCCGAGTTGCTCGACTGGCTGGCGGGTGAGTTCGAGCGGACCGGCTTCGATCGCAAGCACCTGATTCGGCAGATCTGCCAAAGTGCTACCTACCAGCGCTCGTCGGCCGCCCTGCCATTGAACGCCAACGATGCCACGCTATTTTCGCATCACACCGTGCGGCGGCTCTCCGCCGAGCAGTTGCAAGACGCTATCGGCTATGCGACACGCACCTTGAAGCCGGTGGAGGAATCGCGCGGGTCTGAAGAAGCCCGGCGAAGCGAATTGGCAGAGCTGGAAGGGAAGCTGGCCGGGGAACGGCCAGGCTGGATCCGGGCGCAGTTACCGGAGCCGTTGGAAGGGCCGAATGAAACCGGCTGCCGGCAGTCAGCCTGGTGGCATGCCGGGCCGTTCCCCGAGCCAGACTACGCCACAGCTACCCGCACCGCTTATCCGCCCGAAAAATCCCTGGATCTGGCCGGTCCCTTGCCGGGTGGGTTGCGCTGGTCGCGACACCCCGAATGGGTGGATGGCAAATCCCATGAGTTTAGTCCGCGCCTTGCCGGGGCGCAGTATGTGACCCGTCAGATTCATAACTGCCAGGCCGGCAAGGCGGTGATGACCTTTGGCAGTGACGATGGCTTGCGGGTGTGGCTCGATGGCAAGCTGGTGATCGACAAACCGCAGCCCCGGGGGATTGCCCCGGATCAGGACAAGCTGGAGGTGGACCTGCCCGTGGGCGCCCACACCCTGCTGGTCAAGGTGATCGGCGCAGGTGGCTATTCAGGATTCTATTTCAGGCTGGCGAGCTTCAACGGCCAGCCACCGGGCCAGGCTGGCAGCCTGGTGGCCGAACTGGTGGCAACACCCCCTGAACAGTGGACTCCCGCCCAACGGCGACTGGTGGTGGAGGCGCACGAGGTGACAGTGCCGCGCATCGCGCAACTGCGGCTGGAGTTGCGCCAACTTGAGCTGCGCGCTGACTACCACACCCAGCGCTATATCCCCGAGCAGAGCGAATTCTTGCAGGCCTTCGGTCAGCCCAGGCGCGAAAGCCCCTGCTCTTGCGAGCGCACCAGCGAGCCAACCCTGGATCAGGCTTTGCAGATCCTCAATGGCGCCCTGGTCTCGGCGCGAACTCGTGCGGGCGGCGGCGTGTATGCCGGGTTGCCAGACGACAACCTGCTGGTGGAGGAGCTGTACCTGAGCGCTTTGTGTCGCTTGCCATCTCCTGCGGAACGCGGCAAATTGCTGGCTTTCATCCGGGCGAAACAGAACCGGGCCGAGGCTTTGCAGGATCTGGTCTGGGCTGTGCTCAATCTGCGGGAATTTCTCTTCCAGCATTGATGCCTGGCCGGAACAACGGGAGGAAGAATGACACGCTCGATTCTACCCCTGGCGGGAATCGTACTGGTGCTGGCAGGGGGGCGGCTGGTGTCCGCCACCGAGTCGGGCTTTATGGCGGATGTGGCGCCCATTCTGGTGCGCCGCTGCGCGGGCTGTCATGGGCCCATCAAGGCCGAGGGGGACTACCGCCTGCACACTTATCAGTACCTGCGGCTGGCGGGTGCCTCGGGCTCGGCGGCCATTGTCCCTGGCAAGCCGGATGAATCCGAACTGTTCAAGCGTCTGGTGGATGATGACACCACCACCCGCATGCCACAAGAAGACGAGGCCCTGTCGGCGCGCGAAGTGGCCCTGGTGCGTCGCTGGATCACTGCCGGGGCTCAGTTTGATGGCGCCGACCCCAGGGGTTCTTTTAAATCACAACTGCCGCCCCGGCTCCACCCTGATCCACCCGGGGTGTACCGTCTGGCGATACCAGTGCAGGCCCTGGCTTTCCAGCCGGATGGCCGCGAACTGGCGGTGGCCGGGCGGAACGAGGTGACCGTGTGGAACCCCGTCAGCGGTGTGCTGATTCGGCGTTTGCAGCGGTTGCCTGAGCGGATCATGGCCATGGCCTACAGCCGGGATGGCAAGCATTTGCTGGTGGGGGGTGGCAGTCCGGGCGACTATGGCGAACTGTTGCTGGTGGATCCGCTGGGGCAGCGGCCGCATCGCCTGCTGGCCACCTGCGAGGACAGTGTGCTGGCCCTTGCTCTCAGCCATGACAGCCAGACCGTGGTTGCCACCGCGGCGGACCGGTCGGTTCGCACTTTCCGTCTCGCTGATGGCAAACCCCTGTGGCGGTCGCAACTGCATGCTGATTTTGTCACAGCTTGCGGCTTCAGCGCTGATGACCGGTGGGTGGCCACCGGCGGGCGGGATTTCACGATCAAGGTGCTGGAGGCGGCAACCGGGGCGCTTTACACCACCTACAACGGCCACAAATTGCAGTTTGGCGAGGAGAACGGCCGCCATCAGGTCTTCTGTCTGGCTTTTGCCGGGGATGGAGCCCGGCTGTTTTCAGCGGGCGAGGGGAAGGCGATCCGGGCCTGGGAGCCCGCGAAGGCCCGGGCCGAAAATGGTTCGGCCAGTGATATGGAGGAACGGTTTTCCAAAGCCGGCCATACCCGCTACCTGTACCACAACGCTCCCCATGGGGTATATCATCTGGCTGTGGTTGGCCAGCAACTGTTCGCCGCTTGCGGCGATGGTTTGGCTCGCCAATACGACCTGGGCACGCTGAAACTGGTTCGCGAACTGAAGGGACACACTGGCCGGGTCATCGCGGTGGATGGCCACCTGGGCACGGGCCTGGTCGCCACTGGGAGCTTCGATGGTGAGGTACGGCTCTGGGAGATCGCCACCGGCAAACTGGTGCGGGCATTCCAGGGCGGCAGGATCACGGATCAGGGCAGGTAAAACAACCTAATTCGTAGATATTGAGTCGGTAATCAGGTAAAAGGAGGGTGATTCATGGCCAGACAGATGGGACGGCGCGGATTTGTGGTGGCAACGCTTGCCGGAGGCGTGCTGGCGGGTGCCTTGCCAGCCAGCAGCTACCGGCGGGTGGCGGGCGCGGGTGGCAAACTGAACATCGGCGCCATTGGCGTGGGCGGCCGGGGTGCCGGCGACCTGGAAGGGGTGGCGAGCGAGAATATCGTCGCCCTCTGTGATGTGGACAGCGGCGCTCTCGGTGCCGCCGGGGCCAGGCATCCCGGGGCCCGCAAGTATGCCGATTACCGCCAACTGCTCGAGCAGAAAGATCTGGAAGCCGTGGTGATCGGCACCCCCGACCATCACCATGCCCCTGCGACCGCGCGGGCCCTGCGCAGGAGCCTGCATGTCTATTGCGAGAAGCCGCTCACCCACACTGTGGAGGAGGCCCGGCTGATCACCAGGCTGGCGGCAGGGAAGAAGCTGGCCACCCAGATGGGCACCCAGAACCATGAGCACCCCGGTTACATCCGGCTGGTGGAGCTGATCCAGTCGGGCGCGATCGGGCCGGTGCGGGAGGTGCATGTGATCACTGACCGCCCCGGGCGCTGGTGGCCCCAGGGCATGGCCAGGCCGACGATGGCGCAGAAGGTACCTGCACACCTCGATTGGGACTTGTGGCTGGGGCCGGCCGCCCAGCGCGACTACCACAGCGCCTATGTGCCGTTCAAATGGCGCGGTTGGTGGGATTTTGGCTGCGGGGCGATTGGTGATATGGCCATCCATCTGATGGATCCCGTTTTTTGGGCTTTGGACCTGGGAGTTCCGTCGGGGCCGGTGAAAGTGACTTCGGAGGCCCCGCCCGCCCATCCGTTCAGTGCGCCCAAATGGATGCACACGGTTCTGGAATTTGGGGTGCGGGGCAAGCTGCCGCCGGTGAAGGTTCACTGGTACGAGGGGGAAACCCGGGCCCCGGCGGACATCGCCCGTGATTTGCCCATGAACGGTTCGCTGTTCGTGGGTGATGCCGGGCGTATCGCCATCCAGCACGACCTGATGCCCCGGCTGCTGCCCGAGGAGAAGTTCAAGGACTTCAAGGGGCCGGAGGCGTATCTTCCCAAGTCACCGGGTCATCACCGCCAGTGGATCGAGGCCTGTAAAACCGGCAGCCGCACCGGGAGCAACTTTGGTTACGCCGGACCGTTCACCGAACTGGTGCTGCTGGGTAATATCGCCCACCGGGTGGGAGCCACCATCGACTACAACCCGGATACCGGCACCGTGACCAATCGGGCTGATGCCAACCGGTACCTGGGCAAGGAATATCGCCAGGGGTGGGAGGTGGTTTGAAAATAAAAGGCTTCCGGGGGCCAGAACCTTGGCGGGTCGCATCGACAGATGGCAGGGAAGCGGCGTCATTCGCCATCCTCGCCTGATCTATCGGCGGGTCTTCCACGATGGAGCCGCTGGACATGGGGTTATCCCCATGTCATCCACAGCATCCCTGCCGCCATCGCCACCATCAGCAGGTCTTCCACGATGGTGACGGTGGACATGGGGAGATTGAAAACCGTGCCCAGGCAGGCGCAGCGGATGGTGCGCCTGGCCAGAACAGTTTGCACCACACCGATACTGCTGACGCTCATTACCAGCAGGGTGATGGCATAAGTGGCCACCGGCAGAAAATGCGCCAGGTAGCTGATGCCCAAACCCAGTTCCACCCAGGGGTATAACATACCCCAGAAAGGCCACCGGCGGGCGACAATGTCGTAGCCTTCGTAGGCATCGGCGAAGGCTTGCAGGTTCAGCAGTTTGAAGAAACTGAAGATCAAAAAGAAGCCGGCCATAAAATGACGCATCAACCGCATCGAGTTCCAGGCACCACCGGTGTGGATCATGCCAGCCTCCAGCAGGAGGCTACCACCTGCCAGGTAAGCGAGGACCAGGAACAGCGGGTAGTAGGTGGTCGGTTTGTCGCCAGCCGATTCGCCCGGCGCGGGCTGATCATTCAGGACCGCCAGTATTTCGTAATCCAGCAGCCGGAGCAGGTTTTCCACCTGGGCACGGGTGATCTCTGGTCCCTCCACCGTCAGCACCTTGTCCGGTGAATCGATGTCGGCAGACCAGTGGGTGATACCTGCCGCTGCATCGAAGACGGGGGTGATTTTGACGACGCAGGCCTTGCAGCGCAGGTTGGTTTTCAGGCGAAGGATCGGCATGGGTTTTCTCCAAAGATACCTTATTCTAGGCAGCAGTGTTTGCGGGTATCATCAGCCAGAGTGCCAGGAGCATCAGGATGGCAGTGTTGACCCCGTTTCATGTGGCGATTCCGGTGCGGGATATTCCCGAAGCCCGGCAATTTTATGGTGAATGGATGGGATTGCCCGAGGGGCGTAGCGCACCCACATGGATTGATTTCAATTTATTTGGGCACCAGTTTGTTGTCCACCTGGATCCGGCCATCGGCAAGGAAGGCAAGGTGAAGCATCATTACAACCCGGTGGACGGGCATGGGATACCGGTGCCGCATTATGGGGTGGTGCTGACAATTCCAGACTGGGAGGTCCTGGAGAAACGGCTCAGGAGTTTTGTGAGGGAATTTGTGGTGGAACCCTACACCCGGTTTGCCGGCTTGCCCGGAGAACAAAAAACCCTGTTCTTCCTGGACCCCACTGGCAATGCGCTGGAGTTCAAGGCTTTTGCGGATATTGAAAAATCGTTGTTTGTCAGTTGAATTGCAGGTTTTTTCACCGGTCAGGCGCCAGGGGCGCGGAGGAATTTTCTTCATGGCACGCATCAGACGGCTTCTTGGCTGGCTCGTATTTTTTGTCATGACTTCCCGCGAAGTTCCGGCAGCCCCCCCCTCTTCAGCTTTGTCCGGGCAAGATTTTGTGGCGCTGGTGCCCAGGGGCAGCCTGGTGATGGTGGGTGGTGGGGGTGTCCCCAGGGCGGCTCGCGATTACTTTGTTGCCGAGGGGAAAAAAGGAACCGGCAAGCTGGTGGTCATTCCCTCGGCAAGCGTATCAGGCCCGGGCAAACCGCGCCAAGAGGCCGCCCTGGAGTGGGCTGGAGATTTTCCGGAAGCCAGCGTGCTCGACTGCGCCACCCGGCAGGATGCCCTGAAGCCAGAGGCCGCCCAGGTGCTGGAGGATGCCCAGGCGGTGTGGATTGGCGGAGGGCAGCAAAGCCGTCTGGCGGAACTGTACCAGGGCACTCCGGTGGAGAAAGCATTACGGGCGGTCCTGAAGCGTGGCGGTGTGGTGGGTGGCACTTCGGCGGGCGCAGCCATTTTGTGCAAGATCATGATTGCCTCCCAGGAAAAAAAACCGGATGAACCGGTGATGGGGGTTGGCTGGGACCTGCTGCCACGGGTAATCATGGATCAGCATTTCATGGCGCGAAAACACGAAGCCAGATTGAGGAACGCCGTCCGCACCAATCCGGGGTTGCTGGGTTTGGCAATCGATGAGGGCACCGCCTTGGTAGTGAACCAGCGTTTGCTGGCGGTGACAGGCACTGGTGAGGTGCGGGCAGTCTGGAGCCACAACGGCAAAGAGGTGCGCGACCTGCAGCTGAAAGCGGGTGATGCCGGCAAAGACGACCTGGTGCGCCTGTGGCGCATGGCGATCAACCAGCCACCCAGCCCCAGCGGCAAGCCCGCGCTGGAGAATGGATCAATCGTGGCTGTGGGTGGGGGTGGTATGGTGCCTGAGGTGGTGGAGAAATTCATGGAACTGGCGGGTGGCAAGGAGGCCTTGATTGTGGTGCTGCCCACCGCCGGCGAGCCAGGCGACAGCGACAGGGAGGCGCGGCAGGCCGGAAGTTTCTTCAAGCGCGCCGGGGCGAAGAATGTGCGATCGCTACCCGGGGTGAAGCGTGCGGAAGTGGATTCGCCGGAATATGTGAAAGTGTTGGGCGAGGCGAAGGGTGTCTGGTTTGGCGGTGGCCGGCAGTGGCGATTTGTCGATGCCTATGAGGGAACCAAAGCCCTCGAGGCGATGCGCGGTGTGCTGGCACGCGGCGGGGTGATCGGCGGCAGTTCAGCGGGTGCCACCATCGTGGGGGACTATCTGTGCCGGGGTGGCCCGTTGGGCAATCGCGAGATCCTGGTGCCAGGCTATGACCGTGGCCTGGCCTTTTTACCCGGGGTGGGCATTGACCAGCATTTTGCGCAACGCCAGCGCTTTGCCGATATGGAGCTGTTCATCCGGGAACAACCAGCCTTTTTAGGGGTGGGTATCGATGAGGCGACGGCGCTGGTGGTGCATCGTGGCGGGGCGCTGGTACTGGGGCCAGGCCAGGTGCATCTGTATCGTCAGGGCAAGCCGAAACGGGCCTTCACCCAGGGAGAGGCTTTTCAGCTCGATTGAGAACCGTCAGGCCGTCTGGTCTACCTGGGAGTGGTGGATTGGGTGCTGAAATGGTCGCCATCTTCAGGGCTGACCTTGTACCAGGTGGCGAAACGGTGGGAACAGGCCCGACAGCGCACCAGGTGCCGGAAAAAAAGGCGTGCCAGCAGGTCACCCGGCTGGGATGCGGATACCTGAACCCGGGTAGAATGGCAGAGCGGGCACAGGGGCCGGTTGTGTTGACGAAACAGCATGGTACTTTCTCCAATAAGGCGCCCGGTCCGGTGGGTCATTACTTTGCCAGCGCGAGAAATCACTTCTACAGTCAAAACCAGTCCCGATTGTCTCAAGTCGCAACGCCATCACGGAGAGCCGTGCGGAAAAAACAGGGTTTCAGCCGTGGAGGCACTCCTCCTGCGCCCGGGCAGCCTCTGCCCTGGCCAGGCGGCCGCCCCACCAGCACCAGCGATGGACCCCAGCCGCATCGTGCCTGGCTCGGGCACCGCCGTAGCGATCAAAGCAAAACCAAAACCTGTGCTTGCTGGAGTTGCTGCAGTAACAGTTGGGGTGCTGGTCCCAAAGAGGGTAGAATAGCTGTATCCAGAGGAAGCCACCCAGCCATTGGGGGTGGTGGGGGCTCCTGAATCAATAGAATTCAACTTCAGGAAACTACCGCCAGTCACTGAGCTACGCGCATCCATACCCAGTAAATAAGTCGCCTGGGCTGCCAAATCTGCCAAGCCTTCGATATCAAAAGATGGAGCGGTATTAAAAGAGTTAAAAGCAGTACTTGTGCTACTTTTACCCATGAAATTTGCTGCGGTGATCGCCGCACCATTCACCTGATAAGTGTGCACCTTCATGGTTCCGCCACTGTAAATTTGTAGAGCAGTGGTTGACCCAGCACTGAAGTACATGGAAATGGAATCCAGGTCCCAGACAGATGAAGCCCCTGTCGTAAAGACTACGGCAGTTCCAGCAAGACTAGAGCCACTTATTCTGCTTCTTTGGTCATTATTATTCGATCCAGGGGTTGAATCGATGACCAGATCGGCGCGTCCTGCTCCTGCCAGGCCCGACAGCAGGACGAGGGCTGCCCCAGCAGACGGATAGAACACTCTTGAAAAGAGCATGGGATGTACCAGGAAAAAAACGAATGTACCGGAAAAAAAATGACCCGTGCAACCCAACTCGTACAAGAAAGCGGTTGCCTGTACCAGTCAGACAATTTAACAGGTTGATGGTAGCCTCCGGGATGACACCAGGTTGCGTTTGCCTTCCATGGGCTCCCGTCGGGCGACTGCGGTGGGCTTTTTCCCATCCTGGGTGCCACCGGGGTTGCCGGGCGTGTTTTCCAGCCGTAACCCCATGCTGGAATGGCACTTGAGTACTTCGAAAAACTGCAGCTATACCCGCCAGCTTGCTGTAATTCCATCCGTTTTCAGGGCATTCCATGCCACGAAAAATTTTTCATCTTCACGGTTTTTCATAATAAAACCGGTTTTTATTCAGGCTGTATTCATGTAATTGCAGCGGGCAAGTTTTTCAAGAGAGATTCAGAATTTTTGAAATTGGGTTGGCTGGTTGGCCCTGTAATCCAGGGCGACGCTTCGCCTTGTCTTGGGCTATCTTGTTGCGCCCCTTGGGGGATGTGGAAGGCAAGCGCTATCACTTTATTGGCGCCGGCTAGACTCCCTCGCACGGAATCGTTTATACGATCCACCTTCCCGCAGCCCCCAGGGGAGTGGCCCTGAGTCAGCCCAGGGGGATGCCATGAGTTGGCAGATGACCAGGGCCCTGCTTTCCCGGCAATTCTTTCGGGAACCTAGTAAACTGGTTTCATGTCCCTCCCCAGCGAGAATTGGCCATGAATGCCCGTTGTGCCCTGTTGGCTCTGATTGCCCTGCTGGCTGTCGTCGGCACCGTGCCGGTTGCAGCCCAGGGGCTGGATGCGGAACTGCGCCAGTTGCCGCCGGGGCAACTTGCCCAGCTTGCCAAACAGATGGGTGACCCAGCGCGTGGCGCGGTGGTTTTCTTCCAGCCTTACCTCGCTTGCTCAAAATGCCACAGTGTGGGCGAGGGGCGCCCTTCCCCCCTGGGCCCGGATCTGGCCACCCTGGACAAACGGGTGAGTGATACCGAACTGGTGGTGTCGGTGCTGGAGCCATCGAAAACCATCCGTAAGGGCTACGAAGCCGTTAGCGTGGCCACCGAGTCCGGCAAGCTGTTGGCGGGCATTCTGGTGGAGCGCACCGCTGACAAACTGGTGCTGCGCGACCTGGCCCGCCAGGGTGAGCAGGTGACCCTGAAGACTGCCGATATCACCGAAGTGAAACTGCAGGCCGAATCGCTGATGCCAGCCGGCCAGATGAACCAGTTGGCCAGCCGGCAGCAGTTTTTTGACCTGATCCGTTATTTGATGGAAGTGCGCGATGGGGGTGCCGCGCGGGCCCGGGCCTTGCAGCCGGCCGCCCACCTCATCACCCTGGCGTTGCCGGAATACGAGAAAAGGATTGATCATGCGGGGTTGGTCCGCGACTGGAACGATGGTTCCTTCCAGCGGGGCGAGGCGATTTACCAACGGGTCTGCGCCAACTGCCACGGCACCCTGGACCGGGCGGGTTCGCTGCCCACCTCGTTACGCTTCGCCGAGGGCCAGTTCAAAAACGGTAGCGATCCCCTGGCTCTATACCAGACACTCACCCGTGGTTTTGGCCAGATGACCGCGCAGACCTGGATGGTGCCATCGCAGAAGTACGATGTGATCCATTACTTGCGGGAAACCTATCTCAAAGGCAAGAATCCGTCGCAGTACACGCCTGTTGATGGTGCCTATCTCGCCCGTTTGCCCAAGGGCGACACACGGGGGCCAGCGGCTTCGCGCATCGAACCGTGGAGCGCCATGGATTATGGCACCACACTCACCCACACCTACGAGGTGCCGGGCAAGGGGCACAACTTCGCCTACAAGGGGATCGCCATCCGGCTCGATCCCGGTGCGGGTGGCGTGACCCGTGGACGCCACTGGATGCTCTTCGATGAAGACACCCTGCGTGTGGCCGCCGCCTGGAGCGCGCTCGACCTGCCCAGGGGTGAGGGTGCCGCGCCCGACCATTTCATCAACTGGCGGGGCATCCAGCTCAATGGCGAGCATGGTATCCATCCCCGGCTAGTGGGGCGCGTGGATCTGGCCAATGGAACGGGGCCGGGCTGGGCCAATCCCCGCGATGGTCAGTGGCAGGACAATGCGCGCATTATAGGGCGCGATGACAAGCGCTATGGCCCGCTACCGGCGGACTGGGCCCGCTTCCGGGGGCTTTACCAGCATGGCCAGCAGGTGGTGCTCGATTACACGGTGGGCGGCGCGCCCGTGCTGGAATCTCCACGCTTGCTACCGGGTTCCAGCGCGGCTGAGCCGCCAGTTTTTGGCCGGGTTTTCCAGGTGGGGCCGCGGCAGCATGACCTGGTGCTGCAGGTGGCCGAGCACCCGTCTGACAAGGCGGTGCTACTGCCGCTTCCTGGCGGCGCGGTGCGGCTGGCAGCCGCGGCTCTGGAGGAAAAGCCCCCGGCGGGGCCGGTGCGTTTCGATGGTGCCTCTCACCTGGAAGTGAAGGACGGCGACCGTTTTGATCTGGCCGGCAAACCGTTCAGCGTGGTGGCCCGGTTCAAGACCCGGGTGGGAGGGACGCTGTTCGCCCAGACCATGCCCGGTTCTGACTGGACCCCAGATAGCCAGGCGCTGTTTGTGCGTGGCGGGAACCTGGTGTTTGATATCGGCTGGGTGGGTGCGGTGTCCTCACGGGCTAAAGTGGATGATGGCAAATGGCACACGGTGGCTGTGGTGGCCGATCCCCCCAGTGGTACTGTCAGGCTGTTTGTCGATGGCAAGGCCGACGGGGCCGGCACCCTGAAATCGCAAGGCAGGCTGAAGGGGAGCGTAGCCCGCATTGGTCTGGGAGCCCGCAATTTTCCCGGGCCCAGGTCTTATTTTCAGGGGGAATTGGAGGAAGTGCGTTTTTATCAGAAAGCCCTCGAGTCTGTGCCTGGTGATTTGGCCGCCCTGGCCATGAACGGGCAAGAACTGGCAGGGCGCTGGGTGCCAACCAACCTCCAGGGGGATCTGGTACGGGATCTGTCCACCAGCAAACTCGATGCCCGGGTGCTGCGCGGGCCGCCCGCCACCCCCGATGGCCCCTCGGCCGGCCCGCTGCTGGCAGGTGTTTTCCCTGCCGATTCCCCGGTCACCTGGGTGGCTGATGGCGGTAAATTGCGTTTGAAGATCCCGGCGGGAGAGCAAACCCTGCGCTTCTGCCTGTATACCCAGACCGATGGCAAGGCAACCCCTGTCATCAGTCTGGCTCCCAGTGATCTCGATCTGGTGCCTCTCACCCGGGGAGGCCCATCACGCTGGCCCCAGAAACTGGAAACCATGGTGGTGAAGGGGAACGATAATGGGCCCTTCGCTGTGGATCTGCTCAGCGCGCCCGAGACCAACCCCTGGCTGGCGCAAACCCGCTTCTCTGGTGTGGATTTCTTTCCAGATGGCCGCATGGCCCTCTGCTCGTGGGATGGGGATGTGTGGATGGTGGAGCCGGTGGGCGACAAACTGCGCTGGCAGCGCATTGCCACCGGCATGTTCCAGCCTCTGGGGCTGAAAGTGGTGGACGGCAGGATTTATGTTACCTGTCGGGACCAGTTGACTGTGCTCCACGATCTCAACGGCGATGGCGAGACCGACTGGTACCAGTGCCTGAACACGGATCACCAGGTGACCGAGCACTTCCACGAGTTTGCCATGGGTCTGCAAACCGACAAGGCTGGTGATTTTTACTATGCCAAATCGGCCCGCCACGGCCTGAAAGCGGTGGTGCCGCATCATGGCACCCTGCTGAAAGTGAGCAAGGATGGAAAAAAGACCGAAATCATCGCCAATGGTTTCCGTGCCGCCAACGGCGTGTGCCTGAACCCTGATGGCACCTTTGTGGTGACCGACCAGGAGGGTTACTGGAACCCCAAGAATCGCATCAACTGGATCACGCCACCCGATGTGGCCAGTGGCGGCAAACCGCGTTTCTATGGCAACATGTTCGGTTACCAGGATGTGACCGATCCGTCTGACGATGCCATGGTGCCCCCCCTGTGCTGGATCACCAACGACTTCGATCGTTCACCAGCCGAACTGCTGTGGGTGGAAAGCCGCAAATGGGGGCCGCTGAACGGCAGCCTGCTGAACCTGTCGTATGGCTATGGCAAGGTGTTTGTGGTCCCCCATGAAAAAACCGCCACAGGCCTGATGCAAGGCGGCATGGTGGAACTGCCCATTCCGGCTTTTCCAACCGGTGTCATGCGTGGGCGTTTCAGCCAGGCGGATGGCCAGTTGTACCTCTGCGGCCTGTTCGCCTGGGCGGGTAACGCCACCCATCCGGGTGGTTTTTACCGGCTGAGGGCCACCGGCCAGCCGATGCACCTGCCCACCGGCTTGCAGGCGACAAATAGCGGGTTGAAGATCACCTTCACGGAACCCCTTGAGCCGAAATCGGTGGCTGCTGACAAGGTGGCCGTGAAGGTGTGGGGTCTGAAGCGTACCGCGAATTATGGCTCAAAGCACTACGATGAGCATCCGCTCGCCGTGCGGGGTGCCACCCTGTCGCCCGATGGCAAAACGGTTACCCTTGAACTGGAGGGGTTTGGCCCCACCTGGGGCATGGAGGTGGTTTACACCTTCCAGGGTATCGACGGCAAAACCTTCACGGGCAAACTGCACAATACCGTACATGAGAAAGTAGCCGCTGGTCGCTGAGAACCAGCGGTGCGCGGATACAGCCCAACCTCAGTGGGCACTTGCGGCCGGCAGGTGCTTCGGGAAAAGAAGCTCCCGGGAAAAGAAGATACTGCCACAGAACCCGGCAAACGATAAGGCAATGCTCACAATGACCAGCCCCTGCTCCACCAGGCCGCCCTCTAAAAAGCGTATGGGGATTTTGGTTGCCTCAATGAAGACTTCAATAAACAGGCCCATAACGATGTACAGGACCCCATATTTGATAGAAATCTCATCCAGGTAATCGCGTTCACCCGAGTGGTCGAGCGCGCCAACCAGCTTTTTGATCTCGTGCCGCTCCTCGATCAGGACCCCGAAAGCGACCATGATGGTGGCAACATTGCCAACCAGGTCATCCAGGCTGTCGATATTGTCGCCGCTGATGATCACGGAAACCAAATCGAACAGGACGGACACGCTCAGCAAGGTCAGAATCAGGTTGAGTACCAGAATCCCGGTCCGGCTGATGAGGGCGGTCGCGACGAGTTTCAGAATGGAGCGCATGGGGATAGACCTTACAACTGGCGCAAAGCCCGCAATCCTGGGCAGGGGCTAAATCCGTTGGCTGAACGGAACCATCAGTAGTTATCGGTATTTTGCCAGCTTTATATGAGCAAAAAAGCATGTTTTGATCCGCAGATTACGCAGATTAACGCAGAAAAAGTAGAAGACCCTGGTGTCTGTTAGTTTTTCGTAAAATCTGCGCAATCTGCGGATAATGGTTTTGATCCGCAGATTACGCAGATTAACGCAGAAAAAGCAAAAGACCTTGGTGTCTGTTCGTCTTTCGTAAAATCTGCGTAAATCTGCGCAATCTGCGGATAATGGTTTTGATCCACAGATTGCGCAGATTAACGCAGAAAAAGCAGAAGACCCTGGTGTCTGTTCGTTTTTCGTAAAATCTGAGTAAATCTGCGGATAATGGTTTTTGATCCACAGATTACCAAGATTAACGCAGAAAAAGCAGGAGGCGCTTAAATCTGTTCGTCTTCTGGTAAATCTGCGTTAATCTGCGGATAATTGTCTTTATCCTCCGCAGATTTTCGCAGAGAAAGAGCGAGACGCTTATATTCCAGTGATGGGGCACCGAAGTTGATCAACAGCGCTTTTTCGATACCGGATGCTTTCAGGTAATGGATGACTTGTGCTTCCTCGATACCAGAGAGTTTTTGGAGGGCCTTGAGTTCGACCAAAATACTGCCATGACAAAGAAAATCAACGCGGTAGCTGGTCTGAAGGATCTTGCCCCGATAGTGAATCGGCAGCGGAAACTCACGATGATATGGGATGCCACAAGCTACCAATTCGTGTTCGAGAGCTTCATGATAAACGGCTTCAAGAAAACCGTGACCGAGTGTGCGATGAACGGTCATGGCCGCACCGATGATGGCGAAAGTCCAAGGGTCTCGATTGGCCATCATGGCATGGCTCCTTGCGTTTCACCCGGCAATTTACCAGCTTTTCATCAATGAAAAAGGCTTGCTTTTCATTCATTTCACCACTCAGGAAGTTAAATCAGCTCTCATCTGTACAATTGCCACTCACCCTACAACCGGCCAACTCCGATACTATCCATGGCTGGATCGATCCTGCCGGTGCGCGGGCACGGCCTTTTTTATCGCATTCCCGGCAGGCTCAGGTAAACGGAACAGGACACCCAAATGGCTGTGCTGGGGAGGCGAAACCTGTCGACTGTCCCGGCCCTCGCCGCTTTGCTGGCGCTTGGGGTTGGCTGCCAAACCGCCCCACCTGCACCTGACCGATCCACCGTGGGATCCCAGCTCAGCCAGCGTTTCGACCAAACCATTCCCGCCCAGGCTCTTCCCGAACATCTGGTCATGCCGCCCGGGGCATCGTTTGATGATGGAATCACTGAGGATGAGGCTATCGTCATCGCCCTGTGGAACAACGCCGCTTTCCAGGAGCTGCTCGTTGATCTGGGCGTTGCCCGGGGTGACCTGGTTCAGGCCGGTCTGCTTCCCAATCCAGAATTCATCTACCTGTTCGGCACACCCGACAAACCCTTCAAATACCTGCTGGATTTTCCGCTCGAATCCCTGTGGTTGCGGCCCATCCGGGTCAAGTCGGCCACCCGGGAAGCCGCCAGGGTTGCCGACAGGCTGGCTCAGGGCGGGCTGGATCTGATCCGTGATGTGCGCCAATCGTATGCCGATGTGCTGCTGGCCCATGCGCGGCTGAGCGTGGCCCGGGAAGGGGTGAAACTGCGCGGACGGGTGGCCGAACTGGCACAAAAACGGTTGGAAGCGGGTGACATCTCTCTCGCGGAGGCGGCGACAGCCCGGATCGACTCCTTTCAGGCCCAGCAAGACCTGGCCCGGGTCGAATTCGATGTCCCTGTCGCAGAGGAGCGGTTGCGGAACCTGATGGGGACGGGCCCCCTCCGAGGATCGCTCCCCCTGGACCCTCTGAAACCGCCCGGCCCCTTGCAGATCGACCCGGATGAGCTCACGGACGAGGCCATGACCAACCGTCCGGATGCCCTGGCTGCAGCGGAAGCTGTCGACGCCGCCCTGGCCCGGTTGCGTTTCGCCAAAATTGGCTGGGTACGCCTGCTGGGCGTCATTGATTCAACCAGCGGCAGAAAAAGTGGCCATGAGCTGGGGCCAGGCCTGCGGTTCACGGTTCCGGTTTTCAATGTGAACCAGGGAAATATCGCCAGGGCTGAAGCAGAGCTGGAACGGGCCCGGCGCAACCAGGAGACGGTTGCCTACCAGATCATCCTGGATGTGCAGCGCAGCAATCTCCAGTTCCAGCAAGCCCATGCGGAACTGGCAGTGCTCCAGACCAAAGTCCGGCCCGAGGTGGAAGCCGCAATCAGCCGGGCGCAGGTGGCGTATCAGGAAGGGCATATCACCATCTTCGTGGTGCTGGAGACAACCCGCCAACTGCTGGACACGCATTTGCTGGAGGCCAGGCTCAGGGCTGATCTGCGCCGTTTCTGGGCCGAACTGGAGCGGAGCGTGGGCAGGCGGCTCGCCGGTACGGAATCGGAGGGCCCGATCCGGACTCAAGCGGGTGAGCGGGAACTGGCACAGCCAGCACCACCACCTAAATCAGACCTGCCAGCTCCCAAACCCCTGCCACCCATGGAAAACGGTGGCCTATCTGCCCCGGCAGAGGGAAAACCGGAATGAAACTGCTGCAAAAGATCGCCACCCTTCTCCTCACTTTATCCATCGCCGCCGCGGTGGGGGCCGGGGCCTGGTGGCTGGCCACCAACAAGCCGGTTACCAGCAAGGCCGACAAAGCGGCCCCGGCGGCTACAGTCGCCAGGGTGGTGCGTGAAGACGAACTCAACACGGTGAAACTGACCGCTGAAGGGGCGAAGCGGCTGGGCCTGAGTCTGGTGCCTGTCGAACGGAAACCGGTCCGCAGGGTGCGGATGTATGGGGGTGAGGTTGCCATTCCGGTGGGCAGATCGATCCTCGTGGCCGCTCCGATTGGTGGCCTCCTCAAGGCCCCGGTCGCTGAGGTTTACCGGGTGGGCCAGGCGGTCAAAGCTGGCCAGCCTATCCTGCAGTTGCTGCCACTTCTCACCCCGGATGGCCGGGCTTCTCTCTCCACGGCCCAGACCGAGGCGGATGGGCAAGGGGGCAGCGCCAAAACCCAGGTGGACATCACCCGGACCGCTCTTGACCGTACCCGGCGACTCTTGCGGGAGGGAGTGGGGAGCCAGAAGCTGGTCGATGAGGCACAGGCCGCCCAGGAACTCGCCCTCAAGGGGCTGGAATCTGCCAGCGCCCGGCAGAAAGTGCTTGCAAAAATTGTTGGCGATATCGAGTCGGGCACCGCGTCCCCGATCCAGATCAGCGCGCCCCGGGAAGGCATCCTTCGGGCCGTTTCTGCGCTTCCCGGCCAGACTGTCCATAGCGGAGCGCCCTTATTCGAGATTGTCGATCTGTCGACAGTCTGGGTGCGGGTGCCTTTGCCGGTGGGTGATATCGAGGAGATCGACCGGGGTGAGCCAGCCCGGGTCGGCAGGCTTTCCGCCTTGCCCGGTTCCCCCATGCTGACCGCCACTCCGGTGGCAGCGCCCCCCTCCGCCAACCCTTTGTCATCCACTATCGATATGTACTACGAGGCCCCGAACCCGAACCGCTCCCTCACGCCTGGCCAACGGCTCGGGGTCACCATTCCTCTCACCGATGCCAGGGAGAGCCTGACTGTACCGTGGTCGGCGGTGGTTTTCGATGTGAACGGCGGTACCTGGGTGTATGAGGAAGTTGGCGAGCGGGTTTATATACGCCGCCGTGTTGTGGTGCGGCACACTGCCGGGCCTGATGCTGTTCTGGCTAGCGGGCCGGCTGTCGGAGCGAGCATTGTGGCTCTCGGAGCCCAGGAGTTGTTCGGGGCCGAGACCGGGTTCATCAAGTAGTCGGGAGGCGGGGAAGTCCGCTCCGGAGGGGTTCCCAGTGCTGAGTTGGCTCATCTCGTCATCGGTGCGGAGCCGGGTCGTGGTCCTTGCGCTCAGCGGTCTGCTGATCGCATGCGGACTACGAACCGTTCGTGATGCGCCCCTCGATGTCTTCCCGGAGTTTGCCCCGCCGAAGGTGGAGGTGCAGACCGAGGCGCCTGGCCTGTCCACCGACGAGGTTGAAAGTCTGATCAGCGTGCCTCTGGAAAACGCGCTGAACGGGACACCCGGTCTGAAAACAATCCGCTCGAAGTCGGTCCTGGGCCTGTCGTCAGTCGTGCTGCTGTTTGAAGAAGGCGTCGATATCCACAAGGTTCGCCAACTCGTTCAGGAGCGTGTGACTGCGGAGACGCCGCGGTTGCCGACTGTCGCCCGCCCTCCGGTCATCCTGCAACCGCTTTCGTCTTTGAGCCGGGTGATGAAGATCGGCCTGTCTTCCGGAACGATGTCGCAGCGCGACATGACTGTGCTGGCCCTATGGACGATCCGGCCCAAACTGATGTCTATCCCGGGTGTGGCAAATGTCGCCATCTGGGGTCAAAGGGACAAGCAGTACCAGGTGGTGGTCGATCCGGACCGGCTCCGCGCCGAAGGGGTCTCACTCGACCAGGTGGTGCGGGCCGCCGCCGATGCCACGGTGCTGGAGTCGGGCGGGTACATGGACAAGCCCAACCAGCGGTTGGCGGTCAGACACAGGGCGCTGGTCAGGGAGCCTGAAGACCTTGCCCGGGCGGTGGTTGTCTTCCATGGCAACTCTCCCATCCATATCGGCGATGTGGCAACGGTTGGCTTCGGCTCGCCTCCGGCCATCGGTGACGCGATCATCAACGATGGTCCCGGGCTGCTTCTGATCGTGGAAAAGCAACCCGAGGGGAACACCCTGGAGGTGACCCGCCAGGTTGAGGCCGCGCTGCGTGAGCTGGAGCCTGGCCTGGCCGGAGTGACGGTGGATGCGGGCATTTTCCGCCCGGCGACTTTTATCGAGCGGGCCATCGGCAACCTCAGTCGGGCCTTGCTGGTTGGCTGCGGCCTGGTGGTGGTGATTCTCGTCCTCTTCCTGTTCGACTGGCGGACGGCCGTCATTAGCCTGACCGCCATACCATTATCGCTGGTGTCGGCGGTGGTCGTGCTGACCGCTTTCGGTGTCACCCTCAATACGATGGTGATCGCCGGGCTGGTGATCGCCCTGGGCGAGGTGGTGGACGATGCCATCATCGATGTGGAAAACATAGTCCGGCGGCTGCGGCTAAATCGGGCTGCTGGAAATCCCGAGTCGGCTTTCCGGGTGGTGATTGACGCCTCCATGGAGGTCCGGAGCGCGGTTGTTTACGCCACCATGATTGTCATCCTCCTGTTCTTGCCGGTTTTCTTTCTCGACGGGATTGCGGGTTCATTTTTTCGTCCTCTGGCCCTGGCTTACATCCTGGCCATCCTGGCTTCGCTGTTCGTCGCCCTGACGGTCACCCCAGCCCTGTCATACATGCTGCTCACCAGCGGCCATGGCCGGACCACTGAGGCCCCGCTACCCCACTGGCTGCGCGGCTGGTTCTCGCTGATGCTGCCGGGCCTGATTGCAAGACCGTACCTGGCGCTGGGGTTCGTCCTGGCCACTTTTGTGCTTAGTGGCGCCGCCGCCACCCGCTTCGGCTCGGAGTTTTTGCCCGAGTTCCAGGAGACTGACTTCCTCATGCACTTCATTGCCAAGCCTGGTGCCTCGGTGGAGGAGATGGACCGGATGACGATCCTGGCCAGCCGGGAATTGCGGGCTATCCCCGGGGTGCGTAATTTTGGCTCGCACATCGGCCGGGCCGAGGTGGCTGATGAGGTGTATGGCCCGAATTTCACCGAACTTTGGATCAGCATCGATCCGGACATCGACTACCCGGCCACCCTCAGGCGCATCCAGGTGGCGATGGACGGCTACCCTGGCATGTTCTGCGATGTGCAAACCTTCCTCAAGGAGCGCAGCAAGGAGGTGCTGTCAGGCACCAGCTACAGCATCGTGGTGCGACTGTTCGGCCCAGACCTGGAGAAGCTCCGGGCCAAAGCCCGGGAGGCCGAGAAGGTGATGGGCGGAATCGATGGGGTGGCCAATCTCAAGGTCGAGTCCCAGGTCCTGGTGCCCCAGGTGGAGGTCAGGCTCCGGCCCGAGGCGGCGGAGCGGTACGGGCTGACCCCCGGGCATGTCCGCCGGGCGACCACCACCCTCCTCAAGGGATTGAAAGTCGGGGAGGTTTACGAGGGCCAGAAACGGTTCGATGTGGTGGTGTGGGGGGTGCCCTCCTGCCGGGAGGATTTGACCGCCCTCGGTTCCCTGCCCATTGACACCCCGGCAGGTGCGCAGGTCCGTCTGCGGGATGTGGCGGATATCCTGGTGGTTCCCATGCCGAACGAGATCAGGCGCGAAGCCGCCTCCCGCCGTCTGGATGTGACCTGCAATGTGCAGGGTCGTGACCTCGGGGCCGTGGCGGAAGAGGTGGAACGGAAAGTCAGGGAGCTGGATTTCGAGGTGGGCTACCACCCGGAGTTTCTGGGCGAGGAGGCCAGTCGCCAGGCATCGGGCCGGAGACTGTACGCCTTTGCGGCGCTGGCCCTGCTGGGGGTGCTGCTGGTCATTTACTCAGACTTCGGGTCGTGGAGGCTGACCCTCATGGTGGCATTCACCCTGCCGTTCGCCCTGATCGGTGGTGGGGTGGGTGTTTTCCTCACCGGTGGGGTGGTCTCCCTGGGATCGCTGGTGGGTTTTGTGACGGTGCTGGGGATCGCCGCCAGGAACGGCATCATGCTGGTCAGCCACTATCGTCACCTGGAGGACCACGAGGGAGAGCCATTCGGTTCCGGCCTGGTTTTGCGCGGCTCGGCAGAACGCCTGGCCCCCATCCTGATGACCGCCCTGGCCACCGGGCTGGCCCTGCTCCCCCTGGTCAGCAGTGGCCATCAACCGGGGCATGAAGTGGAGTACCCTCTCGCCGTGGTGATTCTGGGTGGCCTGGTCACCTCAACGCTTCTGAACCTGTTCCTGCTGCCGCCCCTGTATCTGCGGTTCGGCCGCCGTACAGCGGCCGAGCGGGAATGAATCCCTGGCAGACCTGGTGGCTTCCTGGCCAATTGCCTGGCAGGGACTGAGTGGAGTGACCCGGGCAGACTACTTCTTTTTTTCCTTGGCTGGCTTTTCGTGGGTGGCTTGCTCTTTTTGCAATGCCTTGCGGGCCTTTTTCTCCTTCTTGGATTCTTTGGCTTTGGCTGCCTCCGGGACTACGACCGCCGCTGTTTTTTTGCTGGAACGGTCTGGTTTGAAGGGCGCTGTCTTGGCCTCTGAATGACCTGTTTTGTCAGAGGATCTGGCTGATTCCGTGCCCGGTGGGTGTGCCGGGGCGGGAGGTGCGACCACCACCGGCTTGGCGTCGGGCACTGGCACGGCGGCCTGGGCCATTTCAGCTTGCTGGATTTTTGGGGCAGTGGCCGGGTTCAGCACCCAGCGGGTTTTGGCCTGCTGGCCGATATCCCTTTCAGCACCCATCTCCGCCAAAAAGGCCATAAAGCCGGCGATACCGGCGGCAGCCTGCACCACAGGTACCTTGACGGACACTTCGAAAAGCTGGGCCTCGTCTTCCCGCTGCCATAATTCGCCGGTCATCGACCAGGGGCAACCCGGATGGGTGAATCGCCAACGCCAGGCCCGCACCGGAGTGGTGGCCCGTACCAGGGCAAAGTCCACCTTGCGGGCCATGAGACCCAGCAGCATATCCAGTTGGTCAGGGCCAAACAGGCTGGAAATCGGCTCCTTTCCGGCCAGCATCTCCTTGATCAGCCCTTTGCCGACAGGCAGGGTGAGCGAGGCAGATTTGGTGATACCCTTCTCGCTGGCATCGGCTTCGATCTTGAAGCCAGGATGGGCCCGCCACATGGGCGGCACCTTTTCGGGATCCACAGGACGAATTTTGAGGGTGCTGTCATGGACCCCGCCGATAATCCGCCGGCTGCGCAGGATGATGCCCGACTGGAACAAATCGGTGGTGGGGGTGTCAAAAAAAATCACATAACGCTCGCGCCGGTCCACCCGCAGGCCAAAGTGCTGCATGGCGCTGGCAATTTGCTTGGTGGGAATGGTCGCCTTGATCTCGACGCCATCGGCACCGGCCAAAGTTTTGGCAACCTGTCCGCGGGTCTCCTCGCCTCTGGCCATGCAACTACTCCCTGTGAAAATGTGATTTTCCGGTCGTCATGGCCAATATAGCATATTTGAGAATGTTAGATAGATTGGGAATTCTGGTGTGTTCCGGGTCTGCGGATTTGTTCGTCCGGGGGACCTGCTTTTGACTGCAACCAGAATAATCCGAACTTGGAATGGTTGTCCTGGTCGCCGGGAGTGCATAAATACCCACTTGGGCAAAATGTATTTCCTGATTGAGGGCCCTGACCCTGTTGGAAGAAGTAACTCAAGCCACCCCTTCCGCTGAGGCGGGATCTCTGGGTGGCAGCACCGGCCCGGCCAAACCTTCCCTGCCCTGGTGGCAGGCGACGGTGGTGATTGTGCTGGTGGGCCTGCTGTGGCGGCTGGGACGCTATTGCTTGCATTTCCCTATTTGGGGGGATGAAGTGATGGTGGCCCTCAACCTGCCTGGGCGGAGCTATCTGGATCTGGCCGGCCACCTCGACCATTGCCAAATCGCCCCTATTCTCTGGCTGTGGGCGCAAAAATGCGCCTATGTCGTGGCTGGGCATGGTGAGGCCGCGCTACGATTTTTTCCGCTGGTGGCTGGGGTACTGGCCATGCTGGGCCAAACCTGGCTGGCCTGGCGCCTGATGCCGGGGCGGGCCGCATTTTTCGCCAGCGCCCTTCTGGCTGTTGCCATCTGGCCTGTTTCCATGTCTACCCTGGCCAAGCATTACTCTTTCGACCTGTTTTTCGCCGTGGTGCTGCTTCTGCCAGCCCAGGCGGTGCTCACCTCGGTGCGCCCCTGGAGGCCCATGCTCCTGTTGGCTTGCGTCATCCCGGTGGCCTTGCTGGGATCGTTCCCGTGCCTGTTTGTGGCGGGTGCGGCCAATCTGGTGGTGCTGCATTCTGCCTGGCGGGGAAGCTGGCGCGAGCGGTTGGCCTTTGTGCTGGTGGCCCTCGCCACAGTGTTTACGGCGGCTCTGGTTTTGTGGATCGGTCAAAACCAGCTGGCATCCGCCACGGGTTCCCCGGGCGTGGATACCCGCGAAGGGATGGACCGGTACTGGGCCAAAGGATTTCCCCCGGATTCCTTGCTGCTGTGGCCCTGGTGGGTGCTGATGGGCCTCACCGGACAGATAGTTGCCTATCCCCTGGGGGCCGAGCGGGGTGGCAGCATTCTCACCGCGGCCATGGTCGCGATGGGAGCCTGGGCGTTGGTCCGCACCGGCAGGTGGCGCCTGGCCCTGTTGCTGCTGGCCCCCATTGCCCTGAACCTGGTGGCGGGTTGCCTGCGGCGTTATCCCTTTGGGGTATCGTGCCGTCTGGCCCAGGCGCTGGCACCGGGGATCTGTCTGCTGGCGGGGCTGGGGATCGATGCGTTTTTGGCGGGATGCAAACCGGTGTTGCAGCGTCGGCTGGGCATCGGGCTGGGTGTCGGGCTGGTGCTGGTGGGGCTGGGCGGCCTGGTCAGGGATATGGTCATGCCCTATCGGGATCCGGTCTATGTCTGGACACGGCAGACCCTGGCTGAGGTGATGCGGACCACAGGTGATGACCCGGTGGTGATCGAGCAGTGGACAGAATCGATGGATTGCGTCTTCCTCTGGGGCCTGTTGCACCGCGCTGCGCCGGTGCACTGGATGAAAACAGCACCGGGCAGGCTGGAACCAGTGGATCGTGTCTGGGTTTTCCGCCAGGAAAATGCTGATGCCCCCCAGACGGACCTGATGGCTGATCGTCCAGGCTGGCACGAGGTGGAGTCGCGCCGGTTCGATTACCTGCCGGCCAGGCCAGACAAGATGGGCGGCATCCGCTGCACTCTCAGGCTGTTTGAAAATGGCGGGCCCTGAAGGGGGCGATCACGCCAGGATTTCGCGCACCACGCGGCATTTGTTGCCTGCGGTGATTTGCACCGGTCGGCCATTCGCGTGGTAGAGCAACTGCTCGTGATCAAGCCCCAGCAAATGCAGTAGCGTGGCCTGGAAGTCGTTGGGTGTCATCACCTTCTCCACCGCACGGTGGCCCACTTCATCGGTGGCACCGTGAGTCTGGCCACCCTTGATACCGCCGCCAGCGAGCCAGCAAGAGAAGCCCTGGCCGTTGTGATCACGGCCTGAGGCGTTGTCGAGTGCGCCTTCGCAGACAGGGAGACGGCCGATCTCGCCACCCCAGTGCACCAGGGTGCTGTCGAGCAGGCCCAGGCGTTTCAGGTCGGTCACCAGGGCAGCGGCTGGCTGATCGGTGCGTTTGCAGATGGCGGGCAGGGCTGTCCGGATGCTGGTGTGCGTGTCCCAGGGCTGACCGCCGAGGAACATCTGCACGAAGCGCACACCGCGTTCGACCAACCGTCTGGCGATGAGGCAGCGGGTGCCGTACTCGCGGGTGGGGTCCTGGTCGAGGCCATAAAGCCGCTTCACTTCCGCTGGTTCGCCGGAGACATCGAGGGCTTCGGCGGCGGCGGTCTGCATGCGACTGGCCAGCTCGTAACCGGCGATGCGGGATTCCAGATCAGCCTCGCCGGGATGAGCGGCCGCATGGCGCTGATTCAGTTCCGCCAGCAGATTGAGGTTGGCGCGCTGCACTCCGCCCGTCATGTCGGGTGGCGGCACCAGATTGGGGATGCGCGGTTCCTTGGGGCGGAGCACGGTCCCCTGGTACAGGGGTGGCATGAAGCCGCTCGACCAGTTGTGCGTGCCATCCACCGGATGGCCCTCCGGATCGGACAAGACCATATAGGCTGGCAGATTGCCTGACTCACTACCGAGGCCGTAGACAATCCAGCTGCCAAGGGTGGGTCGGCCGGTGACGCCGGCGATGCCGCCATGGAAGTAACGAATCGATACCTCATGGCCGTTGTGCCCGGTGTGCATCGAGCGGAGGACGCAGATGTCATCGACAATGCGGGCGGTGTGAGGCAGCAACTCGCTCACCTCGGTGCCGCACTGGCCATGACGGGCGAATTTCCAGGGACTGCCAAAGAGCTTCTTGCTGGCGCGGTTGACGAAGCTGAAGCCCACATCGCCCTGGTAGTCTTTCCCGTTGTTTTTTGTCAGATCGGGCTTGGGGTCAAACAGGTCCACATGCGAGGGGCCGCCATGCATGAACAGCGAAATCATGGCGCGGGCACGAGGTGCGTGGTGGGGCGAGCGGGCCCGCAGGTTGAGCGGCAGGTTTTCACCGGGCTTGGCTGGTGAGGTTCTTCCCTCGCTGGCGAGCAGGTGGGCCAGGGCCAGCGAGCCGAAGCCCATGCCGGTATGACGCAGCAGGTCGCGGCGGTTTGGAATCCGGGGGGGGGGTTGAATCAGTCCACATAAAGGAACTCGTTGGTAGATAGGAGTTGTTGGCACAGATTGGTCATGATGGCCTGCTCCAGGGCAGGTAGACCCCGCAGGCGGGCGGCCTGGTTTTCCAGGAAAGCGACGAGGAGCTCCAGCTCACCTTCCTGGGCCGGCCTGGCCTGTGCCAGTTCCAGCGCGTGTGCTGCCTGTGCCGCCAACGGCGGGCCGGTGGGTGGGGTGGGGCCGGCGAAAGCGCTGGCCGAATCGTATCGGCTGGCCGGCTTGCCATCGGTGGGTGAGAGAGTGAAGACCACCGCCCAGCCGAAAGAGTCGCTGCTCTCCTGGCCCAGGCAATCGACCACACAGTCCACTATTTCCCCCTTGCGCAGGCGTCGGTTGCCAGCGTTGGTGGCAGCTGTAGAGTTGCGTACAGTCCATTCTCCGGCCTGGAGGCGTTCATCCGGCCTGGGGCCAGGCACGATCAGGCGGGCGCGCACGCCATTACCCAGGGGCGAGGAATGATTCAGGGTGCCGGTGACTTGCAGCGTGCCATCAGCCGGTGCCACAAAGCGCCGGATAGCCGCATGAGCCGGATCCCCCGGATGGCCACCAGCGGCGTTCAGGAGCACCCAGCCGGTGGCTGGATCAGGCAAACGGGCGCTTCCCTGGAACTGGGAGCCGGTCCAGTGGGGGAGAGGCGTGAAGCCAGCAGGTTTGCCGGTCGGGTCGAGGGCCCCATAGCCGTAGGTCCAGACGGGCGCGGGCAGGATATGCCGGTTGGCAAAGGGTTTGGCGGCCAGCATTGCCTGGGGGTTGACACCGGCTTCGGCGCGCGCCCTGGCGGCCAATGTGGCTGCCTGGCCGCGGAGGAATTCGCCATTCATCAGCACCAGGGCCTGTGTGGCGGCGTTGGAGCGGACACGCTTGTCGCAATTGAGGGCCGGCGATGGCGTGTCGAAGGCAGCCATCAGCGTTTCAGGGCGGCTGCGGCGCACTTGCAGGTAGATGCTCCGGCGTTTGGACTGGGCGTTGACCAGGCCAGAGGCGTCTTCCTCTGTCACTACGGGGGGGCCGAAGCGGGTCGCATCGAGCGCACCGCTGGTGGCCAGCACCCGGTCGCGAATGGCCTCGGATTCGAGTCGGTGGGCGGGATAACGGCTGTACAGCCGGTTATCGGGATCTTTGGCCAGGGCCTCGGGCGTGGCCCGTGATGTCTGACGGTAGGTGGCGGAGCGAAGGATCTGACGATGCAGGGCTTTCTGCGACCAGCCCGCCCTGGCCAGTTCGTCAGCCAGGTGATCGAGCAGGGCGGGATGTGTTGGCGGCTGGCCCAGCAGGCCAAAATCACCGGGAGTGTCAACGATGCCACGGCCAAAATGGTGCAGCCACAGGCGGTTGGCCAGAACCCGCCCCACCAGGGGGTGATCGCCACGGAACAAGGTCTTCACCCAGGCCAGTCGCCTGCCGGTGGTGGCCATGGCAGTGTTTTTTGCGGGTAAATCCGCCCGTTTGCCCTCGGGTTGGGCGATGGTGAGGTCGGCAGGGGCCAGGGCAGGGCCCTTGGGCTGGCGGGGGTCGCCCCGGTGGTGCAGCCGGGTGTCCACCACCAGGCCCGGATCTTCCGCCAGGCAGGAGACAAAATCCTCGACCGGCTTTCTGGCCCGCACTTTGACCAGCTCGTCATCGATTTTTTTCAGCTCTTCCACAGCCTTTTGGTTGAATTGGTAGAGTACTCCCGCCGAGATGTTCAGCTTGGGATTGCCCTCCACCAGCTTCTTCTGAGCAGGGGTGCGCTTGTCGGCGGGGGCCTTGAAAGCATCGATCAGCGGCTGGCGCTCTGGTTCGGGAAACCTGGCGATCTCAGCGGCGAAGACCGTGGCGATCCATTCGTTGGCTTTCTTGTCGCGACTGGCCACCAAATCCTTTTCCAGAACCTCCAGCCGGGCGCGTTCCTCGCGTTGGGCAGTAGTCATCAGCGACACCACCCGGCCACCCGGTCCCTTCCACGCCGCCGGATTCCATGCTGGGGCGAAGATGGCACGCAGGCGAAAGTAATCGGCCTGTGGGATGGGGTCGTATTTATGGTCGTGGCACTGGGCGCAGCCCACAGTCAGTCCCAACAGGCTGGCGCTGATGATCTTCAGGCTGTCAGCCATCACCAGGTCGGCCACCAGGGGCTGCTCGCCACCCGACGCGGTAGCATCGGGCCCGAGGCGGGCCAGCAGGGTGGCAGCCAGCAGTTCGGGTTGCTGAGGATCTTTCAGGGGGCGAGGCAGCAACTCATCGCCGGCCAGCATTTCCAGAAACAGGCGGTCCAGGGGTTTATCTGCCTCGAGCGCCCGGATCAGGTAATCGCGAAACTTCCAGGCATAGGGCCGCACGGTGTCGTTGGTGCCATCGCCATCGGAATCGGCATAGCCAAAAACATCCAGCCAGTGGCGGGCCCAGCGTTCGGCGTAGCCGGGTGCGGCCAGGTAGCGGTCGACCATGTTCTCGTAGGCCTTGGCACCGGAATCTGCCAGAAAAGCAGCTATCTCAAGACGCGTAGGCGGCAGGCCGGTCAGATCGAGTGCGACACGGCGGATGAGGGTGCGGCGGTCGGCCTCGGGGACGAATCCCAGCCCCCTCTGCCGCAACCCGGCCAGAACCCAGGCATCGATGGGAGTGGCGGCACCCAGGGCGGGTGGTGGCAGGCGGCGAATGGGCTGGTAGAACCAGTAAGCACGGTCTTCCGGGGTGATGGAGAGGCCAGGGTCGATTGTCTCGGGCTCAGGTCGCAGGGTTTTGGCACCCTGGCTGATCCACTGCTCGATCAGGGCGATCTGCGCCGCCGGCACCTTTTTCTCGCCCGGTGGCATTTCACCACTTTTCATGCGCTCGAGGAGCGGGCTCAGGGCTGGCTTCCCAGCAGCCAAAACCGGGCCATGCTTGCCGCCCTTTCGGGCCAGCCGCGCCTGCCGCAGGTCGAGACCCCCCTGAAGTTTTTCCTCGCCGCCATGGCAATCGAGGCAGTAGATCCGCAGGATGGGGCGGATATCGGTTTCGAAGGCCAAAACCGGAGCGGGGCTTTCGGCCAATGCGGTCCAGCCAATCAATGCGATCCACAGCATGGTTGGTCTCTATTTCAGGCCAGATGGTTCCTGGCTATCGCCGTGGGCGGCAGGCAACCCCAGGCAGGAAGCTTCGCGGCGGAAGCCCAGGGGGATACTCATAGTATCGCTCCACCCTGCCCGGCAAGCAATCGGGAAAGACCAGAAAGCGGTAATATTTAATCTTGATCAATTTGGTATTGTATAGATGTCTCAGGCTGGCTATTTCTGAAGGGGGCTGTGGATCGCCACTGTGACGAATTCTGTTTTCCCGCTACGATTGGCATTCATGTTGCAACGCCTGCTTCTGATCGCCGGGGGAATGTACCTGCTGGGGGCCACCTGCTGGGTGGTGTGGTCGGCGCGTGTCCACGATTCCGGCCAGGCGGTGAGCCTGCTCAACGCGGCCTGCGACCCTACGCGCGAGCTCTGGCGCGAGATCAACAGCCGGTTCACCGAGCACCTGCTGCGCGAGCGGGGCGAAACAGTGAAGATCCGTCAGTCGCACGGCGGTTCGTCCAGCCAGGCCCGGGCAGTTATCGATGGTCTCGATGCCGATGTCGTCACCCTGGCATTGTGGAGCGACACCGAGGCCATTCATCAGAAGGGGCTTATCGACGAAGGCTGGGAGGAAAGGCTGCCCAACCGTTCGCTGCCGTTTGTCTCGACCATTGTTTTCGTGGTGCGGAAAGGCAATCCGCTGCAGATAGCCGATTGGCCTGACCTCGTGCGCGAGGGGGTGCGGGTGATCACCCCCAACCCCAAAACTTCGGGCAACGGAAAATGGAGCTTGTTGGCCGCCTACGGTTCGGTGCTGCTGCGCGGGGGGTCTTCAGCCGAAGCCGACGCGTTTCTTGAGCGGCTTTTTGCCGGCGTGCCTGTGCTCGACACCTCGGCCCGGGCCGCCACCATGACTTTTTCGCAGAAGCGCATTGGCGATGTGCATCTCACCTGGGAGAACGAGGCCTATCTGGAAGTGGCTGAGGCCAAGGGGGCGCTCGAGATTGTCCGGCCTCCCATCAGCGTGCTGGCCGAGCCGCATGTGGCGGTGGTGAGTGCCAACACCAGGCGCCGGGGCACGGTGCATGTGGCCGATGCGTACATGCGCTACCTGTACGGTGAAGAAGCTCAGGAGATCATCGCCCGTAACTACTACCGCCCCACCAGCCCTGAGGCCTGGGCCAAGTACGAGAACTTCTTCGGCGAGCTGGAACTGTTTCCGGTGTCGCGACTCGCTCCGGGTGCGATCGATTCTGCCGAGGTGTGGCGTGAGCTGGGGAATCGCTTTTTCGCCGAGGGGGCGTTGTTCGACCGCATTTATCTCAAGCTTCATGGCGGGGTGAAGGTGCCATGAGCAGAATCGCCCGCCGGGTTTTACCCGGTTTCCGTCTGAGTCTGGGCTATACGGTTTTTTATCTGAGCCTGCTGGTGCTGATCCCGCTGGTGGCCTGTTTTCTGAAAGCTGCCGAGCTTTCCTGGGCGGAGTTCCTGCAAGCCGCCTGGTCGGCCAGGGCCCGGTCAGCCTA
The DNA here is from genome assembly GCA_003669555.1 of Planctomycetota bacterium. GTDB lineage: Bacteria > Planctomycetota > Planctomycetia > Gemmatales > Gemmataceae > UBA6894. The sequence continues at coordinate 51,179 of QWOS01000016.1, forward strand.
CTGGCTCACCTTCGAGTGCGCCCTGGTGGCGGCGCTAGTGAACCTGGTGCTGGGGCTGGTGGTGGCATGGGCACTGGTGCGCTATCAGTTCCCGTTCAAGACCATGATCGACGCCCTGGTGGATGTGCCGCTGGCACTGCCCACGGCGGTGACCGGCCTGGTTTACGCCAGCCTGTATGTGCAAGACGGCTGGCTGGGCCAGTTTCTGGTGCCGCTAGGGCTGGAGGCTGCCTACACCAAGCTGGGAATTGTGCTGGTGCTGATTTTCACGGGGTTTCCCTTTGTGGTGCGGGCCGTGCAACCGGTGCTGGCGGAACTCAATATCGAAGAGGAAGAGGCGGCAGCGGTGATGGGGGGATCGCGCTGGCAGACTTTCCGCTGGGTGATTTTCCCCAATCTGTTTCCCGCGCTCCTGGCCGGTTTCACCCTGGCCTTCGCGCGAGGCGTGGGTGAATATGGCAGCGTGGTTTTCATCTCCAGCAACATGCCCTTCAAGACCGAGATTGCCCCGGTGCTGATCGTCTCCAGGCTGGAGGAGTTTGCCTACCGCGAGGCGGCGGCAGTGGCGGTGGTGATGCTGGGCTTCTCTTTCCTGCTGCTCACCCTGATCAGCCTGGTGGAACGATGGAGCAAAAATCATGAGGAATGATTCCGTCGCCGCCGGGCCAGTCTCTCCGTCGGCACTGCCTGTCGTGGTGGTGCCGGCATACATCAAGCCTCCCTCACCTGCCCGCAACGACCCTGCCTGGGTTCGTTACACCGTGATTTCCATCACTTACCTGGTGGTGGGATTGCTGGTGGCGGTGCCTCTGGCGCATGTCTTCCATCAGGCATTCAGCGCTGGTATTGGCAGCTATTTCCAGAAGCTGTTCGGCGACAAGGATACCCGTCACGCCATCTTTCTCACCCTCATGGTGGCCCCGGTTTCTGTTGCCATGAATGTGATTTTTGGCGTGCTGGCAGCCTGGCTGGTGTCGCGCTTCCGTTTTCCCGGCCGGGCCTTGCTGGTGAGTCTGATCGATCTGCCGATGTCTATTTCGCCCGTGGTGGCGGGCCTGGTTTTCATGCTGGTGCTGGGCCTGCAATCGCCTTTGGGGTCCTGGCTACGCGACCATGGCTGGCAGATCATTTTCGCCCCGCCCGGGTTGGTGCTGGCCACCGCTTTCATTACTTTCCCGCTGGTGGCGCGTGAACTGATCCCGCTGATGGAAGCCGATGGCGCTGACGAGGAGATGGCGGCGCTGAGCCTGGGTGCCAACGGCTGGCAAATGTTCTGGCTCGTGACCGTGCCCAATATCCGCTGGGGCCTGCTCTATGGCATTATCATTTGCAATGCCCGGGCCATGGGTGAATTTGGCGCTGTGCATGTGGTTAGCGGCAAGATCTCAGGGCAGACTGACACGCTGCCATTGCGTGTGGAAAAACTGTTCCAGGAATACGATCTGCCTGGCGCTTTTGCTGCCGCCAGCATTCTCACGCTGTTGGCCCTGCTCACCCTCATCGCCAAGGCCATCCTGGAGCGGAAGGTCAACCAGGGTTGAGTGGTGGTTGCTCCGCGAGGGGTGATTTGTCGCGGCCCAGCTCGCCCACCAGGTTACCGCCCAGCACCAGAATCCCCCCCAGCAGCAGGTGCCATCCCAGGGTCTCATGGCTGTAGGCCAGTGAGAAGGCGGTGGCGAAAACCGGTTCCAGCAGATAGATCAGCGCCGCCCGCCCCGCCCCGACCAGGGGCTGGTAGCGATTCATCCAGCCAAAGCCCAGCAGCGTTGGCAGCGCCAACAGCATCAGCATGTCGAAGAGAACCGCAGGCTGGCTGAGCATGGCGGCCAGCCATGTGAGGAACCCGGGACCGTTGCCTTCCCAGGCAATCAGTCCGGCCACGCCAAGCACTGAGGCTACCGCATTGACTGTCATGAAGGCCAGACTGAGCCGATACGAGTTCAACCCGCCCCCCATACGATCGAGTACCACCACTTGCAGCCCGAAGAAAACCGCCGCCAGGGCGGTCAGCCCTTCACCGGAACCAAAGCGCCACCCCCCCTCCACCATCACCACACCACCCACCAGGGCCACGCCCAGGCCGGCCCAGAGCCAGGGGCTTTGCCGGACACCCAGCGCCAGCAGCAGCACAGGCGCGAAAAAACTGGCCAGTGAGGTGAAGAACGATGACATTGCCGGCGTGGTGAAGGCTAGTCCCAATAGTTGTAACCCCAACCCCACCCACATGCTGAGGCCCACACAGGTGCCGGCGGTCCAGGCTGCCCGGTCACGGGTGAACGAGACCACCGGGCGAAAGCAGGCCATGCACAGGGCGGCCAGGCTCATCCGCACAGCCATCAGGGCCAGCGAAGACTGGGCCTGCAACATCACCTGTCCGTCCGACCATTCCTCGGCGGCCATGTGCCAATGCTTCATCAGCGAAAAAGAAAGGCCCCAGAACAAGACCACCGCCACCAGGAACCATTCTGGTGCGATGGCTGGGCGTGAACGGGCAACAGGCTGGGCAGAGGAAAGGGTCATAGCCAGTTATGGTATGAATTTGGCAGAAGCCAATGCATCTGACGCCGGTGAACAATGCGCCACACCGGCTCTAGCCGCTGGCAGGGCAGCCCCTGGCGGAGCTGCACAGGCCAGAGTGGAGGGGGAAAGCTGTTCAGGAATCAGTCTGCACCCCGGCATTGACTACCTTGCGGATCCGTTCCCGGCATTCGTCGAGATGGGCGCGAGCCGTGTCATCTTCCGCCACCGCCGGGTTTCCCAGGGCCCCATCGATTTTTTTCGCCAGTTCATTCAGGTGCAGGCGGGCCAGGCTGCGGGCATCGGGCGGGGTATTTCGCGCGCCCTTGCCGAGCACCAGGCTGGCGAGCACCTGAATGTGCTCGCGTTGCAGGTTGCGGCGGAGGTCTGAGGGAATCACACCCTTGCCGTCGCGGGAGGGCAGGTCGGTCCAGATGCCATCGCTGAGGGCGCGGAAAATATCAGCTATTTTCAGGGGCCTGGCATTGGCAGGAATCTGGAGATCCATTTTGAAGGCTGATTCCTGCACCCGGGTGAGCACCGCCGGGCTGGTGAGCTGGTTGAGGGCGATCCGCTGGATATTGAGCACACGGGCGTTGACAGGGTAGTCTACCCCGCCATCCACCACATCCTCGTTGCCCCAGTGGTACCAGCGGTCGGCACCCAGCTTGCGCAGCAGTGCCGGGCTGAACTGGAAGGCCTTGTCGGCAAGGATCCGTTCCTGCAGGAATTTCAGGGCCTCGCGCTGGCGGGCCCACTCCACCGGCACCAGCGGATCGCGGGCCTGCGGGTCGTTGCGATGGTCGCGGTGGTAGTACTCGCCACCCACATAACCAGCCGCCAGGTAGGCTGCGTTGCCATACTGGTTGAGCAGCATCGAGAAAGCCTGCCGCACCCGCTGGTAGCCTTCGCCCGGCGATGAGGCCTTGTCGGCCAGATCGATGAAAAGCTGTTCGGCCAGGGCCATGCGGTCTTGCGCGAATCGCAGCGGGTCGGCACCCAGGTCCCACATGTTCACCTTGGGATCACTGCTGGACAAGTCTTCATCGGTGGCGTAGTCGATACCTGCCTTGGCAGCCGTTTTGGCGATGGCCCGCAGGGCGTCGTGCTCGCCCTCGGTCCCGCCTGCCAGTGGACGGTAGGCGTATTCGATGGCCAGGTAATCGTACGGCCCCAGGGTGGTGGTGAAGTAATCGCCCTGCTTGACGCCTTTGGGAGCCAGATTGATGGGGGAGTAATCCATCACCGAGCCCACCAGCCCCTGCTTGCGGGTGATGGTGGTGTCGTGCAACTGCTCATTTTTCAGCATGGTGCTGGCCTTGAAGTTGTGGCGCAGGCCCAGGGTGTGGCCTACCTCGTGCATGACCGTCTCCTTGATGGCCTGTTGCAGCAATTCATCAGGAACTTTGTCGCCGGGAACCATCTGGCCGGCGGCGGCCATGGTCATCGCACCCATGGCCAGTTCGTGGCGCATGTGCGAGGTGCACTGGCACAGTCCGTGTCGGGCGGCCAGATGGATGAAGCGTTGCTGGGCCGAGTCGCTGCTGGGTGCGCCCCAGCCAGCCAGGGTGCTAGCAGGATCCCCCGGCACCCTGCCCAGCCCCAGCCCCTGCTTCAGGGATTGCATGCTGCTGGCGGGCGCCGTCCCTGATGGACCAAACAATTGATGCTCCTGGCGCCAGAACCGGACCATGCTGGCGTCGAAGATGATATCGGCGTCGATGATCTCCCCAGTGAGTGGATTGGCGCGGGATGGCCCCATGGCAAAACCACGGTCCGTGGTGATCCAGCGGAAGGTGTTGTAATTGATATCCTCGGGATCAAATTCTTCGCTTTCCTGCTGGCGCACCTCGATGGCGTCGCGGAAGCCGATCTTCTCAAAGGCCTTGTTCCATTCGAGAATGCCTTCGCGCACGCTGGCGCGATACTCCTCGGGCACCGAGCGCTCGATCCAGAAGACGATCTTCTTTTTCGGGGCGGAGAGCCTGGACGGGTTTTTTGGGTCGAGCGGCTCGGCGCGCTCCAGCCGCCAGCGGTTGATGTGCCGCACAAAAGCCGATTCCTGGCTGTCGGTGGAGAAGTCTTTCACCACGCTGAGAAAATGGCCGACACGGTCATCGGCCAACCGGGGCAGGTAGCCACCCTCGGGCAATGGCGTCAGGCCGTAGTGGATCACCACACTGTTGCCGCGGGTGTCGATCACGCTGTCATCGGTGCCGCGGCCCGAGTAGGTGGCCAGCAGGTCCAGCTCCAGGTTGCGGGGGAAGACCTTCACTTTGGCCCAGGTGCTGCGCGAGGCGTCGAAACTTCCCATGCCCAGTTGGGCCAGATCGTTCATGAATATGTCGTTCAGGCTGATAAGGACCGACTGCCTGCCTGAATGGATGCTGATGATCTTCAGAGCGGTCAGCACGGAATCGGTGTAGGTGGTGGCCACAGCCAGGGCAGCGGGGGAACCGGCCTTGGCCTGGAAGCGCACATTACGACGCACCAGGTGCACCTTGTCGCCCACGCGGCGGAAAAAAACCACCCACTGCTCATCAAAATTGAGGGTATGGCCACCCATGCCGGCACCCTTGGCCACCGCCACAGGCAACAGCATCGGTTTCTCGAACTGGTCGGCACGGATCTCCGCCATCAGGCGGTCTTCCTTCCAGTGCAGGCGGAAAAGGCCCTCGCTTTCCCTGGCTCCCTTGGTGACGGTGTCGAAATCCTCGAACTTTTTGGGGTCGGAGGTAGTCGGGTTGCCCTGCCCCTGGACAAGACTGGTGGTCATGGCCCCAGAAACCAGGCACAGGAACATGAGAAAGCCAGAGGACAAGGGGCGCATGACAACCTGCTTTCGGAAGATAGTCTGGTCAGAGTGTCGTTCAGGTTAGCTGGAGTTTGCCGGTTAGGCAATCTGCCGGCCCGGGGCGTTTTGGTGGGTGCCGGAGGCTTTCGGGGCATTGCAACCGGCACAACCGCCACAGACGGCAGTTCCAGAAGCCCAGTCCGCCGGCCCGCCAACCGCCGACCCATGCGCGGCTTTTGGTTCGTCGATGGATGTTGGTATCCACGGCAGGAGGCCGCTCATGTTTCCCGTCCATCGTCGCAACTTGCTCAAGACTGTGGCCGTCAGCCTGCCAGCCCTGATGGCCCAGCCCGCCGAGGGGCGCGTCACCCGGGCCGGGCATGTGCGCGGCGTTCTCACTGGCGCCCGGGCTCTGGTGGAGGCGCTGCAATCTGAAGGTGTGGAGTGCGTCTACGGCATCCCGGGTGCGCAAGCCAATGAGTTTTGGGACACGATGAAGCAGCGCGGGCTGCCGTATATGCTTTGCACCCACGAATTTGCGGCGGCCACCATGGCCGATGGCTACGCCCGCAGCACGGGCAAGCCAGGAGTGCTGGCGGTGGTGCCAGGTCCGGGTGCCACCAACGCCTGCACCGGTCTGGGCGAGGCCCTGCTCGACAGCATTCCCCTGGTGGCACTGGTGGGCGATGTGGCGCGAGGCGAGAAGTACCGCTCGTTTCAGGTGCATGAAATCCCGGTCCATCTGGTGATGGAGGGCGTTTGCAAAAAGGTGCTGCGGATCACCTGTGTCGATGAGATACCGGGGGTGGTGCATGATGCCTTTCGCATCAGCCAGGAGGGAGAACCCGGGCCGGTGGCGGTGATGGTGCCCTACACGCTGCTGATCGAGACAGCTCATTTCAATGCCCCGCCCGATAGTGGGGTGGGCCGTTTCTGGAGCGATGATTGTTTTGCCCGCGCGGTTGAGCTTCTGGCCTGCCAGAAGCGCCGCATCGGCATCTATGCCGGGCTCGGCTGCATGGACCATAGTGGCAACCTCACGGCGGTGGCCGAAATGCTCCAGGCCCCGGTGGCGACCAGCGTGTCGGGCAAGGGTGTCATCGACGAGCGGCATCCCCTGTCGGTGGGCTGGGGCTACGGGCCGGCTGGCAGCAGGGTGGCTGAGGAGATCTTCGCCGGGGTGGACACCATTCTGGCTGTGGGTGTGCGTTATAGCGAAGTTTCGACCGGTTTTTATTCCATACCGGAGAAGGCATGCGTGATCCATGTCGATTCTTGCGCTGACAATCTCAACCGGGTGGTGCCCGCCACGCTGGCGGTACACGCTGACAGCGGTCTGTTCCTGTCGGCCTTGCTGGCAGAGTCACCCCGGGTGGCCCGGCCCGACAACCCCCGTTTGACGGGCTGCATCGAGGCGGCACGGGTCCGCCAGTCGGCGGTGCACAGGGCCAGCCATGCGCACCCGCGCAAGGGGGTGTGCGGCTTCGATCCCATGCACCTGATCCTGGCGCTCAACGAAGCCAGAAGCGAAGACTCGCTGGTGTTCGTGGATGTGACGGTGAGTGAGCACTGGGCCGCCGAAGCCTTCACGGTCCGCCTGCCTCGCACCTATTTCAACCCCACCGACAACCAGGGGATGGGTTGGTCGATCCCGGCTGCCATCGGCGCGGCGCGGGTGCATCCTGGCCGGCAGGTCTTCACGCTGACGGGTGATGGATGCTTTCTGATGGCTGGGCAGGAACTCAGCACCGCGGCCCGCGAGTGCCTGCCGGTGAAATTTTTCATCCTTGACGATCACGCCTATCATTACATGCAGTTGTTGCAGGATGCTGCCTACGACCGGACCACGGCCACCCACCTGGCCCGGCTCGACTTCGAGGCTTTGGCCCGGGGCTATGGGGTGGATTACGCGGTGATCACGCCGGGAGACGATTTGCTGCCCACGGTGGCGGGTATACTGGCGCATCCGCGGCCGATGCTGGTGCAGGTGAAAACCGAGTACACCTCCAGGCCGGTGCGCTGGCTCGAGTCAACCCGGGCCCGCTACACCAAGGAATTGAGCGTGGGGCAGAAGTTGCGCTTTGCTTCGCGTCTGGGCGTTCGTTCGTTGCGAATACGGGACAGTAGTGATTGAGCCCATGAGCCGGGCCTGCCTGCCGTCGAGGGGTGACACCTGGGGGAATGAGCCGTGCGACCTGTTGTCATTGTCGGTGGTGGAATGGCGGGGCTGGCCTGCGCGCGGGTGTTGCACCGCCAGAATATACCTTTTCTGCTGTTTGAGGCCAGTCATCAGCCAGGTGGCCGGGTGGCCACCACCGTGGTGGATGGCTACCGCCTCGATGCCGGCTTCCAGGTGCTGCACACGGCCTACCCCGAGGCCAGGCATGCGCTCCATTACCCCTCGCTGCACCTGCAAAAGTTCTTCCCGGGCGCGCAGGTGTATCGCCAGGGTGAGTGGCACCTGATCGCCGACCCGTGGCGCAAGCCACTGTCGGCACCGGCCACGCTGGCCGCCCGCATCGGGGGGGTGCGTGACAGGTTGCTGCTGGCCCAACTGGTGGCTGATGTCTGCCTGGGCATGGTGGAGTCGCTCTTTGTGCGGGTGGACCTGACCACCCGGCAGCGGCTGGAGGAGTTTGGTTTCTCAGCCGATTTCATCAACGGATTTTTCCGACCCTTTTACGGGGCGGTGTTTCTCGATCCGGAGCTGGGCACCTCGCGGCGGATGTTCGACTTCATGTTCCGGATGTTCGCCCAGGGCGATGTCACCATCCCGGCCAAGGGGATGAGCATGATCCCCCTGCAGCTTCGTCTGGCACTACCCAGGCACTCGCTGGTCTTTGACACACCTGTCGAGCTGATCCATCCCGACCAGGTGAAACTGGCCGACGGCAGGGTGGTGGGAGCCCGGGCGGTTGTGGCGGCGATGGACGGCGATCAGGCCAGCACCATGCTCGGGCTGCCGCCCGTGCGTTTTCGCGCCACTACTACGCTGTATTTCACCACGGCCACGCCGCCATTGGGCCGACCGATCATCGCCCTCGACGGCGACGGCACCGGGCCGGTGAATCACCTGGCCGTGCCCAGCCTGATCTCCGGGGAGTACGCTCCGGCCGGCAGGCACCTGGTGGCCTGCAATTGCGTGGGGCAGGCCGCTTTGGTGCCGGATGGGCCGATTGCCGACTCGGTGATGGAGCAGATGACCCGCTGGTTCGGGGGGCAGGTGGCTGACTGGAAGTTGCTGCGGATCATTCGCATCCGCCATGCGTTGCCGGCCCAGCCCCCTGGCTGGCTGGAGCCTGTCGATCGCCCAACCAAGCTCGCCTCGGGGGTGTTCATCGCCGGCGATTACCGTTCCACCTCCTCTATTGACGGCGCCCTGCGCTCGGGCCGGTTGGCGGCGGAGGCGGTGCTGGCCTGGGATGGTCGTGGCCGGCTGACACGACCCCGACCCGAACGGTAGAATCATGGAAGCAGACCGGAAGTGCCTGGTGCGAGCGATTGCCTGGCCACCTTCCGCCGGAGCCACCTGGTGATTGCATTGCTGGTTCATCCGTGTTTATGGTTGGCCCTGGGCCAGGCGGAGCCTCGCCCACCCCACCCCTTTGCGCCCAGCCTGCCCGCGCTCACCGATGAGCAGGAAAACCATCTCGACGGCGTGATCGACCGCTTCATGCAATTCGACACCGGGCGGCTGCCAGGGGCGGCAGGCAGCCGGGCCCTGGACGATTTCCTCAAGCTCGATGCCGAAGCCATGCCGGCCCTGTTGCGCGGTCTCCGGAAAGCGGCCGATCTGGAGCATTCCTGTCCGGTTCTGGTCATTGCCAAAAGGATCCGCACCTTGCTGATGCGCAGCACGGACCGCCAGTTGCTTGATTTTGCCCGTGACGAGATTGCCGCCATCGATTCCCGGCGCTACCGCGGCCTGCTCACGGAACTGCGTGTGCAGGTCTCCGCCCGGCAGGCTGGGCTGGATCGCAATGGCGTGCCCGACAGGGCCGCTGAAAAAGCCAACAGCGGCCCGCTGGCCCGGCTGACGGTGGATGAGCTGAACCGAAGAGTGCGTCAGGTGCGTGATGAAAAAGTGCTGACCACCCTGGGCCGGGAGCTGGCTCGTCGGGAAGAACCCGTAGCGGCGCTGGGTCTGGGGCTGCTGGCCAGTAGCGTCTATCCCGAAGTCCGCCAGGCTGGGAGCAAAGCCCTGACCGAATGGCTGGCCGGGCGCAAGGGGCCGGAACTGCGGACCTTGCTCGGCCACGAAATCGCCCCGGTGCGACAAGGCGCGGCGGTGCGGCTGCTGGCCAGCCGGGATTCGCAAGCTCTCGATGCCCTGGTGTTGCTGAAAGATGCGGTGGCCAGTGTGCGGCGGGGGGTGCATGCCGAGCTGGTGCGCCAGGCTGGGAAAGATCTGGCCGACCCGGGCGACCAGGCTACCAGCCAGGAAGAGGCCCTGGCCCGGTGGCTGGATTGGTGGAGCGCCCAGCCGGAGAAATGAGCCACAGGCAGTTTCAGGTGGCCAGTTTGTTAATATGGGGTTTTTGGGGTGTTTTTTAGTGGGCAAATAGACGGTTCTGGCTTGCTCCCACTGTCCTGTGGGATAGACTGAAGTGACCTGCCACGGGGTGCACTTTGCACCCTTCCGCCCCACGGGATGGAAACCATGGACTCACAACTAGCCCATCTGCCTTCACGCCGCGCCTTTTTGCAGGTGGGTGCCTCCAGCTTTTTGGGTACGAGCCTGGTGCGTGCCAACCCTGAGCCAGGTCGCAAGTCTGTCATCCTTGTTCTACTCACAGGTGGCTGCTCGCAGCTTGATTCCTTCGACCCCAAGCCGGATGCCCCCGCCGAGATCCGTGGCGAGTTTTCCACCATCTCCACCGTTCTGCCGGGGGTACGTTTTTCCGAGCACCTGCCCCTGCTGGCCCAGCGCATGAAGCATTGGGCCCTGGTGCGCAGCATGTCACACGAGCACAATGGCCATCTGCCCGCCACGCATCGCATCCTCACCGGCACCCCCATGCCTGTGGAGCGGGGCAGTGATCTCGATAATGTGTTATCCCGCCGCGATTGGCCGTGCTATGCCGCCGGGCTGGCGGCTGCCCGGCCCAGGACTGATGGTGTCCCCAGCGGGGTGACCTTGCCGCATGCGCTTATTGAGGGGCCGCTCACCTGGCCCGGCCAGCATGGGGGGTTCATCGGGCCTCGCTATGATCCGTTGCTGGTGACCCAGGATCCCAACAGCCCCGCCTTCCGCATGGATTCGCTATCGCTGGCCGAGGGCACTTCGCTCGAACGGCTGGGGGACCGGCAATCCCTGCTTGGCTCGCTCGACCGGGGTGACAACCCGGCCCGCATGCATCAGCACGCGGCCATGCGAATGCTCACCTCCGACCGGGTGGCCAAGGCTTTCCGGATGCAGGATGAGCCCGAGCGCAACCGCGACCGCTATGGTCGCACCCAGTTTGGCCAGACCCTGTTGCTGGCGCGTCGTCTGGTCCAGGCGGGTGTGCCGATGATCCAGGCGAATATGGGGATCGTGCAAACCTGGGATACTCATGTCGATAACTGGGGTCAGTTGAAGAACCGGCTGCTGCCCGGCCTGGACCGGGCCCTGGCGGGGCTGATCGATGATCTGGCTGCGGAAGGGATGCTCGACAACACTCTGGTGGCGGTGCTGGGGGAATTTGGTCGCACGCCGCGGATTTCCACCCTGCCAGGCAACACGGTTGCCGGACGCGATCACTGGGCTGCGGTTTATTCGGCGCTATTCGCTGGCAGCGGCGTGCAGGGTGGCCAGGTGATCGGCAAATCAGACAGCAAGGCCGCCTACCCGGTTACCCCGTCATTCACCCCGTACGATGTGGGCGCCACCATCTACCGCAGTCTGGGCATAGCTCCCGATACCGAAGTGATCGACTCGCAAAACCGGCCATTCTTCCTGAACCGGGGCCGGGTGATGAGCCCGCTTTTCGGGGCAATCTGACCGCCCGACCCTCTGCCCCTGCCCTTTATCTTGGTAAGGCAGGCCGGTTATCATGGGATGGACGAGCTAATGATGTGGGGGTGGAATGTGAGTTGCTGCCGCTGGCAGGTGGTGGTTTTCTGGCTGCTGGCGATCACTGGCTGCCTGGTGGACCTTGGCTCCAAAGAGTGGGTTTTTGCCGCCCTTCCGGAAGAGGATTTTTCCTCACCGGAGCAGTACGCCGGGGCTCATCATAGCCAGTACATTGGGGCCCACCACACCTTGTGGCAGGCTTCCGGCGATAACACGGACAACCAGCTGGTTCCCCCAGGTTTTCACCTGCATATCGCTTACCGGGTCGATGCCGAAGGCCATCAGGTGCCCCATGTCAACCAGGGGGCCCTGTTTGGGTTGGGAGGGCAGGCCTGGGGTGGGGTGGCCAATGGCGTTTTCGCTTTGGTGAGCCTGGTGGTGGCGGTGGCCCTGGGGTTGTATGTCACGCTCAAAAGCCTCGACCTGGGATGGCTGCTGACCCTGGCGCTGGGCCTGATCGCCGGCGGGGCGGTGGGTAATCTGGTGGACCGGGTGCGCTTTGCGGGAGTGCGCGATTTTCTCCACTGGAACTTCCTGTTTGACTGGCCCATTTTCAATCTGGCGGATGTTTTCCTGGTGATCGGCGCCGGGTTAATCCTGCTGGCCGGCATTCTGGCCCCGCCGCCGACCAAAAAACTGCTGGTGCCCCAGGCCACTGGCACGGAAGCCTGACTGTGCACTGGCTTGGCTGCTTTCTCCTGGCCTGGGATTGCCAAGCACCAGCTCGGCAAGGGGCTGAAGCACCAGCAGCCAGGCTGGAGCTTGGTGAGAGCAGGGCTCCATCATTCCGTTTAGGCGGCAAAGTGCCGGATAGTAATTATTAATATCAGAATATAAAAATAATTCGCCATTTTTTGGCCCCACATCGCTGATTCGATCGCTTATTCTTGTACGGGGCAAAGTGTCCAGCAGGAACCGGGTTGAAATCTGGCCCTCTGAGACATTCATCCCGCAGAGAAAGGTCACCCAAAATGCCCTGGCGCATGGTTTTCTGTCTACTCCCGCTCCTGGCAGGTTGTGGGGCCAAGGTCACCCAGGAGGAGCTGGACTCCCTTCAGGAAGAAGTGATCGCGCTGCATCACCAGGGCAAATACCCGGAAGCGGTTGTCGTGGCCCAAAAATCAGTGGAGCTTGCCGGTCAAATCAACAAAAAAGGATCCTGTGAACTGGCGGATCAACAGCTTATGCTTGGTAGCTGTCTTATGTATGCGGGCAGCCTGGACGAGGCAGAGGTGGTGTTTCTTGGCGCCTTGGCCGCTTATCAGGCATCTGGGAAATCAAGTATTGGCACGGGTAAAACCCTCTCCGATCTGGGGACCCTTTACTCCTTGAAAAAGGACTTCGTCAAAAGCGAAAATGCCTTCGTCGCTTCCTTTTCGGAATTTGAAAAACTTGGCAAGGTATCTACGCAACAAAACATCGAAACAGTTGCCGGCTTTGGTGCCATGCTGATTATGAAGGGCGACCTCGACAAGGCGGATGAGGTTCTCCGGTTGGTTTTGAAAGCCTGCCGGGAGGAACCCGGTCTGCGCGTGCGTCTGCATATTGCAACCCTGAACAATATCGGTGAGGTTGCCTTCCTGCGGGAAGACTGGAAACTTGCGGCCAAATATTACCAGCAAGGCCTGGACATGGCCGAAGCGGAGTTGCCCGAGGACCAACCCTTGGTGGCTTCCCTGAAAAAGAATATCGGGAACGCACAGGCCAAGCTGCGCTGACCCGGGCTGTCGCAAGCACCCAGCCCGGTTGACCCGTATTCTGGTGCTTCACAAGAGGCGCAATGCAGTTTGAACCAGGGACAGGGCAGTATCCAGCCAAACCATCCACAAGGAAAGCGGTAATTCGGCAAGGAGAAGGCGGATACCTGCCTGACCGGGGATTCTGTTTGACAGGCCCCGGCCAAAGGTCAGAATAGGCTGGATAACCCACCCGGGGTCGGCCCCTTCCCCGCTTTTTCCGAGGCTCTCCCTTGAACCTCCTCCGCTTCGCTTCGCTTTGTCTGGTCGTATCTGGCACCCGGTTCACTGGAGCCGCTGATCCGCCTGTCATTCCGGATTCGATCACCGAAAAGCAGGTGATGGTGCCCATGCGCGATGGCACCGGGTTGTCGACTTATCTGTATTTCCCGAAAGGTGATGGCCCCTGGCCGGTGCTGTACGAGCAGCGTTATGCGAATCTCCGGGCAGCGGGTAGCCGCCAGGCTTTCGCTCGCCTGGCTGAAAAGGGGTATGTGGTCGCCGCCCAGAACTTTCGGGGCGCACAACTTTCCGAGGGGACCTGGGTTGGCTATCGGGCCCTGGGCTGGGGTGAGCAGAAAGATGGGTATGACACGGTCGAGTGGCTTGCCAGACAGGCGTGGTCGACGGGGAAAATCGGCACCATGGGAGGATCCCAGGCCGGTTTTGCGCAAAATTTCCTGGCTGTCACCCGGCCACCCCATCTGGTCGCCCAGTACATGACCGACACGGGCCTGAGCCTTTTCCAGGAGGGATACCGCATCGGCGGAACCACGCGCCCGGAACGCTTCAAACAGATGGATGCTGTGTGCAAAAATCCCCAGGACAACCGGCGCCTTTTGGCTGATTGGTTCGCTCATCCGACCTATGATGACTACTGGCGCCAGGAAGACTGCTCGCTCCATATCGACCAGATGAATGTGCCCTGCTTCACCCTGGGGAGCTGGTACGATTTCATGTGTGTTGGTTCGGTGGACAGCTTTGTCGGGCGTCAGCATCAGGGTGGTCCGAACTCGAAGGGCCGGCAACAACTGCTGATCGGGCCCTGGGCGCACGGTGGCGCAAAGGACAACCGGGTTGGCGAGTTGACTTATCCAGCCCATGCGACCTTCGCCCTGGAAAACCACCTGATCCGGTGGTTTGATCACCATCTGAAGGGCCTGGACAACGGCGCCAACCGCGATGCCCCCGTCCGCTACTATGTCATGGGCGCGGCAGGGGAGGCAGAAGCACCTGGCAACGAGTGGCGAACGGCCGCTGACTGGCCAGTCCCGGCGCGCGAGACTTCGCTGTACCTGCAACCCGGCGGGAAACTGTCCGAAGCCGTCCCCACAGGCGAGCGGTCGCTGACCGGATTCCGGGCTGATCCACTCCATCCCAACCAGATTCCCGCCGCTGGTTTCCCGGGGGCCAAAGACGCTCGGGCCTTCGAGAAACAGTCTGAAGTGCGGACTTTCACGACCGAACTGCTGGCCCATCCCGTGGAGTGGACCGGCAAGGTGAAGGCGGAACTGTTTGTCACCGCAACCGCCAGGGATACCGACTTCATTGTCCGCGTCTCCGATGTCTACCCCGATGGGCGTTCGATCCTGCTCATGGATTACATCCGCCGGGCCCGCTACCGGGAAGGGTACGACCGAGAGGTTTTCCTGGAACCGGGCAAGGTTCACAAGGTGGCTTTCGATGTTGGCTGGATCAGCCAGGTCTTCAATAAGGGCCATCGCATCCGTGTCACCCTGGCCAGCACCGGCGCGCCATTTTATGAGCCCAACCCCAACACCGGCGCGCCATTGGCCCTGGAGTTCCCGGCGAAAAGTGTCGTGTCCGACAATGCGGTCCATCACGACCACGCCTTCGCCTCGCGGCTTGTCGCCCCGGTCATCCTGCCCGCCATGGGGCGTGGCATGCTGGAGAAAAACACCCAGGAGATCGCTGATCGTCTTACGCAGCGGCAAAGCCGGCCCGACCTGTTTGCCGATGCGGCCGTCTTTTCCAAAGGGGTTTCCTGGGCGGTGCGCCATGAGGAGAACCTGTCCACGGCGGATCTGGCCCTGCTGGGCAAGCATCTGGAGCGGGCCAGGGAGCGCTTGTCAGCTCTGGAAGGTGGAAAATACCCCTGGGAAAAACGCAAGGGCAAGCTGGTCAGGGGATTTGTCTCGGCGGTGGATGGCTCGGTGCAGCCCTATGGGCTGATCATTCCCTTGGGATACGACCCGGGGAAACCAGCGCGACTTGATGTGGTGCTGCATGGCAGCAGCAAGGCGGTGGGGCTGAGCGAGGTTCGTTTTATCAGCCGCTTTGATGAGGGGGACGGCGAGTCGAAGTCCGCGCCCGATGCCAACCACATCGAGCTACATCCGCTGGGGCGGGTGGAAAATTGCTATCGCTGGGCGGGCGAAACCGATGTGTTCGAGGCGATCGAGGCCGCTTGCCGCAATTACAACATCGATCGTGACAGGATTGTTTTGCGCGGCATGTCGATGGGGGCGAGCGGCACCTGGCATCTGGGCCTGAAGCATCCCGGCACATTCGTCGCCCTGGGGCCCTACTGCGGCTATGTCGACACGCATGAATTTTCCCGGACCCCCATCCCTTCTTTCATCCGGGTGGACAAGCTTCCGGATCACCAGGAAAAAGCCTTGCATATGCTCGATTCAGTCGATTATGCCGCCAATGCGGGAGTGGTCCCGGCGATTGGTTGCATCGGCGGCAAAGATGTTTTTTTTCAGGCGCACGAGATCATGGGCAAGGCCATGGCGCGCGAAGGGCTGGCGATGGTCAACCTGATCTCCCCCGAGACGGGCCATGTCATTGATCCGGTCACCCACCAGGAGCAGATGCGCCGTATCGGCGAGCGGGCGGCTAAGGGGCTTGATCATACCCCGAAACAGATCCGGTTTGTGACCTGGACGCTGAAGTATGGGCGCTGCCACTGGATCCGGGTCCTGGGTCTTGGCGAACATTACGCCCGGGCCGAGATCGTGGCGAAGCTCCATGAGGATGGCTCGGTCGATGTCGCCGAACCGGTGAATATCACCCGCTTTGCCCTGATGGCCCCTGCCTTGTCGGGCCTCTCGTCCCGCGTGCGAATCGGTGGGCAGGAAATGGTTTTGCCCGGAAAAAGCCGGGAGGCTGTTTTTGCCAAACAGGAAGGTAAATGGTTTCACCTGGGTGGATTGTCCGGGCTGACTCTGGAGGGCAAGCGGCCGGATCTGCAAGGGCCGATAGATGATGCGTTCACCAGGCCCTTCTTGTGCGTGCGGGGAACGGGAAAACCCTGGAATCCACTGGTGCAATCTTTCGCTGAGGAACAGCTCAGGCAGTTTGAGCGGGACTGGGAACGCTATTTTCGCGGACATTTACCCGTGAAAAATGACACTGATGTGACCGCTGACGATGTGTGTCGGTGCAACCTGATTCTTTTTGGCGACCCGGGCAGCAATCCCTGGATTGCCAGGGTGTTGCCTCGCCTGCCGCTGACCTGGACCAAAGATTCCCTCAGCCTGGGGGGCCAGTCGCATGCCTCGGCGGATTTCGCGCCCGTCCTTATCCAGCCCAATCCGCTGGCGCCGGGACGGTATGTGGTGTTGAACAGCGGTCACACCTTCAGTGAGAAAGAATTGGCATCGCTCAACTATTTGCAGTTCCCCCGTCTGGGCGACTGGGCAGTTGTTCAGGTCCGGACAGGCGCACCAGTGCGGGCCGGGTATTTTGATGAAAGCTGGGGTATGGCCGGAAGGTAGCTGGCAACCGGGGTGCTAGCCGGGTTCCCCCCTGCGGGGAAACCCGGCCCGGTTGGCAGGGCCGCGTCAGCGGCCGATCACATATGGCCAATCACCGCGGTGGCAAAGGCACCACAGCCCACCTCTTTCGCACCTTCCATCTGGCGGGCGAAATCGTAGGTGACGGTGCGGGCGGTGATGGCGCCGTCCATGCCCTGGATGATGAGGTCGGCGG
>QWOS01000054.1 GCA_003669555.1 Planctomycetota bacterium
GGACATGCGATTGGCCGAGTCGCGCACTTTTTGCACGGCGGGAACCAGCAAGCCAACCAGAACCGCGATAATGGCAATGACTACGAGCAGTTCGATCAGTGTGAAGCCACGCTGGTCGCGCCCGGAGAGGAATCGGCGCATGATAACTCCTTGGCTAAATAAATACGAAGTAATGAGTCACAGGAATCGTTACCGATTCCCACACCCAATATTCGCAAACAGCCAAGGCAAAGTCAAGCGGTCAGGAAACTTGCATGAAAAATGCAGGAAGTTTTTACCGGGTCAGGCGATTCAATCGCTGGGTTCGGGGGACAGACACATGGTTGGCGGCCAAAACGGACAGGCTGTCATTCGGTTTTCCACCGCGGGGCGGCCCGGGAGGCTGGCTAAGAAGAGGAGAAAACCGGGTGTCGCCTGAACGACACCCGGAAGTAAGAGAAATACCAGTCAGCAAAAGTACCAATCAGTTCCAACCATTGCCCATTGGCAAATCGTCCCTGGGATTAAAGGCACGACCCAGGGTTATCACATCCATGCTGGCAGCAATGGCCCGGACCGAACCATCCATCAGGGCGACCTGCATCACCCCGGCAGACAAGGTCTGCAACCGCTTTGGGTCACAGTTAATCAGCGAAGGCTGGACCTGGATAGGAGTGAAGTACGCAGTTGGGTAATTGCTGGGTGGATTCCCATCATAGCCACCAGGAATATGGGCCCAGTAAGCGGGAAGAAACCAGGCGTTGCCAGTGTACTTCGAGGCTATAGGGCCGCCATTCTGGCCGCTTTCGCCCCAGATCCTTTCCACATAGTCGGTACCTGTGGGTTTTCCATTTTCGCCGCATAGTGCTGGACGCTCACAATAAGCGATAGTATTGGAAGTGCCATCCGGGAAGGAGGAAGGAATACGGGCCTTGCCACCAATCTGCCAGTCTTCACCCCAGCCACCGCCGAAAGCATGCCAATTGGCGGAGTAGCTGATGGCACCACGATCACCCCAGGTTTTCCCGCCGGCTGGCAAACTTGAATCGTTGGGAGCCAGAAATGTTTTGATCATATCCTGCGACCGCCAGGTTTGGCCCGAATCACCGCCGTTGGCATTCAAAACCTTTGACTTGTAGACGGCATCCTGCTCGAGATAGGGCAGCAGGTAGTACTGCTGGGTGCCGAAGGCGACAGGAATGCGGCGATTATTCCAGTCGTCACCGTTGCCGGTCTGTGGGAAACAGCCATGCGTTGTGGGTAGTTTATTATTGGAATCATGGCAATTGTGCAGTGCCAGGCCAATCTGCTTGAGGTTGTTGGAGCTGGACATGCGATTGGCCGAGTCGCGCACTTTTTGCACGGCAGGGACCAGCAAGCCAACCAGAACCGCGATGATCGCAATAACTACGAGCAATTACATCAACGTGAAACCACGCTGATCACGCCCGGAGAGGAAGCGGCGCATGCAAACTACTTTGGAAGGATAGATTTAAAAGATGGCAAACAGGAATGAAGGCTTTGTAATGAGCCCCTTATAACTAATCGCAAAATGCAAGAGCAATGTCAAGCAAAAAATCATGTGTTATGAAAATGATGGCGGATATCCATCGTTTCAAGCCGGTGATTCACCGGATTCGGCGCCATGCCGAGCGCCGGTTGCGATAAAAAAGGGTGAGCTATCAGCTGACAAGCTACCCCAAAGAACGGCCGGGAGACGGGCTGGATGGTGGCTTGCAATTCCATTACTCTTGCGGGCGATCGCTGGGTATGCACCTGGTGCCCTGGCCCGGAATTGGCGGGGTGGTTTGAGTGCTGCCCAGGCAGGGACCACTGGCCCACCAGACCACACTCTTTCCATCTGCCTTCGAGGGGCCAAGCCATGACGGAACCACGCGAAAACCAGCAACCACCGTCCCGGTGGCAGGTCCGGTGGAAGGTATTGCTGGGTGCCCTGGCTGGCCTGGGTGCACTGGCCCTGTTTCTGGTGGGTGGCCTGACCTGTGCCTATGAGCTGCTGGGTGAGGAACGCACCTTCCTGCCGGAAACCTTTCAGGTGACAGGGGCCTGGCTGACGGTCCATGTGGCTGCTGAACTGATGGGAGGCGGCATTGCCGGGACCGTGGCTTTTCTGGTCGGTGGCAAACGGGCAGTCTTTGCGGTGGCCCTGCTGCTGTTTTTCCTGGGTGCCATGACCGCCACCCAGAAAATGCAGGAAGGGAATTATGGCCGCCCCCGCGGCCAGGAGCCAACCGACGGCCAAAGCGCGCAAACCGATGCCATCAGCCCTGGCTGGAAACTGGTACTTTCGCCCCTGTGTCTGGGTGGCATGGCCTTGGTGGCCGGCGGGATTTTGGGGCGCCGCCAACCGGATTGACCGTTGGGTAGGCCACCCCCAGCCCACTATCTGGCCCGACGAAAACGGGGCAGATCAGACGCCGGCCAGGGCGCGGATGGCATCTGTCAGGTCCCTGGTGCTGGCTGTTTTGCCAACCAGGCGGTTGACACCGGCCTTGTAGACTCCCTCGAGCAGTTGCGGATCGGTCTCGCTGGTACACATCAGAATGGGGGTTTTGGTGTTCAGCCCCACGCGTCGGGCGTGGGCGGTGAACTCGCCACCCGTCATTTCCGGCATCTGGAAATCGGTGCAGATCAGATCGAAACGGTGCTCCTCGGCCAGGCGGGCGGCCTGCTTGCCATCGGGGGCTTCGACAATATCCACAAAGCCCACCTCGGTGAGGGCACCACGCATCCGCCGTCTGGCTGAAGGGCTGTCATCAGCCAGCAACACTTTCATGGTCGCCGGGGTTCTGGCTTCCGTTCCTTGCAGGCGCTGCACCGACTGGGCCAACTGGTCAGGGGTGAACGGCTTGTGGAGTTGGGCCATCGCGGGGTCGGCCACCATGGGTGGGGCATCATCGAGCGAGCTGATCAGCAAGAACCGGATTCCCGCGAAATCGGCATCATCACGGATACGGTGCAGCAGTTCGGCTCCTGTCATGTCGGGCAGGTGGTAGGTGGAAACCACCAGGCCGATGGGGTGATCGCGAAGCGCCTCCAGGGCGGAGCCACCGCTGGCTACCTTGTGGATGGGTGACAGCCCCGCCTGTTCCAGTTGCCTGCCTATCATCATGGCCTGGGTGCGGGAGGGCTCCACCAGCAATCCTGTACGCGGTGAACGCGCCATGAAGTTCTGCATGATGGCGGTGCCGGGTGGTGGAGAGCTTGCCCCCTTGGCAAAATGGCCCAGTAACTCGTCCTTGTCCACCATCATGGTGGCGCCCGCATCATCGACGGTGGCTGGTGGCGGCATATCGCCACCAAGCCCTCTGGCCACCTTTTCGAGATCCACCACCACCTCGTCCATGGTCTGATAGCGGTCGGTGATGGATTTTGCCAGCATTTTGCGGAAAACAAACTCCAGGGGGGCTGGGGCGTCGGGACGAAACTGCCGCAGCGAGGGGATCGGCGCGTTCTGATGCGCCAGCACCTTTTTCATCTGGGTGTCAGCGGGGTAGACCACCTTGGCGGTGAGCAGATACCACAGGGTGCAGCCCAGGCTATAGATATCGGCCCGGGCATCGGCGGTTTTGGTGTCCATGGCCTGCTCGGGGGCCATATATTCCAGGGTGCCAGCAATGGTGCAGGCCTGGGTCAGCCCTTCCGTTTCGGTGGATGACGATGATCCGTCTGATTCCTTCTCCACCCGCACCAGGCCCAGATCGGCCACTTTCACATTGCCGGAGCCATCCACCAGGAAGTTGGCGGGCTTGATGTCACGGTGGATCAGGCCCCGCGAGTGGACATAGGCCATGGCGCGGGCGGCCTGCACGATGGTGTCAACAGCGCGTGGCACCGAAAATGGGCCGTTCTTGGCCACCAGGTTCAGGAGGTCGTTGCCCTCCACATACTCCATCACCAGAAAGTGGCCGAGCGGGCCTTCGTCGGCGTCGTAGGCGGCCACCACCCCCGGATGCATCAGCTTGGCGATCGACTCCACCTCACGCTGGAAGCGCTGCAGGCTGGCTGGACTGTCGAGCATCTCCTTGTTGAGCATTTTCAGGGCGACGATGCGTTTCATGCGACGGTGCCGGGCCTTGAAGACCGAGCCCATGCCGCCGGAGCCCAGTTTGGAAAGTACCACATAATTGCCCATGATCAGCTCGGTGATCTTGCCATCAAGGATGCGGGCCACCTGGAAGGGGGTGAGTTCGCCGGCCATCGCCAGGATCTCCAGGGCCGACTCGGCACCCCCAGTGAAAGCCGAGTCGGGAACTTTGGCAAAAGCCTGTTCGATCTCCAGCGCGCCTACCACCTGATTGTCCAGGAGCTGGCGGATAACCGATACTTGCGGTGTTTTCATGGCAATTGATCCATTTTTGAAAGATAAATGAGCCGGCCTCTCTGGGTGGATACTCAGGTCACCGCTCCCCCGGGGGGATTGGCAGCCGCCTGGAACCGTGCCGCCAAAGCCAGGGAGGCGCGGTCGTATTGGTCTGGATCAGGCCAGGTGCGGCGGGGGTCGAGGCGCAGGGTCTCGATGCCGGTGCCGGGTGCCTCGATCAGCGTTGAGAGATGGAAGAGCGGATTGGGTCGCAGCGGTGAGCTGTTGAGCTTGTTGCCCAGGATGGCGTCGACAATGCTGCGGGTGAAGGCCAGCGGCATGCGCGAGCCGGCACCCGGTCCGGTAGCCGGTCCGCCAGCCCAGCCGGTGTTGACCAGCCAGACCCGGCTGCCGTGCTGTTGCAGGCGGTTTCGCAGCAAAGCGGCATATTCCGCCGGTCGTCGCGGCATGAAGGGGCTACCGAAGCAGGTGCTGAAGGTGGCGGCGGGTTCCTGGATGCCTTTCTCGGTGCCAGCCACTTTGGCCGTGTAACCCAGGAGGAAATGGCGCAGTGCCTCGTCGGGCGATAGCGATGCCACGGGGGGTAGCACGCCAAACGCGTCGCAGGTCAGGAAAATGACATGCTTGGGGTGGCCGCCCCGGCTATCGGGCACACGGCTGGGGATATGCTCAAGCGGGTAGGCGCCCCGGGTGTTTTCTGTCAGCGCGCGGCTGAAGAAATCGGCCTGGCGGCCTGGTTCCAGCAAGGGCACATTTTCCAGCAGGCTGCCGAAACCCAGGGC
The DNA here is from genome assembly GCA_003669555.1 of Planctomycetota bacterium. Classification (GTDB taxonomy): domain Bacteria; phylum Planctomycetota; class Planctomycetia; order Gemmatales; family Gemmataceae; genus UBA6894. Next base: position 5,107 of record QWOS01000054.1, read on the forward strand.
GTGGTGAATCTCCGGTTCGGTTTCCTGCTTCAGGCCAATGGTTTTGGCATAGCAGCCCCCCTCGAAATTGAAGACCCCATCCCCGGACCAGCCATGCTCGTCATCGCCGATCAGCAACCGGCGCGGATCGGCCGACAGGGTGGTCTTGCCCGTGCCAGACAGGCCAAAATACAGGGCGGTGTCGCCTGCCGTCCCGCGCGTGGCCGAGCAGTGCATGGGCAGCACATCCTGGCTGGGCAGCCACCAATTGAGAAAACTGAAGAGCGCTTTCTTGATCTCACCGGCATAGAGGGTGCCCAGGATGAGTACACGGCGCGATGCCAGATCCAGCCCGACAAAAACCTCGCTTTTCGCGCCGTCCACACCTGGCTGGGCTGGGCAGGTTCCAGCGGCCAGCACGGTCACGGCCGGTTGCCCGGGCAGTTCACCTGCGCGGAACAGGCAGCGGCTGAAAAGCGCCTGCCAGGCCTGATCGGTGAGAACGCGCACATTAACGCCATGAGCCGGGTCGGCACCAGCATGGGCCCGGGTTTCAAACAACCCGGGCTGACTCGCCAGGTGGTCCAGCCCCCGCTGCCAAAGCCGGTCGAACTGCGACTGGCCCACCGGCTGGTTCACTTTGCCCCAGTCGATGGTGGCGGCGATGGCCGGGTCGTCCACCAGAAAACGGTCAGCGGGTTGCCGCCCGGTGTATACCCCGGTGCGAACCGCCAGGGCACCGCTCTGGGTCAGTTGCCCCTCGCCCCGGCGGATGGCATGTTCGATCAGCGCGGGGATGGACAGGTTGCTTGCCAGCTTGCCCGTATAGGCAAAGGCACCAAGGGGTGGTTTTTCTGTCTCTTGAGAGGCCATGATTGATTCCATTTGCTCCTGGTCCTCCCGTATACCAGGCTATTCTAGGGATTTTCGGGCAGGCCCGTTTTTTGGCCTGCCCGGAGCGTCTCCTGGCCTGTCATTGCACCAGCAGGGTGCCATTCATCACCATCCAGTGACCCGGAAAAGTGCAAACGAAGGGGTAATTGCCTTTGGTTGCGGGGGCCTTGAAGTAGATGGTGAATTTTTCCCCCGGATTGACCACATCGGTGTAAACCATCACATCGCCGGTTTCGGGGATGTAGTGGCGGGCCGCCGCATCGGGATCGGAAATGAGCCGATTGGCCAGGCCACCCACCCGCTGGAGAGATCCGGGCGCGAGCAGCGCCAGATTGTGCGGCACCCCATCGGGATTGTGGAAGGTGAGGGCCAGATTCTCCCCGGGTGCCGCTTTCAGTTCACGGGGGGCAAACGAGAGATTGGGGCCAGCATTCACCAGCAAGGGGCGGGAGCCTGGCAGCGGGTGCCGCCAACGGTTGGGCACCGTTTTCGTCGCCAGGGAAAGGTCGGCCAGGATGGGATGGGGCTGAATCGTCTTGCCCGAGGGGCTGTACCCGGGTAGCAGGGTGTAATCAGGCGCCAGGCGGTGGACCGTGGCGAACAGGTCGACCGGGCTGGCTGGCCCCACGCGCAGGCTCAAGTGCAGGGTGTTGACCGGTTGCAGGTCGGGAATTTCCACAAAAACGGTGCGTCCATCCCCCAGCACATGCACCTTGCGGATGGGAAGCACATCGTGGCCCTTCAGTCCGAAGTGACGGGTGGAAAATTCCGGGGAGCCATAAGCCGGGCCATACCGGTAGTTCCATGCCAGGGCGATGGAGTTTTGGGGCAGGGCCAGCAACCCCAGATCCACCGGCAGGCTAAAACGCAACAGCATGCCATTGGCGTGGGCATGGCAATCGAGAGGTAGTTGCACGGGCGCGCCGGTGTAACGCACACGCTGGATACAGCCATCATCCAGGGCGTAGCTCCCCCATCCCTGCATGCCGGCCACATACAACTGACCGTCATCGGGGTGGAACCGTCCCCGGTGGGCGCCGCTGCGGAATTCGCCGGGCAGGGGCACAATGGTTCCCTGGGGCTGCCCGTCGATTTCCTCGCGCAGCAGCAGGTGATGGCTACAGGCGCCAAACGAAAAATGCACCATGGTACCCTGGAGTGGTCCCCAGCGATTATCCGGCACAGCCACCTGGCCCCCGGCGGAGTTGTCGATACCGCGGGGCAAATAAACCAGGGGCAGATCCGGGGCCTTGCCCTCCCTGGGGCCGGTGTAACCGTAAAAGCCGCCTTTTTTGATCTCGCACAGCATGCTCGAGGGGGTCCACTCCCCCTCCGAACAGGGCACCGTGATCCGGCCATCAGGCGCCAGCCCGATGCCATCGGGGTTGCGGAAACCGGTGGCCAAAACCTCGGCGGATTGCCCGTCAGGGGTCACTCGCACCACCCCCTGGTTGCTGGAAGCCAGGAAAAAGCTGCCATCGGGGCTGCGTTCCAGGCCGCAAATGAAATCATGGCCGCCCGCTGATGGCTTGTAGGCGCTGGAAAAACAGGCATGGTGATCGTATTCACCATCGCCATCGGGATCTTCCAGCCGGGTGATCTGGTCGCGGCCCAGCACATAGGGCACCCCCTGATGCACCACCATGCCCAGCGCCTGGTGCAGCCCGCTGGCCACCTTGCGCCAGATCACAGTACCCTTTTGGCGGGTGATCCCGTCCACCCGCCAGACATCGCCCTGCATCGTGCAGACCAGGGACGCTCCGCCTGCCAGGTGGGCGATATCGCCCGGGAAAAAGGGCGAGCGCCATGGGTTTTCGTGAGGGGTTTCCAGCGTGTCGATGGCGTAGGGCGAGCCCGTGCCCATCAGGATGCGTCGCTCGAGCCGTTCGGGCCAGCGCGGCTTGCCACCGCCCCGGGTGAATTTTTCCAGCGGACTATTGGCCCGCGGGCCCACTTCGCGGACAAACCGGCCCTTTTCCGCCCAGGCGGAATCGAGGTACTCCACACCGTTGAGCCGATAATGGAAAATGACTCGATCACCATGCCGGTAGTAACCCAGGTACCGCGAGCTGGCTGGGTTGACCGTGGCGGCGGGGGCGGCGGATGGTGGCAATGGCAGGAGTTCCCCGACCGGCTTCAGGCCGTCCATAAAGCCATGGCGGATAGTGGAGAAACTGACAAAGCCCCCTTTCCAGACCGCCTCATAAGCCAGGGTCTCGGGGTTGAAGCAGGTGGCCAGCTCACCCCGGTCACCCAGCCGCAGGCAAACGCCACGGATCACCTGGAGATCGCCGGGCGGCGTAGCTGCGGGAGGTCGCCTGGTGGGTTGCAGCGACGCCTCCAGAGTGGCTTGCAGGGCAGCGGTTGGAGCACTATTCCCCTGGATAAGACGGACGGCCAGCAGGGTGACCTCGCGGGTCACCGGCGCCAGAGGCCCTTCCGGCCGGGGGCGGGGTGAGCGGAAAACGCCGGCCAAAATACCGCCCAGGTTGGCTTTGCCCCATTCGCCGCTCTTCCAGGTGTCTTCGTTCTGGTTGCCCCAGTGCCCATGTTTGCCCATATCCAGGCCAGGGAAAGCCTGGACCACAGCAGGCCGGTTCGGCTGGGCTGAGAAATGACGCGCCTCCTTGGCGTAAAAGTCGTAGAGGCGTTCACGGTTGGGGAACGACTGCCAGTGCCGGGTATTTTCGGGATCAATCGGGTCGCGGTTGTAGCTGAATGTTTCCGGCAGATGTGACTTGCCGGCATGGTCGGCGACACTCTTCAACGCCGCTGGATCTTTGCCCAGATCCAGCAGGAAACGCACCAGGTCGGCACGCTCCTGGTCGTTGAGCGCTTCCGCCACCCCGCCGGGCATCAGGGAGCCGATCTCCTTGCGTTCTTCGATCTCCTTTTCAGCGAACTCCACCACCTTGCCGGTGGCCGCCTCCCGGATGCGTACCTTGCCCGGCGTGGCTGATTCCAGGTATCCCTGGACTACCCGGCCCGAATCGGTGGCGAATTGCCAGGCCTTGAATTCGGGGCGCACGGTGCGTCCCGGCCACAGCACCGCCTCCACAATCGCCTCAGGGGGCTGGCAGGTTGCCAGCAGTGTCAGGTCGGGCCCCACAGTGCCGCCCTGGGCACCCACTTTGTGGCAACTGAGGCAAGCCTGTCGGGCGGAAACAAAGAGTTGCGCCCCGCGGGCGGCATTACCCTGGTCGCGGCTGGCTGCCAGCAGGTTTTTCAGCACCAGGGGATCGTAGCCAAGTGGTTCCTTGCCCAGGATTTTGGGGGGCAATTCGCGCAAGGCCGGGTTGGCCAGCCTGGAGGCATCGGGCTGCCCGGCAGACTTGCCCCCGGGGGGTGTTGCCCCTTTCTGGAAATCCCACAGGCCCACGGTGGCAGGGTCGGCGGCAGGTGGCAGCGCGGTCTGATGCGGGGTGTGCCTGCCGGTGCGCAGCCGCGCCCAGCGCACTCCGCCACCCGAGCGCAAATGCCCCTCCACCAAACGGCCAATACCCAGGGGGCCTGGCAGGGCGGTGAGCCCCATCCCCTTACCCGGGGCCTGGGCCACCCTGATCCCATCGACCCACAGTTCCACCGATTCGTCCGCCAGCACCAGGCCGATGGTATGTTCCTGACCATCGGTGAGCACCTTGGTGGAGTGCAGGTGGTCTGGCTTGCGGCCAGGCATGAACAATGACAGCTCGCCCTTGCCGGGGCTGGTGAAAAGTTCCCAGTGGGCGGGACTGTTTTTGTTATCCACCGCGAGCAGCACCCTGAATTCGGCGGCGTCACCCAGGACGGCCCGCACTTCGGCGGTGAGCGGTGCGGTGCGGTACTGGGGCTTCCCTTCGGCCAGCCAGCCGGCATCGCCCGGGTTCGCGGATTGGGCGGGTTTCGCTTCCACGCGCATGGGCACCGGCGTGCGTGGTACCGGCCGCGGGCCGGGGTTGGCACCCAGTCGTTGCCGCAGCAGCCAGGCCAGGCCGTCGAGGTTGTCGCGCAGGGTGAGTTCGGCATCGTGATCCGTGTGGCCCAGCACGCCGATGGGGCCGCGATATCCGGAGCCAACAATGGCGGTCAGGCAGTCATTGTCCCGGTTACCCTGGCCCATTTGCAGTATTTTGCGACCATGCCTGTCGCCATCGAGGTCCATACCGTTGAGATTGACGCATAGCAGATGCGGCCGAATGGCGCGCAGCATGGCGGGCAATCGGGCCAGGTGATCATGCCCGTGGTGGAGGTTGTAGACAATCCCCACAGTGCCCGGCGGGTATGGCTTGAGCGCGTCAAGGACCAGCACCTGATTCTCCGGCTCGCCAAACCAGCCACCATGATTGTAGAGCGCTACCGGACAGCCCTGTCTGGCACCTGCCTCCACGATAGGGCGCAGCGTGGCCGCCGCCGCCAGAACCTTGGCTGCCGGCGGCTTGCCAGGAGCCGGATCCCCCAGGCTCACCCACAGTTGGGGCTTCAACTTGTGTTGGGCCAACGACTTCAGGATGCGCTCCCCCGGCCCTGGAAGGGCAGCCGGAAACCAGACGGCGGTCAGCTCGATGCCAGCCTTGACCAGCAGGTCGAACTCCTCGTCCATCGTTGCCAGATGCTCGTCACGCCAATCCCAGGCCAGCCGCTTTACCCCACAGGCGCGCAGCATGGCGACCCGCTGGGCCGGGGTGCGTTTTTTGGCGTCGAAGGGCACCACGCACCACGCCACCAGGTTGGCGGGTCCGAACAAGGCCTGTGCCGGGTCCGGGGGAACCGCGGCAGGTTGGTGCAGCGCGAGGGAGAGTGCGCACAGGAGAGGGCACATGGCATGTTTTCCATCGATGGGAGGGAGGCGGAAAGGCGGAAAACCCGGGTATCAGCAGAGCATCGTCATCAGGCGGCTACGGTAATCCAGAGTGACCGGGTGGGTGTCACCCAGGGCGTGGAAGCACTGGATCATGGCCGACTTCACCGGGCCGTTCAGCAGGGCAAAGTCATCCTCTCCCGCAGTGGCCAGCGAATCGAGGGCTTGGGTGTAGTCACCCGCCATGGCCTGGCGGCAGCCCAGTTCGTACAGAGCCTGGGCCTTCGCTTTGCCCTGGCTCGCCAGGACGCGGGCTTCGCATGCCGCCAGATCGGCTGTCACACCCGATTGTGTGGCGAACCAGGAGCGCGCCTTCAGCACCAGGGCCTGCTCACCCAGTTCACCAGACCCGCTCACCAGCTCCAGCAGGGTGGGTAATTCGTCGTGTTCGCCACGCTCCAGCAGCACACGGGCCAGGCCCACCCGGGCATCGTCGAGCAACAATTCGCCCTCGAGTGCCTGACGGTACAGCGCTTCCGCCCCGGCCGGGTTGCCGGCGTCCTCCAGCCCGCGCGCCTGCTCCACCAGGTTTTGCCCCTGGGTGGGCATCAGCCGGTCGAAGAATTCACCCATTTCCTTTTCTGGCAGAATTCCGGTGAAACGGTCCACCGGTCGGCCACCGTTGAAGGCCACCACATCGGGGATGGAGTTGATGCCAAAGGCCATCGCCAGCCGCTGCTGCTTGTCCACATCCACGCGGGCCAGGGCCACCTTGCCGCCGCGTTGTCTGACCAGCTTCTCGATGAGCGGTTTCATCATCAGGCAGGGCTGGCACCAGGTGGCCCAGAAATCCACCACCACCGGCACCGGCGACTTGATAACCCGGGCCTCGAAATCGTCTTCAGTCACATCAAAGATGTAGTCAACCGCTTGAATGTCTTCCATGGTCACCTTCTATGGTACTTGTAAATCTTGATCCGGATCGGGCCCCGCATTGGGACCGTCACCCGCCAGTCAGGCCGAGCCACTCCGCCACCTGGCGGCGCAGATCCCCGGCCCGAACAGCTCCATCCAATGGCTCACCGCCCCACGCGTCGGTTTTGCCAATCACCTCGCCGCCACTCCTGCCACCTCCCGCCAGCACCGCACTCCAGGCCCGGGCCCAATGGTCGCGCCCACCCCGGGAGTTGAGATGGGGCGTCCGTCCCATCTCGCCCACCGCAACCACCAGAGTCGATTCCAGCAGGCCGCGGGCGGACAGGTCATCGAGAAGCGCGCACAATGCCCGGTCCAGTTCCAGCCCAAGGTCGCGCGTCTGTTCCACCGTGGTGGTCAGCGAGCAGCCGTCGGCGTGGCAGTCCCAGGTGCGCTGGTGAAAAACGGTGGGCGCGGTGTTGACCGTTACCAGGCGGGCGCCCGCCTCCACACCCAGCCGGGCCTGCAACAAAGCCCGTCCCACCCGGCCTTCACCATAGCGAACCAGATCCCCGGCGGGTGGTGCAGCCGCCAACCATGGTTGATCAGCGGAGTCATCCTGGCCCAGGGCTAGTGGATTGGCTAAAAGGCCCAACCCCTCGAGAGGGCCAGGCACAACCATCCAGGCAGGAACCCCTGTCTGGGGATTCCGGCCCGGCAGATGGGTTCCCAGGGGGACGCCTTGCAGGCCAGTATGCAGCTCCAGCAGACCCGCCTCATGGGTGGGCAGGTGCGGATGGTGCAGGGCCCGTAACAAGGTCACCTGCCCCAGCCGGTTGGCCAGGCCGGGAAACAGTTCACTGAGCCGTACGCCCGGAACACTGGTAGCCAGGGAGCGAAAAGGCCCCCTCACCCCGGTTGGCGCGGCTGGCTTGGGATCGAAGGTGTCGATCTGGGATGGCCCACCCACCAAATGGATCCAGAGGCACGACCGGGAGGGCGGGATAACCCGGGCAACCGGGCAGGCAGCCAGGGGCATGGCGACGGTTGCCATGCCGGCAACCGTTGCCAGGAAGCGGCGGCGGTCGGAACCTTCCAGGGAATCCACTCCAGCCAGGCCCATGCGGGGGTGGGTGGACTGATTGCATGCCGGCATGGGATGGCCTCGCGACGCCTTGAAGGTGATGTAACCAACAACTATCGTAATTCAGCCGGGGGCCGCTGTCATCCGGGTTGCTGTCGCCAGGGGCGGGCCGCACGAACCTGACGGGCCAGATCGAGGAGTTGGTCGGTTTGTTCCAGGGTTGGCTCGGCACCGCCAAACCGCAATGAATAGCCGAATTCAGCGGCCTGAACCATGCCCTGGCGCCAGGCTGTTTCTGCGGTTGGCAGCCGGTTGGCAGCCTGGAGGGCGATTTCCCGGGCGGTGGAACCGGGGTGACAGGGCACGCCCAGGCGTTTGGCCAGGAGGACCCATTCCGGCCAGACACGCTGCGCACGCAGGGCCCGCACTCGCCGATTGCGCCACATCAGCCATGTGGCCAGGGCCATCAGGGCCAAACCCAGGACGATCCACGCCAGAAGTGGCAGGCCGTAGAGGGTGCCGATCAGGCTGGCGCGCAGGTAGCGGTCCATGGCCTCGATAAAGGGCAGCAGGCCTACCCAGCGGGCGGCGGCAGTGATGGCTGCATCCTGGATTTCCTGGGAGTCGCCCGAGTTGGGGGTTGGATCGAGCGACAGCCATTCCCAGGAGAAGGCTTTAATGGCGGAGCCGGAGGCCTTTTCCAGTCTGGGCACTAGGGCCTCCACCCAACTGTGGGCGTGGTAATTGCGGACCAGGTAAAACCCGGGAGCCTGCTCCTCGCAACCCCTGAATCCCTTGACCACCCGGGCGGGGATGCCCAGGGCGCGGAGCGTCAGTGCCAGCCCCGAGGCGAATCGTTCGCAATGGCCTTCGCGCACATTCAGCAGGAAATCCACACCAGGATCCACTGCGGTGTCCTCCCGGCGACGATCGAGCGAGTAGCTGTAGTCTCCGGAAAGGGCCAGGTAATCCGAGAGCCTGCGCGCCAGCTCCTCGTAGGCGGCGGGGGGCAGGGGCGCATCAGCTGGGCCCGCCACCAGCTCGGCTGGCAGCATTCCCGGCCTGCCGGGCAGGATACGGGCCCTGCCGACAACAGGTTGCTGGCCGTCTGGCTTGTCGATCAGCATGCCGGCCAGGTTCCTGGCCCAGGCGCGCAGCTCCGGTGGACTGACCAGCAGGTCTTCCCGACGAATGGTCCTGGTCACTTCATCTTGCACAGGCATGCGCTCGGTCGGCAGTCCCCGGGTGATGATTTGCTGGTACTGGAGATCACGCCGCAGCAGATCGAGGCCCGCCTGCCCCTTGACGGGTGCGGGCAGGAACAAGGTGGGCTGGTCCACCACCGCAGGTGTGGTGATATCGCGAGAGAGGACCTTGTAGGTGAGCAGCATCTGGCTGGAGCCCAGCATGGGCAACTGCGAGCTGGCCATGGGCACACCCCGGCCCGCTGTGGATTCGGCTGTGCCGCGCCAACGGCCAGAGCGGTACAATTCCAGTTCAATCACACGAAAGCGCGTTTCCGGGGCGAGGTTCCCCGGGGCGCCATTGGCCTGGTTCACCACCACCTCGAAGGCCACTTCGCCATCCAGATCCAGGGTACCTGTGCTGGTCAGATCCATTTCGTTGCTCGAACCGGAGCTGGCCCGCTGGGTCAGACCAAACTGGGTGGATGGGTTCCAAAGGGCCACATTGGGCCGGGGTATGCCAAAAAACAGGGCAACCGCAACTGCCATCACCAGGGCCACCAGGCGGCCCGGGTCAGTCAGGCTGGCACCACCAGCATCGTGAGCCGCCGGTCCCTGACGGTAACGGAGGCTGACCAGTGCCAGCACCGTGTACACCAGCAGGAAAAGGATCTCCCACCTTTCCAGACCCAGCACGCAGCCAATGGCAACCATCACCAGCCCCATCGCTTGCAGTACCCAGTAGTCGCGCGGTATTTGCCGTTTCAGCAGCTTGATCAGCATCAGGGGAGGGACCAGCAGGCCGAGAAAGGGAATGAGGGCCACCGGACGCGGCAACCCCTTCAGTTCAGTTGATTGCTGAAACGCCCACAGGCCGCCCAATACTGCCACCAGCGCCCCCAGCAGGTTCCCCAGGCTGTCTATCAACGGGGTGGATCCGGCCGTTCGTTGCTGCCACACCAGGCCCGCCACCACCATCAGCCCCAGCAAGGCCAGCCAGCCCAGGCTGACAAACTCGCGCGAGGCCACCAGCAGGGTGAGCGTGGCTGCCAACAACGCTCCATGGAGCCAGCCAAGAGCTTTCTTTTCGGGGTGCATGATCAAGGCCCCCGTTCTGGGCGAACATCCTGAAACCAGGTCAGGGCCGCTACGGCGCAGGCTGGCAGGTCACGGCGGGCCAGGCGGGCCCAGCGGCCAGCGGGTTCCCCTGATTCACCCTGGTACAAGCGAAGAGCCAGCAGATCACCCGGCAGGTTGGCAGGCATCTCCGGCCAGGCACCTGGGGTCTGGGAGGGTTCGCAGAGTGCCAGAGCCCGTAGCAGGGACCGTTCTCCCTCGCCAGCGGCTCCCTGCGCCTGGACAAAAGCCGGCTGGCTACCAGCCACAACCAGACCAAGCCATCTTTCCGAACCGCGCAGCCACATGCGGGCCACACCTGCCGCCAAGCGAATCATTCGCTCCAGGTCTTCCCGTTCTGCGGTGGCTGGCAGGTCGGTTCTGGAACCGGGATCCACCAGCAGGAGCAAGCCCAGCCTGCCAGGGGCCTCATGTTCGCGCACCATGGGTTGGCCGAGACGGGCAGAGGTGCGCCAGTGGATCAACCGCCGAGAATCACCGGCCCGCCAGGGCCTGAGACCATGGAACTCACCGGTGCTGGCATGCTGCGCCCGGGTGGCGCGTGTCTCCACCTCCTGAGGGGAATGTCTTTTTTCAAGAAAGCGCATCAGGCCGGGCAGTTGCACCAGGCCAGCAGCGGGTTCCACCAGCACTCTGGACTGGCCGCACAGGTTGCGCGCGGCACCCACCAGCCCAAATGGGTAGGAACTGGCGACCTCAAGCACAGGCAATGACATCCAGCCTCGCTGGGTTGGACAAACGGCAAGGTGCAAGGTGCAGGGCTGGCCCGGGGTAAGACGGTTTGGCAGGCCGCTCCAGCCGCCCACGCCGGTGAGGTGGAATTGCAGATCGGCGGTGCTGGCGGTGTCTGACCAGATCTGGAAAACCACCAGGCCCGGATCCCCCGCCACCAGTTCGCCGTCATCGGTGACCTGGGCGTGGAGACGCTTCAGGGGACTGGTGGCCAGGACAAGATTGCAGATAAAAGCACTGAAAATGATGGTTGCCAGCAGAATCAGGGGTGGGATCCCCTTGGCCAAACCCAGCAACAGCAGGAACCCCCCCAGGGTTATCCAGATGATGCCCGCTTTTTCTGGCCAGCGTCGGGGCACCCTTGTCTCCTTGCTCTTGCACCGTGCTGTTCTATGGCTGCCAATCGCAATCCAGTTTGGGCCTGAAAGAATCTCCCAGGCCCCTGGGTCAGGTGGGGACCGCCAGGCTGTCCATCAGTCTGGCCAGAACCGCCTCGGCCTGGGCGCCATGTTCAGGTCCGTGTGCGTTGCGTAACAGCAGGCGGTGCGACAGCACCGGCACGACCAGTCGCTTGATGTCGTCCGGAACCACAAAGCGCCTGCCATCGAGCAGGGCGCTCGCCTGGGCGGCGCGATACAGGGCCAGAGCTGCCCGGGTGCTGGCGCCAACGCGCACCTCGGGATGCCTGCGGGTGGCCTCCACCGCCTCGAGCAAATAATCGGCCAGGGCCGGGTCGAAACGCACAGTGCGTGTTTCCGCCTGAAGGCGCATCAGCAGCCCGGGGGTGAGTACCTGCTGCAGTTTCTCGATAGGTTCACCCAGACGGTGCCCCTCGAGAATGGCCCGCTCGGCCTGCCGGTCGGGGTAGCCCAGCCTGAGGCGCATAAGGAAACGATCCAGCTGGCTTTCCGGCAGAGGGTAAGTTCCCTCGAATTCATGGGGGTTTTGCGTGGCGAGCACGCAAAAAGTGGGGTCGAGCGGGTGGGTTTTTCCATCGATGGAAACCTGGCGGTCGGCCATGGCCTCCAGCAAGGCTGACTGGGTACGCGGGCTGGCCCGGTTGATCTCGTCGGCCAGGACAAACTGGGCAAAAATGGGTCCGGGGTGGAAAACGAATTCGCCAGTCCCCTCAGCCAGAATACTGGTTCCAAGCAGGTCGCTGGGCAGCAAATCCGGGGTGAACTGGATGCGATGGAAACTGCCACCCACCACGCGGGCCAACGCCCGGGCCAGCAAGGTTTTCCCAGTGCCAGGCACATCCTCAAGCAGCAGGTGGCCATCGGCCAGCAGGCAAACCAGGGCCAGACGCACCAGGTCGGGCTTGCCCAGATAGACAGCGCCCACCCGCTCCAAAGCCTCGCGCAGCAGCACCTGAGGGTCGACGCTGGGGGCAGGATACGCCGGGCTCTCTCCGATCGCCTGGGCGGCTGAAAAAGTAACGCTGGCCATGGGCAAGAAAGCTCCCGAATTGCCAGCGATCCTAGCCATGGAGCGAAGACACGGCTGGCTTTTAAATCATGATAGATGATCCCGCCAGTAAAGAAGTGGCAAGATTACCCGACTCGTGTGTGAAAATTAGAAGTGTTTCACAGGGTCAGGCAGAGTGCCTCCCCCGGGATCGTTGGGCAAATCCGGGGGAGGACTCCAGCAAACCAGACAGAATCAGAGGCCCTTCAGCAGCGCAGTCAGGCGCTTCATGGCCGCCTCACGGCCTTTGGAGTTGGCAGCGGAGGCATCGGGGGCGTCGCCCGCCCGCATGAATCCATGGCCCGCTTCGTCATAGCGCACCGGGTCAAATTTCTTTTCCTTGGCCGCCATTTGTGCCGAGGTTTTCTCCAGGGTGGCGTTCACACGGGCATCGTTGCCACCATAAAACCCGTAAACCGGGCACTTGATACGGGCCAGAGTGGCCTCGTCGGTGGGAGCGGTGCCATAAAACGGGAAACTGGCAGCCACCTTGTCACTGTTGCCCGCAAACCGGAAAGCCTGCCCACCCCCCCAGCAAAAGCCGGCCACCGCCACCTTGCCGTTGCAGGCGGGGAGTTTAGCCACATGATCCAGGCTGGCTTTCAGATCGGCGGTGATCTGGTCGGGCTTCAGGGTGGCAATCGCCTTGCGCACCGCATCACCACCCGCGAAAGAATCGGTGGCCCCTCCCTGGGGCCCAGCTCCACTGAGCAGGTCGGGTGCGATGGCGATGTAGCCGGCGGCGGCGATATCGTCAGCCATCAGACGGACCCAGTCGGCCAGGCCAAAGATTTCGTGGATGACCAGCACGGCGGTGGCCTTTTCCTTCACTTCAGGGAAAACAATAAACAGTTTCAGGGTACGATCACCCTGCTTCAGTTCCACCCATTCGCCGTGGCGGGGTGATTTCTCCAGCTTGGCTTTGGCCCAGTCCTGGGCCACCACAGGCGAAGCCTGGGAGCAGGCGACCATAGCCAGAAAAGCCCAGGCAATCCGAATCACCAACCGGTTCATGCGCATGATCAATGCCTCCTTTGATTTGAAATGGTGTACGAGAAAAAAACCCCCGGCTCATGGGAACCGGGGGTTTCGGTGTTTGAACGCGATGAACGCGTATCAATCAGCCTTCTTCTTCATGCGGGTGGCCATCTTGACTTCGCTGATGACTTCCTTGGCGCCTTCACCAGTGGTAGTGACGGTGACATTCATGCCACCGCGGCCGCCCTTCTTGGAGGGATCGGCATCCTTGGCTTTTTCCTTGGCCTTGGCCATGAACTCACCGAGCTTCTCGAAGGTCATTTCGCCCTTGCCGCCAACGATCTTGCTGTCGCCGTTGAACTTCAGGACCTTGTCGCCATCGTCCTTGGTTTCGATGGTCAGCGTCTTGGCGCTGGCGTCGATGCTCTTGACTTTGCCTTTGTAATCACCGGCCAGGGCGCTGCCCACGACCAGGCCCAGCAGAGCCACGCCGAGAACAATAATACGAACCATGTTGACACCTTTTGTCTATTCAGACCGTTGGGAGATGGATCAGCCGGGAACCAGACAAGAGGCCCCTTATCTATCCAACTTCCACAGGATCATAACAAACAAGATGCGGGTCGACACTTGTTTGACCGGTTCTCAGAAAGTTTTAAGATTTCACCCGGTTGGGGATACCCTATGCTGACTTATTGTGAATAAGCCAAGAGGGATGCGAGTGAATTGCGGTCCAGTCCGGGGGTTCTGGCAGGCCCGGGGGTTGGTGCGCAAGGCCCGACACAGCTGAATCAGAATGGAGAAGCCGATGCGATCAGGAACGCTATATCATGCCGGGGCCTGGTTTATGGCAATTCTGGGGAGCGCGGCCTGGACCAGTTTATCCATGGCCCAGCCAACTGGACCGGCCACCACCAAACCAGCGGCACCAGCGGCGCCCCAGCCTGCCAGCGAGGCAGATTGGGTGGCTTCACTGGTGGGTAACCTGGGCAACCGCTCCAAAAGCCGCGAGTTCTTTGGCGCTTATTCCACACTCATGGCCAAACTCGACTCCGTCGATGACAGTAACCTTGGCGAAACCGCCCAACTGGTTTTGGCCCGGACCCGTGAACTGGCCGGAGGGCCTCAGGCCCAGGCGGCCATCGCAGGGCTGGCCAAAGAGAAAAACATGGTGCTTGCCGCGCGTTTGCTGCTGCAATTGGCGCGGGCGAACAGTACCGTCCAGGGGTTTGGCAAGGGCCGTGTGGTCTTTGGCAAACTGAAGGTGGCAGACAAACGAATGGAGCCCGAAATGGTGCTCGCCCAGATGGTGATCCTGCCCGAGGGCTGGTTCGCCACCGAAATTGGCGACACCACCAGGCCACTCGGTTTCCGCGCGGCGGGCTATGTGCCTCTGGATGTGAAAATCCCTGAAAAAAAAGGCGAGATGGATCTGGGCACGGTGGTGTTGCAACCGTTGGGGAAAGGTCAGGCCGCCACGCTGCGCGGCAAGGTGGTGTTTGAGGGCCCCTCGGGCCTGGAGGTTCTGAAGGCGACGATCAGCGTGCAGGTTCCCCCTGCCAACAGCCTGAGCGGTGGCTACTCGCCCCGCAAGATGTGGCCAGCCCCGGTGAATCTGGAAGTGGGGAAGGATGGTGCGTTTGTGGTGGAAAATACTACCCCCGGTGAGCATTTCCTGAGCCTGCAAACCGGCAAGCACGAGGATTTAAGCCAAATCGTGTCCGTGAAGGCCGGCGCCACCGAGGACCTCGGCACTCTCACCTTGCGCACCACTGATCTGGGCTACCACCTGAAAAAAGAGACTCCCAAAGCTGGCAAGATCCCGTGGGAGAAAGATATCGCGACCGCCCGCAAGCGCGCCCTGGCCGAAGGGAAGCCGATGATGATCATGATGACCGCCACCTGGTGTGGCCCCTGCAAGATGCTTGAGGCCAAAACCCTGTCAGATCCGTGGGTGCAGCAGTTTCTCCAGGGATTTGTGCTGGTGAAAGCCTACGAGGACAAAGAGGTGGAGAAGGAATACGGTCTGACTGGCTACCCCACGCTGGTCTTCGTCGATAAAAAAGGCCAGGCGGCCCACAAGAGCGTGGGCTACCAACCCATCGGCACTTTTTCCGGTCAGGTCCTGCAGGCCTGCCTGAAAGCGGGCGTGACGGTGGATGCCGACCTGAAATCACTCGCGGACAAAAAGGTGGTCAAGGTGCCGTCAGAACCCAAAAAAAGCCCGGTCAAACTGAACTGATTTCCAGCTTCGGGGCGGAAAAGCAGATGGGCACACCCTTGCGTTGCCTACCTGCTTTTTAGCAGTATAGCCAGGGCGCAACCCTGAGAAAATCAAGGGGTGCGGTTGGTGAACTGGCGCAGTTCCAGCAGATGGCAGGCCTTGTCCACATCGGGCAGGAAAGAGGCCTGGAACGAACGCTCGGCCAAACCCGCCAGCGCGGGGAAGGGCAGACCCAGGCTGGCCTGGCAAGCCAGATAATTGTCACCCACATACGCCTGCATGTAGGCGGGGTCATCGGAATGGATGCTGACCATCAGCCCTGCCTGGAGCAAGCGGGGCAGGTTGTGATCAGCCAGGCTCGGGAAGACCCCCAACCGCACATTGCATACCGGGCAGACGGTGAGCGGAATGCCAGCCCGGGCCAC
>QWOS01000008.1 GCA_003669555.1 Planctomycetota bacterium
GAATTGATCGATCGTATTCTCGACCAGGGGCATATCACTTTCTACGACTTGCGCGACGCTTTAAGCCGCAATCACTTGAAAATGCACGATATCAGCGATCCCGCCGAGTGGCTGCAGGGTGACCCGTTGCTCCGTCTGGATCGCCGCCTGGCAGGGCCGCTCGACGGCATTTACAGACCGTGCCCCCTCTACAGTCGACTGCTGGAACGAGGAACCTCACTCGGTTTTGGAACCAGTTGGGGCCGCTGGCTGGTGTGGAAGATTATTATCCCCTACGGTCTGGCAGCGTTACTTGTGGTGCTGTTTCGTACTGTGATGGAGCACTTCAACCCTCCAGCCGTGCTGGAGGCGATCGCCAACACGGCTGCTGACGCCGGCCTCGCCCTGGAACCGGATTCTTTGGCACCAGGCATGCTGGCACTGCACCGGTCCCCCCCCCCCTCCGTGGTGACTCTGGTGAACCTTCTGGCAGTAGCGGGGCTAGGATCGCTATTTTTGCTCTTCAGCAATCATCCGGTGCTACGGCGCATTATGTGGAGTACTCTTGCAGGCTTGGGCGAGGGGATCTATTGGCTAGTGCATGACTTGCCTGGCATCCTGCCGCGTCATCCACTCTTTCTCTATGCCGTTCATTGGCCACTGGTTATTTTCTGGCATGGCATCGCCAAACCCCTTGGCGTGGTGATAATCATTTTTTGGCTGGTTGGCAATCGGGTGGACTGGAATGGCCCGGTCATCTTCTCGGCCTGGCTGGTGGTGGCGCTGGCCCTGACCAGCCGCCAGGCACGTATTGCCGAGGAATGGTTACTAGGGGTGGTGCGCGAAGCCTTGTTGGCATTGCGATCCGGCGTGCTGATGCGAGCCCTGGGGGTACTCAACGAGCTGTTCCGCATGGCCACACGATGGTTCGATCGTCAACTGGCCGGCGTGGAGAACCTGTTACGTGTTCGGCAAAAAGACAACGCCGGGCAATTGGGTGGGCGTGCCTTGCTCAGTCTGTTATGGTTTCCGCTTGGCTGGGTGGGCCGTTTTGTTTTCGTGGTGTTGGTGGAGCCAATGCTGCATCCCCTGAAATTACCGGTCTGTTTTTTGGCAGCTAAAGTGATCTATCCGGCGATCTATCCGCTTAGCAGCGATGTGGCTGTGCCCGCATTGACTCCTATGCTGGGCGCGGTGACGGCCTCCGTGTCGATGGCCGTGCTGGTTTTCCTGCTTCCCAACGCCTTCGGTTTCTTTTTTTGGGAATTTCGTGAAAACCGGGGACTCTATGCGGCCAACCGGCCCCGCCGTCCCGCCCCTGATGGGGCGGGACCCCATGGCGAAACCATGGCGGTGCTACTTGAACCGGGACTGCATGGAGGGGTGCTTCCTGCACTATTTACAAAGCTGAGACAGTCCAGCCTGCCTGTTACCGAGGGTGGCAATCGTGCAGCCGAACGGGCATGCGAGCGACGCCTGGAGTTGCTGCGGGATGCCCTGGGGCGCTTTTTCCGTCGCAATTTCCTCGATGTGTTGGGGGTTACCCGGGCATGGCAGCGCCCTGAGGCCATATCATCCGCCTCGATTTCAACGCTGCCTCTTCAGCCAACAATCCCGGACGATTCACCCCGCCTGACCCGGCAGTGGCAGCGCCCATTCCGTCTGGATTCGGTCAGCCTGGCCGTGAATCGGGTCGAAGCCACCTTTGTACCGGCTGAAGCCATCACCCCAAACGAGAATGGTGCAAAGCTGCAACCGGTCGAACCACTGAGGCTTTATTTCGCCTACCTGGAGAACCATCTGCAAGGGTGGATCGATCGGCCCGCCTGGGTGGACGCCTTGCCTGAGGAACAACGCAGGGCTCTGGCCTGGTCACTCGCCTGGATTTACTGTGCAGCAGGGGTGGAAATCTCGCGGGAATCGCTGGCCCAGCTGGCCCCGCTAGGAGCGGAATCCTCTCTACTGACCGGCGAGCGCATCCGTTTCAGACTGTCTGGAGGCGAAACAATTACTTATCATCTGGCCGATCACGGCACCACCTGGCAGCGAGTTGGGTCCGCCGGCGCCATTTCTGAAATCAGTCCCGCCTGGCGGGCTGTTTTCGCAGATATGCCCTTCACCTGGGATGATTTTGTGACTCGCTGGACCCGCGATGCGGAGGGCAGCGGCTTTGATCAGGTGCAACTAGAGAACGAGTGGATTGACCTGCTGGGCGAATCAGAATCCAGGCGTGGCCTGCGAATCGCCAGCCACAGCAAAACCATAGGGGCCTGAAAACAATGCCGGTATCAAAAATGAAGTATGCCATTTGCAATGAAACCTTTGAGGGATGGGAATGGGAACGAATCTGCTCGCTCTCGGCGTCACTTGGATATGAGGGGCTCGAGGTGGCCCCATTCACACTTGCCACGCATATTGGCCAAGTGACTCCGGATGCGCGATTGGCCCTGCGCCGAACCGCCGATCGCCACGGGCTGAAAATTATTGGCCTGCATTGGTTACTGGCCAAAACTGAAGGATTTTGGGTGACCAGCCCCAATCCCTCGGTGCGTGTCGCTTCAGCTGCCTATCTGGGAGAACTGGCTCAGGCCTGTTCCGATCTGGGTGGCGACCTGATGGTATTTGGCTCACCCCTGCAGCGAAAAATCCCCTCGGGGCACTCCCGCGAGGAGGCTGACGATTTCTTCCTCGATACCCTCAACCGCCTGAAACCGCATTTGGAAAAGACCGGGGTGAAGCTGTTGCTCGAACCCCTCGCCCCCTCAGAGACCGATTATTTGCAGACAGCCCGCGAGGCTGAACTGCTCCTTGACCTGCTCAACCACCCCCTTTTCGGGCTCCATCTGGATGTGAAGGCGATGGCCGCAGACGAAGCACCGCCTGATGAATTGATCATGCGGCATGCCGCCCGGATGGGGCATTTTCATGCCAATGATGCCAATCGCAAGGCCCCCGGTATGGGTGAAACCAATTTCGTCCCCATTCTCAAAGCATTGACGGAAACAAACTATTCGGGATATGTTTCTATCGAGGTCTTTGACTATTCGCCGGATCCTGAGACTATAGCCCGCGAAGGCCTTGCCTATTTGCGGGCTTGCGAAAAGAGTGCTTGATCGCCCAACATGGACCAGCCTGATCATGCTACTGATCGGTGGCGCCCCCGCCTCAGCGTCATACCCCCCGAACTGAAAGACCGGTTGCGTCTGGCTGTGGCGTTTTTTGGCCCCTGGGCTGTGCTTTGGTTCGGCTCCCACTGGATTTCATCCCTGTGGCCCTGGCGACTTTGTCTGGCGGTGCCTGGCGAAGAGCAGATTCCTTTCGTTGCGGCCATGGTCCCCTGGTATCTGTCACTGGATCTGGCGGTGCCACTGGTATGGCTCCTTGCGCCCGATCTGGCCACGGTGCGGCGCATTTACCGAACGCTTTTAGTGCAAACTGCTGTGGCGGCAACGGTATTCATGCTCCTGCCCCAAAAGCTTGCCTTTCCGAACCATACCAAAGGTGCCATATGGGAAGGAATTGCCCAAAGCACAAGTTCTCCCAATCTTAGCTGGCATGCCAATGCCCCCAGTTTGCATGTGGCTTTTGCCTTTACTTTAGCGGCCATGCTTTTCCCAACTTGGGGAAAAAGCCCGCACGCTGCCTGGCGGCTACTGGGCTGGGGGTGGGCTACCGGGGTGGCAGTGAGCACCTGGCTGGTCCACGAGCACCATATAGTGGATATAATTTCCGGTCTGGGACTGGCATGGTGGGGGTGCAGGGAGTTGCGGCTCCAGAATTCAGCTGGCGATGCTTGGCAAAAACTCCCAGGGCACCATAGCCCAGATCCGCCCCAAACCACCAAAATCCCCCACAATACTGGCCCAGCGATTTGACAAAAACCATCCCACTTCCTTCAATTTGACATTAGGTTTCTTTTATGCGGTTTTTGCCGGTTCTACCACCGCCCCGGCTTCGGGAGGGATCCAGACATGGTACCAGCGTTCTCCGTTCGCCTTGTGTTATGCACCGCGGGGATCTCCCTCTGCGCTGCCGGGATGTCCTTTGGGCAGTCCAGACAGCCTGCATCCCAGGCAGGTGATATCAAAATCCAGCTCATTCCGCCTCCATCAACAACCGAGGCCCCGTATCCACGGCCTGCCATATTGCTCCCTGCACCCCGACTTGAAGCGGGCCCAGCCAGCAAGCCAGGCCTCCACTTGGAATTGGTTCTGGAAGGAAAACCAATGATCCTGGTGGGTACTACCATCACTCTGGGTCGGCTTGGGTGGTGTTCCGCCAACCATCCCGGCCAACAACATCCGACAGCCGCTGAGTTGCGCCAGCAAAGCGCCATTATTTACGATCGTATGAGCCCCTTGCAGGCTCCGCGGTTTGGCAAGCGGGAGCAGGTGCCATCAGTCAATCGCACATTACTGGCATCCGAGGCCTTCGCCCAAGGCATTCGGGCTTTGAAATGTTTTGAATCCAGCAAAGCGGTGGCGTTATTCGATCATGCCCTCACCCTTGAACCCAACAACCCCGTATTGCTGCAATTTCGGGCAGTCGGGCTCTACGACCTGTCCCGTGACAAGGAGGCCGCCGAAGCGGCCCGTCAAGGTTCAGTGGCGGCAAGCCTGATTCCTGGGGGTAATGCCGAGCTGAACCGCGCCCTTGAACCGATTCAAGGGCATCGCCGCGAATTCCTGCAATTGGCAAGCCTGTATGACATTGGGGCTGTCCGCCCACAAGGCACGCAAAGCAGCCCAGGGAACCCATTACCGGCTCCCAAACCTTTGAATACGGACAAACCCAAAGCCGAGCCCAGGACCAAACTCCCCGAATCCGCACCACCCATTCAGGTCAAGCCTGCACCCAAGACCAAACTGCCAGAACCTGTGCAGCCCACTCCTGCTCCCAAGCCTCCTTTGAACACCGACAAACCCAAAACCTAGTCCCAGAGCAGCCTGTTGGAACTGCGCTGCCCGTTCCACCCAAGAAGGCTGCGCCAGAATTGGCAAAATCCTGTCAATCCGGGTGAAAAATAATCCCAGCCGTGCCTTCCACTCAGAAGGCACAGCTTTTTTTGTCGCCTTTGCGGAAATTTAGAACGCCCAATGAAATGGATCAGGTCACGGGGCCACGGGCGGTTAGAGTCATCCCCATCATTCCTGGTTCAATCGTCCCTCATAACGCACAATTAGCCCAAGCATTGGTGCGAAGGCAGAGACCCTGATATTCATTCCATGGGCATCTCCCACTTCCAGGCCCTCACCAGTCGGGGCGAGAAAGAGTGGGAAAGGAATTCCAGCAACCCAGGCCCGGGAAACCTCCAGGCGTAACCCGGGTGGCTCCACATGCAACCGGTAGCCGAGGGTTAGCCACCCAAACGATTCCACCAGCAGGCCACGCCATACCCATTGTGTCGAGCGCATACGAAAACCGTTGAAGTCACGGTCCCACTGCTCCACACGCCGGCCGCCGCGCACTGCCCCGGTACAGGTCAGAATCACCGGCACCTTCTCGCCAGAGGGTGGTAAGCCACCCAGCCAGGCAACCAGATTACGGACCCACCCTTCCCCCCTCACTACCCTAAAAAGAGCCTCACCACGCCAAGAAGTTTCCACATCGTGGAAAGCGCGTAAAGTTGAAGGCAGGCGGTCGAGTTCGATCCCGAGGAGTTGACGGTAAGGAGAAGGCACAATATCTCCTCGATAAATTCCGGCAAAAAATATGGCCCGCCCGCAATCAATACAGGGGGCCTTCAGGAAATGATTGTAGGCAGCGCAGGTCAAACTGCTAAGGAATTAGCTGCTGCGTTTACGGAATGCCTTGCGCAGGGCAAATGGAACCGAGGGCATACCAGGCCCATCCTGGCGCAGGATGCGGGTTGGATTTGAAGGTGATTGGTCCATTTCCGGAATTGGATCGGCAATCCGCAGAAAAGGGATGACTCGAGGCTGCCCAATCGCTTGCCGACGCTGACTGGCCATGGAACGACGGAACTGGACCCGACTTTCCAGCATACGGAAACGCAGATTACCACGGAAACGAAACTTGGCTTGGCCAAGAAGCTCCCTGGCCTCGCGATGGCAACCAGAACGACGCAGACCGCAATACAGGGCCAGCAGCGATTCAAAACGGTCGGGAGCCAGGGAAAGGCCATAGCGCAGGATGGATAGCCCTTCTTCCATACGCCCCTGGCGAACGCGCAGCGCACCCAAAGCAGTTCGGGCGGCGATGTGGTTAGTATCGTGCTCCAGACAGGCAAGGTAGCTGGCAGCAGCCATTTCCAGTCGGCTCGAACTGGCAGGCAATTCAGCCTGGCGCTGCTCCAGGGCACACCCCATCAGGTAGAGAAAATGGGGGCATGAGGGAAGAATGTCCAAGGCGGCGCGCAGTTGGCGCCTCGCCCGTGAGTATTTTCGCCGCCGCAAGCTCATCTCGGCCAAGATGGCATGCGTTTCGGCACTGATTTCCACGGTCTGTCCCGGCAGGGACAGTACCTTTTCCAGCGGCTGGCTGGCATGGGTGAAAAGACCCGCGGAACGAAGCCTTCGTCCGCGGGCCAACAGATGTTCCGCCAAAGAAAGAATCGGAACCATGGCGTCGCCTCCTTGCGATCACACGCTCATCCTGAACGCGCCCCATCCCTGGGTTTCGGAGAGGATACCAAGAGACGACGGTGTGGCAAGTGCATTTCCAGCTGCAAACTACCCAAATGCGTCGCAACCCCCTGTCAGGCCTCAGCTTTCGTCGGCGTTTTTTTTCCAGCTAATAGCGCATCTGCCCGCTTGGTGGGTGATGAATCCGGCTTGGCACCCGGGTCAACACGCCCTGCTTCGGTGGGTGCTACCGGATTTGGTTTCACCCGCTTGGCTATCACCTTGCGGCTTATTTCCTCAAGAATGGCTGGATTGTCACGCAAGTATTGCTTGGCATTTTCACGCCCCTGGCCCAAACGTAAATCGCCGTAGTTTATCCAGGACCCCGATTTATCGATAATGCGATCTTCAAGGGCCAAGTCGAGCAGGTCGCCCTCACGACTGATTCCATGATCAAACATCAGATCGAATTCGGAAGACCGGAAAGGCGGGGCCACCTTGTTTTTTACCACCTTGACCCGCACACGCGAACCAACAGTCTCCTCCCCTTCCTTGATGGCCGAAATCTTGCGAATATCCAGGCGAACCGAGCTGAAAAACTTCAGTGCCAACCCACCCGAAGTGGTTTCGGGATTGCCAAACATCACGCCAATTTTCAGACGGATCTGGTTGATGAAAACCATGCAGGTCTTGGTTTTACTGATCGTGGGATTGAGAATACGCATAGCTTGGCTCATCAGACGGGCCTGAATACCCACATGCGAGTCGCCAATCTCGCCCTCAACTTCGGCACGAGGCACCAGGGCCGCCACCGAGTCGATAACAATAATGTCCACTGCATTCGACTTGATCAGCATCTCGGCAATTTTCAGAGCCTCTTCAGCACTGGATGGCTGGCTGACAAGTAATTGTTCGAGGTTCACTCCCAAACGCCGAGCCCACGAAGGATCGAGTGCGTGCTCGGCATCGATAAATGCGGCCACACCCCCCGCTTTTTGGGCACAGGCCACAGCATGGAGCGCAACGGTGGTTTTCCCCGACGATTCTGGCCCGAAAACTTCGATGATACGGCCGCGGGGCAGGCCTTTGCCACCCAATGCCAGATCAAGACTGAGTGCCCCTGTGGAAATGCCCGACACTTCGGAAGCATCGCTATCGCCACCCAACTGCATGATCGAGCCTTTGCCGAACTGCTTTTCGATCTGCGCCAAAGCGTTCTTCAACTCGCGGTCGTCTGCCATGATCCCATCCTCCTCAATTGACCTTCCATCAGTCCACTAGTGTACAAGTGTACGCCTACTGGGTCATCCCCTTTTTCTTTGCGGCGAAGACCAAATTCCTTTCCGGCAAAAACTTTGTTTTTGCTGCCGTTACGAATATCACCCCTGACACAAGGCTGTATCTCGCAACTTATTTCCCCTGACCCCCGCCAGGTGCCAGCTTGCCCACCAGGCGCTGGACACCGCTCACCAACACCTCCTCCACCTCCTCACGCCATGCGGCAGGCAAACCGTAATACACCATCGATTTGTCACCTTCATAGCCACCCTCTCGCCGCACCCTCCTGGATGGGATGTAGGCCATCACATCGTTGCAGTATGAACCAATCCACCAGCGACGGCCCGGCAACTCCGCTGGCAGGCGCAAGGCATAGTCCACAACCACCTCACCTGGCAAAAATACCAGGCCATTTTTCTCTCCCACCGCCCAGGCCTGAACCGGCGCAGAGTAGCGGGTTGGCAAAGCACCTCCATCAGCGAGGACTTTCATGAGTCTCCGGGCCCGGGCAGCCAGTGCCTTGTCATTCGATTGGGATTGTTCAACAAGAAGATCACGCCCCGGCGGAGCCTCAAGGGGTAATTCAACCCTATCCAGAACCATTCCCAAGGTACCTTGCACGGGCGTGCCAGCATCCCCCAGCGCCCCACGCACAGCGTCAGCCAATTGGCGGCCATAAGCCTGAGCCAGCTCCATTCTCCTTCTTGGCAGTGGATTCTGATCGGCCCCGCAACCGGCAATAAAAACAGCCGTGGCACCATCAGCCTCAAGGTTTTCGCAGGCAACACCAGGCCAATCGCCAAACCACTCCTGAAACGACAGGGTGGTGGCATGGCATGCATAGCCAAAAAGCACCGCAACCATTTTCCCTCGCATGTCACGCGCGGCCAGCACAGGCACGGTGTGATCGATGGGCCCCCGAATGGTACCGGCCTTTTTCAGGCTTTCAACCTCCGCTTCAAGGTTATTGCGACGGTTGACCGCAAAACCACAGGTGCCAGCATGCCAGGCCAGATTGGCTGGAAACAAACCCGCCAAGGCCTTGTCTGCAGCGTCGGCAACCAGCATGTCTAGTCGCCTGGCATAGCGCTCACCCGCGAGGACGGCTGCCTCGGTAATTGGGTACATATCGCTCAGGGTGGAGCCAACTACCGGCCCACAATGTGTGTGCGAACAAGCAAAAACAAGGCCATGGCGTGGCAGTTGGTGTTTTTTGCCGATGGCTGTCGCCCAGCGCGCCGAGGTGATGGCATCGATTCCTACCAGATCAAGGGCGATGATCAGCCCTGTACTGCCAGCTGGGTCTCGCAGGGCCAGACCTCGTGCGTACAAAGGCGAGGCCTTGCCCTCACCCGGCTTGGTTCGCGAGGCATAACCCGCCATCCAGACCGCTTCGGTGGGGGTGATTTCCACACGGGAGACACCCACGCACCAGGAAGCCCCTGGCGCGGGATTAGTTGGAGGAAAAAAAGCCAGGTGAAGCAAGGCCAGATGAAGGAAGGCGGGAAGCATGGCGAAGTTACCTCAAAGGTTGTCCGCAGCATACCCGAGTGGCGCGGGGAAAACAGTATGCCCCCTCTTTGATGTCAAGATGGGAGTTTGTTTCGGTGATACAGTAACGATAAGCGGTGTAGTGGTACTCAGACTACGGTGCGCCGCACCACTTCCTCCAGTACCACAAGCCACAGGCCGATACCCAGTACCGCATTGACCGTGAAGAAGGCCGCATTCATGCGACTGAGATCGTCTTCGCGCACCAGGGCATGTTCCACCAACAGCAAAAAACCAACCCCCGCCAGTGCCATCTGGAATGGCATTCCAAGCAGATCGCCAGCCAGCCAGCAGAGCGGCACAAGACATCCCATCATCATCACATGGCAGGCCCTGGCCACCCACAGTGCGCCACGGATACCCAGCTTGGCCGGCACGCTATGCAGACCGGCCTTTTTGTCAAAATCCGCATCCTGAGTGGCATAAAGAATGTCAAAACCAGCCACCCAAAACATCACAGCCAGCCCCAGCAAGCCGGGCAACGGCAATTCCCACAGGGTTTCCCAGCCACGGATGGCAATCCATGCCCCCAAAGGAGAGAGGCCCAGAGCCACACCCAGCCAGAAATGCGCTAGCACCGTGAACCTTTTTGCCAGGCTATAGCCGCATAAAAAAACCAGCAATGGCACAGCAAAGATCAGCGGAACCGGATTGTCGGCCAACAAAAAAATTGCTGCGCTGCAGACAAACAGCAGGCAGGATACCAAAAAGAAAAGGCACACGGCCCGTGCCGACAGAAGACCTGCCGGAAGGTGGCGCCCTGCGGTGCGGGGATTGAGCGCGTCGATATCTCGATCAACCAGCCGGTTGAAAGCCATCGCCGCGCAACGGGCTGCCACCATGCAGGTCACAATGCCTGCCAGTGACACCGCGCTAAAGCCATGACGGCCCCAGGCCAGAGTTGCCGCTGTCAGGGCAAATGGCAAGGCAAACAGCGTATGGCTGAAGCGCACCAATCCCAAAAAACTTCCTGCAATCCGCAATCCTGGCAATTTCAACCCCCTTAAAGTATCTGTATTTGAATCCCTGGCCAACCTTGCCTGTTCCTGGTGACTTATTTCCCCACTCCATTCTTGCGGATATCCAATAATCCGGCCATCCCGGCCTCTTTCTTCTTGACAGCAGGGGGCCGCATCCATTGCACTGGATGTGGCGCATTTACACGAGGCCAGGCGGTTCGGGTGTGATTGTCGCTCCGGTGGATGGTCCTGACTCATTTTTTTGTCTTCGCCATCGGGTAATTTGATTGCTTATTGGCCATGATCCTTATTCTCCCGGAACCCTGCTGATGATCCAGTGCCTGTGCGACCATTGTGGCAAGCAGATGAGCCGGGGCGAAGCTCGGTACGAGATGCGGGTCGAGGTCCGCCTCGCCGACACTTCCCATGCACTCCGGGAAGACGACTTCACACCCCGCAATCTCAGCGCGGTCACCCGCCTGCTTGGTAGTCTCCCAGGCGATGAGCCCGCCCCGGTGGAACCCCCTGGCCATCATGCAGTCTTTGACCTTTGCCCCTCCTGCTGCCGCCGCTGGCGACGTAATCCAATGGGTGTGCGGTCCGCCTCGGCAGATCCCCGCTGGGGCTGAGCCCGATTCCAGCCAGACACGGCATTGACGATTGTCCAGCCAGCCAGGCCCCTCCTAGCGGGTGAAGGCTGATTCGTTGGCGTGGGGTCATCTGAGCGCGAATCGATGCCTGCTGTCGCCATGCGCCTGACGATCCCTATAACAGCCCGCAGCAATCGGTTTCCTTCCCTCGGTTCGGGTCGGCCCCGGCTTCTTGGTGCAGCCAGGTGGTGATTCGCGCTGTGATTGACCGCGCAGGGTTTCATATGGCCTCATCCCCTTTGGGGGCACAGGATTCGCCTGTGCCCCGGCCTGTTCTTCCGACCCCTTCTTCGGTTGGGCCTGGGATACTCAATCTGCTGCCCGTGGAGGAGCGGCTTGAGTTGGTCACAGAGACCATGCGCGAGCTAAGCCGGCAGACCGACCCTCAAAGCATGGCACGCGTGTATTTGCGCCATTTGCGCCAACTGCTGCCTAATGACGGTTTGGTGGCTGTGAGCCGCCGCGACCTGCCCAGCCCCCATTACCGGGTCACACGCAGCAGCCGCTGGCGGGAAGAGGTCGACCCCTGGTTACACCGCGAAAAGTTGCCCGTGGTTACCGGTGGCATCCTGGGAGAACTGCTCTACGGCAACGAACCCCGCATCATTGAAGACCTGCAGGTACCTGCCAATGATCCGGGATATGAGCACCTGAATGGCTTCCGTTCAATGGCCGCCATCCCCATGTATGACCAGGGGCGAGCCTTGGTACTTGTAGCCCTCCTGAGCAAGAATCCCAAAGGATTTGACCCGGAAAAGCTCCCTGATCTAGTCCTCACCGGAAATCTCTACGGCCGCGCCAGCCATAATCTTATTTTGGCCCGCCAGCTGGAACAATCAGTGCAAGAACTTGATTTTGAGTTGCGACGCATGGAAAAGGTCCAGGCCTCCATGCTCCCCACCAGGCTCCCCTCCTTGCCCTACCTGGGACTTGAAAGACACCACCAGACGGCCCGCCGGGCGGGGGGCGACTATTATGATTTTTTCCCGTATCCTGACGGAACTCTGGGCATCCTCATGGCTGATGTTTCAGGCAGCGGGGCTTCGGCCACATCACTGATGGCCATCGTCCATACCTTG
Organism: Planctomycetota bacterium; assembly: GCA_003669555.1. Classification (GTDB taxonomy): domain Bacteria; phylum Planctomycetota; class Planctomycetia; order Gemmatales; family Gemmataceae; genus UBA6894. The sequence goes on from QWOS01000008.1 coordinate 12,081, forward strand.
GCGCACACTTGCCCTGCAGAATGCACCGCCCCGGGGGCTTTTCTGGCCTATCTCAATCGTCATCTTTCCGACCGCTGCAACTCGGCCCTCGACACCTTTGTCACGGCCTTTTACGGTGTGTTCCAGCCGGTTACCCGAACACTTCGCTTCGCCATGGCAGGTCATCCCCCCCCCCGCCTGCTGCTGGCTGGTCAGGAGGCTTGGCGTCGACGGGTTCTTGATATGTCCGATGGCCTGCCGCTGGGCCTGGATCGCCAGGAGCGCTACGGAGAATCGCAAGTGGTGCTGAATCCTGGCGACATGGTGGTTCTATATACTGATGGCGTCAATGATCTCGAATCGCCCGATGGCAAGCCTTTTGGCGTCAATGGCCTAGACCTCGCACTGGCGACCACCAACCCGCAAACTGAAAAACCCATGGAAAAAGTCGTGCGGGCCCTGCGACACCATGCCGGGGCCCGGCAGATACGGGACGACCTTACTTTGGTCTTGCTGCGTTGCAAATAAGCACCCCTGCTGAAAGCACTGGTCTGCTTGCCCCCCACATGCGCCTGCCCGCTCGCGCTTTCACTCCTCGTGACAGGATGGCAACCGAACACACAGACTTCAGCACGGCACACCCGATCGGTCAGCCTTGGCCTGGCGTGCTTTACCTACATGCCTGGGATATGTTGCTGCACGGTTTCCCGTGGGAGGCACATGAAGCCTGGGAGCACCTCTGGAGGGGCCAGGCAGGCGCTGACCGTTCCTGGCTACAGGGACTCATCCGTCTGGCTGCGGCCCTGGTAAAAGCCCGTGAACAAAATCGGGCTGGGGTTATCCATCATCTGGCCGGCGCCTGGGGGCACTGGCGGGCAGCCGGAATGGAGCCCCTTTTTGTTACTCTGCTCCCCTTGCTGCGGGATTGGCTTGAAGGTCCAGTCGGTTTGCAGGCTGTGGAAATTTGGTTGGCAAACGCAGCCAGTTTACCCACTGGTACCCCGGGCCCCGTCCTGCTGCCTGGGCATGTGGCTGGTTGCCCTGAAACACTCTACACCAGCTTAAGTTTATTACCCCGCAGGATAGGTCCTCAACAGGCGGAAAACCCCGTGGTGGAAGGCACCCGCCCGGCCGGATCAGGGTGTTTCATCCTGCCAGCTCACCATTTCACTCCACTCCCTGAAACAACTCCCACGCATGGTAGCCACCAGAAAGATTCACCACCTCGCGATTGTCAGCCATGAGAATCCGTGTGGCCAGATAGCCGCGCATGCCAACCTGGCAATACACGGCGATTCGACCACTTGGCACTTCACTCAGCCTGCCCCGCAATTCATCCACAGGCAGGTTGATCGCCCCAGGCAGATGACCGCGCTCGAACTCATCGGCACCACGCACATCCACCAGGGATCCAATCGCCCCTTGCACAAGCAAGGCATTCAGCTCGGCCACAGTCACTTGTGGCTGGTCGCCACGCAATATACCCGCACAGATAAACCCTGCCATGTTCACCGGGTCTTTGGCAGACCCATAGGGAGGCGCATAGCATAACTCGGCCTCCTCCAGATCGTATACCGTCATCTTTCCCTGGATAGCCATGGCTAAAACATCGATCCGCTTGTCCACCCCTTCCCCCCCAACGGCTTGGGCACCCAGGACCTTTCCTTGATCGGGATCGAACAAAATTTTCAGGCTCATCTGCCGGGCGCCAGGGTAGTAGCCGGCATGATTCGCCGGATGGAGATAAGCTGCCCTGTGAGGGATTCCCAGTTTTTTCAGGGATTTCTCCGAAGCCCCGGTGCAGGCAGCAGTGAGATCGAATACCCGGACAATGGCAGTGCCCTGTGTGCCACGATAGCTTGTTTTTTTTCCAAAAATATGATCGGCCGCAATACGCCCCTGGCGATTGGCTGGCCCACCCAGCGGCACTACACCCGCCTGCCGGGTAACAGTATCGATGACCTCCACCACATCGCCAGCCGCGTAAATATCAGGGTCGGAAGTGCGCATCCCCCCATCCACACGGATCGCACCACGCGCGCCAATCTCCAGACCACACTCCGATGCCAAATGGCTTTCCGGCTCCACACCAATGCCAGCCAGGACCAAACCACAAGTGCGCGTGGAGCCATCGCCCAACCGAACGCGGAGCAAATCATCATTGGCGGATTCAATCGCCACTACCTTGCCACCAAGAATCAGCTCCACCCCTTTGGCCCGCATGACTTTAACCAAAGGCGTTGTCATCTCGGAGTCGAAGGGCATTAGCAATTGCCGGTTGCGTTCCACCAGCGTGATTCCGATACCGCGACGCAACAGATTTTCCGCCACCTCCAGCGAGATGAAGCCGCCCCCCATCAGGACCGCATGGCGCACACCTGGAAGTCGCTCAAAGATTCGGTCGGTATCATCAAGGGTGCGCAGCGTAAAAACACCGGGCAACTCGCCGCCAGGCACTTCTGGCACCCGCGGCCTGGCACCCGGCGCAAGGATGAGTTTATCATAGCTTTCGCGGTACTCGCGGCTGGTCACCCGGTCTCGGACCCACACGCAATGGGCCACCCTGTCGATCCGTGTGACCTCGGAACCAGGCCGGGCGTCTAGCTTATAACGTACCCTCAATCGCTCAAGCGGGGTCACCAGCAGCTTGGTGCGCTGCTGGATCTCACCCCCCAGGTAATAGGGCAAACCGCAGTTGGCGAACGATAAGTCTGGGCCGCGTTCCAGTATGACAATTTCAGCTTTTTCATCCAGACGACGGGCCCTGGCGGCCGCTGAAGCACCTCCAGCCACTCCACCCACAATCACCAGTTTCATCGGTACGACTCCGGGGAGAAGGCATGGTTCAAGGCTTGGGAGCAGTAGTTTTGGCCATGCCAAAGACATCTTCCAGACTACTGTAAGAGGCTTTTATAGCCTCCACATTCAGGCCCTGTTTTTCGAGTATTTTCGCTGCTTTCATGCATCGCACTCCCGCTTTGCAATGGAGATAAATGACTTTGTCGGTAGGGAGGATGGCGATCGCCTTTGCCCGGGCCTTGGCATCGGCGCCCTCCAGGGTGCTGAGAGGTAGCGACCTGGCCAGGTTCAGGTGGGCCTGGTCCCACTCTTCGTTCTCACGCACATCAATGATCACAGCCTTGCCAGCTTTCACCTGCTCCAGAATCTTTGTGGGGCTGAGCTTGGTGTACTCTGCGGCGTACGCGAGACTCCCCGCAAAAAAAAAGCTCATGAAAGCCAAGCTTGATCGAAGATAGCTTGATTGCGGATACATGTAAAACTCTCCTTGAAACAACTTTTAATTGAAATGCCCACGGATGCAGTCGATGATTGCCGCCAGGCAAGGTCGGGCGGGACTGTAAAAACGCTGGCGCCCAACACGGGTAGCCAGCAAAAGGCCGCAATGTTCCAGCAGGCGCAGATGCCCCGAGGTGGCTGGCACTGTCAAACCGCAAGCCTTTGCCAACTCCCCAACCGGGGTGGGCTGACGCAGCACCAGCTCTACCATACGCAGGCGCGCCGGATGGGCCAGCACCCGGAGGCATTCAGCCGCCTGATGGAGTTGCTGGTCTGGTATCAGCCACGTTGCAAGGATCGCCATCCGACAGAGTATACTTCGAGAATTCCCGAAGTGTCAATTTATCCACCCGGTGTCGGGATTCTCCGCAACACCTGGCATCAGGCACCCACACTGGGCTCAGCGCCCCGAAGACATGCGACAGTATAAATCGTGATACCCGCCCGCACTGCGTTCCCAGGACCAATCCTGCCGCATGCCGGTGCGGACAATCTGCCGCCAGCAAGCGGGATGGTGCTGCCACAAGGCCATGGCGCGAAGCACTGTATCGCGCAGCGCTTCACTGGAATAGGCCTGGAACACAAACCCTGTGGCGGTGCCATGCTCCTGGGTTTGGGGTGTGGTATCAGTGACAGTGTCAGCCAGCCCCCCCGTACCGCGGACAATGGGCGGGGTGCCGTAGCGTAGCGAATACAATTGATTGAGGCCTGACGGTTCGTAGAGACTGGGCATGAGGTAGGCATCCGAGCCCGCTTCGATGAGATGAGCCAGTGACTCATCAAATCCCAGGGAAAGTCCCACCTGATTGGGAAACTGGTCGGCCAGACCGCGCAGCATCTGGCGATGGCGCGGATCCCCTTCACCCAGCACGACCAATTGGGCACCCTGAGCCAAAAAGGCCTGCGCCGCGGGTTTGAGAATATCAAAACCCTTCTGCTCCACCAGGCGGGCAATCATTCCGAGCACGGGTCTGGCAGCCACCACGGGCAGCCCCATGCGGGCCTGCAGGGCTGCTTTGCAGATGGCTTTGCCATCTTCGATCGATTCGGGGGTGTACAAAGCCGGCAGCAGTTTGTCCCGGGACGGTTCCCACTCATCGTAATCAACCCCGTTGACAATGCCTGTCAGCCTGTCACTTCGTTCGAGCAGCACACCCTGGAGCCCGCAGCCGAACCAGGGGGTCTGGATCTCGCGCGCATAGGTCGGGCTTACCGTGGAGGTATGATCCGCAAAAACAATACCTGATTTCAAAAAATTGAGATGCTCATAGAATTCAAGCTGATGGTGATTGAACAACTTCCAGTCCAGCCGGCACCAATCCATTAGCGCAGGCGCGAAAGCACCCTGATAAGCAATATTATGGATAGTAAAAAGTGTTGAAATCCGCCTATAGCGGGCAGCCAACCCCTCATCGGCCAGGTGCGACATATGCTCGCGCAGGTACACAGGTACCAGGCCAGCCTGCCAGTCGTTGGCATGGATCACATCAGGCCACCAGTCAAGTAGCCGGGGCAACTCAAGAACTGCCCGGGAAAACAAACTGAAACGACAACCGTTGTCGGGGTAATCGCGCTTGGCACCGTCCGATCCCGCAAACTGGTAAAGGCCCCGCCCGAATACGGCATTATCCCGGGTGAAAAAATCACCCGCCGCCACCAGCCACACGGGAACATCAGACCCCGGTAGCGTGGAGCGCCAAAATTCCACCTCCACCCCATCCGGCCCCAGTGGCAAAACACACCTCAGGTTGGCCCGTTCACAACGATTGGTTGCCAGGCACGATTCGTGCATGGGCATCACGACCTGGCAATCGATGCCACGCCGTGCCAAAGCCCTAGGCAGAGCGCCGGCCACATCGGCCAGGCCTCCCGTTTTGGCAAATCCCATCACCTCGGATGCAGCCAACAGTACCCGCATGTCCCGCTATTCCTTCGATGCGTGGAAAAAAACAGCTCCAAATGGCGGAATATTCACCTCCGCGCTAGCCGCTTGCCCTTGCCAAGGCATCGGTTCGGCCTGAACCAGCCCCCCGCTCCCCATGCCGGTGCCACCATATTCCTCGGCGTCACTGTTCAACCGTTCCACCCAGGCCCCTGCCCACGGGAAACCCACCCGCCAGCCTGGACGTGGCAGCGGGGTGAAATTACATACCCCCACAACCACTGAACGGTCGGCCCGGTCTCGGCGCGCGAAGGCCAGAACGCCATTTTCGGCATCATCAGGCTCAATCCACCAGAAGCCCCAAGGCTCGCAATCACCTTCATACAGGGCTGGCTCCTCCCGCATCCAGGTGGCTAGATGGCCCAACCAGACCATTACCCCCGCATGCTGCGGTTCACTGGCCTGATGCCAATCGAGGCTGCGCTCATGTTGCCATTCACCCCATTGCCCCCACTCGCCACCCATGAACAGGAGCTTTTTTCCGGCCATACCGAACTGCCAACCGAACAACAGGCGTAACTGGGCGAACTTCCGCCAGTCGTCGCCAGCCATCTTCCCCAAAAGAGATCCCTTCAGATGCACCACCTCATCGTGCGACAGGGGTAACACAAAGTTTTCGTGATGCTGGTACAGGCCCCGAAAAGTCAGATCGTTATGATGCCAGCGCCGATGCACAGGGTCGCGGCCCAGGAAGCCAAGCGTGTCATGCATCCACCCCATGTCCCATTTCATGCCAAAACCAAGCCCACCGCTTTCTACCGGGCGGCTGACGCCTTGCCACGAAGTGGATTCCTCGGCAATGGTCTGGGTGTCCGGGTAACAAAGATAGATATGCTCGTTGAGTTGGCGAAGGAAATCAATGGCCTCGAGATTTTCCCGCCCACCATGACGATTGGGAATCCACTCCCCAGGCAACCGTGAATAGTCCAGATATAGCATGCTCGCCACCGCATCGACCCGCAGGGCATCGATATGGTATTTCTCCAGCCAGAACAAGGCGCTGGAAATGAGAAAGCTCCGCACCTCATGACGACCATAATTGAAAATGCACGAGTTCCAATCGGGATGATACCCCTGACGCGGATCGGCATGCTCGTAGAGATGAGTGCCATCAAAATACGATAATCCATGCTCATCGGAGGGAAAATGACTGGGAACCCAGTCAAGAATCACCCCAATGTCGGCCTGATGCAGGGCGTCAATGAGGAACATCAAGTCCTGGGGGGTACCCTGACGGCTGCCAGGCGAGAAAAAACCCGTGACCTGGTATCCCCAAGAACCATAAAATGGATGCTCCATCACAGGCATCAGCTCCACATGTGTGAAGCCCAGCCGACGCACATGGTCTACCAGCCTGGGGGCCAGTTCGCGATAGCCCAGCACATGCCCGGGGTCATCGGGCGACCGCATCCAGCTCCCCAGATGGACCTCGTAGATGCTCCAGGGCGAATCCAGCCTTTGGCGCCCGCCTCGCTTAGACATCCAGCCTGCATCGTTCCACTGGTAGGACAGGCTCCAAACCACACTCCCGGTCCGCGGCGGGCACTCCATGCGGAATCCCATTGGATCGGCCTTGTCGACGCAATAGCCTGCATTTTTTGAAACGATGTGGTATTTGTACAACTCGCCGGGTCCTACCCCCGGCACAAAAGCAGCCCACACCCCGGAAGCACCCAGGGTGGACATTGGGTGCGCTCCCCGGCTCCAGCCATTGAAATCACCGATAACAGAGACCTTGCCAGCATGGGGAGCCCACACCGCAAAGCGTGTCCCGGGCACACCTCCCACCGTCCCAGGATGAGCACCCAGATGATGGTGCAACCGAAATTGACGGCCCTGGCTGAAGAGATAGAGGTCTTCCTGAGAAAGACGCCCCTCATCCTCCGCGGGGAGGAATGACGAAACCGAATCCAAACCGGTTGTGCCCATCAAATTGTAGGCTCCATGGTAACTCATTGGGCTTCTCCGAAAGTCCCGGAGGCCACCGGCCCGGTCCCGGCATTCCCCATCGCCTGGATTCATCTGTTTGTTAGTCTATCGGGTAGCCCTCTGTCGGCACCATCGAGCCTGATACGGGTCCCCACCTTTTCCTCATCTCCCTAGGCCGCCATAGCGATTGCACCATGCATGACGAATCCCCCGGCTACACCGGGGGATGGCTCATTTGCGGTATTTTCGCAGCCCCGTTGATGCCAAACGGAAACATCCCCACCCGATGGAATGGGGACTTCAATCCGCTTTTTTCGGCTTATTGCCCGGATTCCAACCGGAATGGTTGTCAGATCTCTTTCTGTTGAAAGTCAAATACCATCCAGGTCAGGTACGCTCATGGGCGCGCCAGGCGTCTTCCCGGGCTGCGCGAGCCACCATCGCCAAGTCCTCGAGGGCACTTTTCCGGCTAACATGTTCGCTCGCCAAACGCAGATAAAGGCTTTCCTGACGCTGCCAGTCATTGGCCAGGCCAGCCAGGGCCACTTTGCGAGCGGGCTCCGGCAAGGCATTGGCAGTTTCCAGCAAACGGGGAGCCAGCACCCTGAGAGTTCCAGCCAGACGGATCAATTCGCTGGAATCCCCCAGCGGTTCAGCCACTTTTACAAGCGCCGGCTTTGCCTTGCCAGTAGCGCCCTGTACACCCAGCGGATCGGGCCCTTTTGCCGCCATTGCCATTCCCGGCGGCGCCATCCTCAACGGCGACATGGCTGCTGCCCTCGCCATGCCACCAGGACTGGGAACCGGTAAACCACTCACCTGGACAGGGATAGAGGCAGGGGAAGGACTCCCACTGACTCTGCCAAGACTCCCACCGATCCCGCTAGGCAGATCAGATGCAGCAGCAGCAGGGGGTTGGTCACCCACAGCTCCCGGCGAAACCACCGGGGGCAATTCCAAAGGCAAGCCCCCCCCCCTGGAATCCAGCTCTTGAACTATTTCAATACCAGGGGCGGAGTCGCCGTTGGCGCGTACCCAGCGCTCTACTTCGTCACTGCACGCGCGCGACAGTTCCAGGTAAGCCGCCAGCCTCACCGGCACATCCAATGACTGAGACTTCGTTACCTGTTTTTCGGCCATGGCCTGGTGGCGTCCCAGCCACATGCCCACAGCCATCAGCAGGAGCGCTGCCAGAATACCAGTGGCCGCCGCCAGCTTACGCGCAGCCTGACTGCGTCCCCAGGCCCGCCTGTTGACACTTTGGACGCCGTGTCGATGCGCGGGAATATCGGCCTCATCACCTGGGAAACGGAATCGCCGGCCCAACTTCAGCACCCCAGGGGCTCCTTGGGCGAGAATGCGTAAGGTACGGTCTGAGGCACCAGCTGGAGGCAGGCAACGCAGTACCTGCTGCACACGGGTAGCCTCAGCCACCCAGGCCCGGCAAGGGTTACAGTCGCGCAAATGCCGGGAAGAGTCCTCATCCACCTCACCCAGCATGAGCCTGGCACCCAGGCATGCCGGGGGAAGCCGATCGCCTTCCTCCATCCCATTCATTTCTGTCCCAGGTTCTGTCATCGCCTGCACTCCAGCCATCCCGCGCCACTTGTTCCGCCACCCCGTATGGGGCCTTCAAACCTCAGA
>QWOS01000010.1 GCA_003669555.1 Planctomycetota bacterium
CGTGCCTGACCTTGCCTGGCACAGGCATCATGCTCAGCTCGCTGGCCAGCCGGTCGAACGCCTCCTCGGCATCTGGCAGTTCCAGGTGCAGGTGTTGCTCCTCCAGAACCAGACGGTGACCCGGATCGCGCCTCAAACCATGGCGGTCAAGCACCATCATGAAAGGGGTGAGGTTGTAGGCATAAATGATCAGGGCCTTGTGGTCATCCAGATGCACTTCGGCCATCGGTTCCGACGACTTGGCGCAGATGACAACCCCAGTGGCACCATCATCCACCAGCAACTCTTCCGCATCGCACAACTGGCTGAGCAGCACAGGCAGATCCACACTCTCGCGGAGCATTTCGTGGGCGGCCGCCCCACCAGCATGACGCTGGAGATACGCATCCACCGTCTCGCCAAGTGGCTCGAGCAAGTCACAGAAAACCTCAAACAGCCGCTCGGCCGAGACGCTTGCGGCCAGCATCGGTACCTTGCGACCGGCATGTTTGAAGACACCATGGCGGTAGCCTTCCGCCGGAATCACCTTGGACAGCGGACCGGGTCTGATCCCCCGAGGCAGCCGAAACGCACTTTCCCGACCCATTGAAAAATCCATCGTCAGACGCCGCCTTCCCAAACCCTCCCGCGGCTGAACAGCAACCGGGAGGCGTTTTTGTTGGATATGCAGGCGGCACTTCTATCACCGCCCACAAGAGTCTATGCCTCCTGGGTGATCCCGGAACAGCCAGTTGCTTGAGGATTTTCCAATTTATTCAGTCCGGTTCCAACCTTTGCAGCAGGCATACCGGGTAGACCCTGCGTACCTTCTTTACCTTATCCACCCTCTGTGACCGGGTTGCCTACCTTGCCGGCAGTGTTTGCCCAAACACCCAATCCAATTCCCTATTTTCTCAAGTTTCACCACTTCAACTTAAAACCCCCTGCCGATTCAAAACCTGCATTCCCACCATAAGCCGTATAAACCGACCCACCCTGCGAGCAAACGGCCCATGACCTTCCGGATTCCCGCCCTGGGTTGCGCCGTAATGGCCTGGCTGCCATCGCTGGCATTGCTACCCCTGTTGCTCAGCGCCTCAGAGGGGCCTTCCCCTTCGGGGAAACTGCTCGAAGAATCGTGGTTTCTTGTGCAACTGGACCAGGAGCCTGTGGGCTCCTGGCGTATGACCGTCCGGGAAAAAGCGGGTGTGGGCGGTGCCACACAAACCCAGGTGACCCAGGAACTGGAGCTGGTGCTGCAGCGCTATGGCAGCACCGTTCGCTTACGCCAGGAAGTCAGCAATGTGGAGGACGAACAGGGACGGGTGGATCAGCTGACCCTGAAACAGGGTCAAAACGGTCGCAACCTGGTGCATCTGGAAGGCCGACGCGACCCTGCCGACCCTAATCAGATGCTTTTCCGGGATGCCTCTGGCAAAGAGCTGAGTCCGCAAACCTGGTCCGAAGATGTTCTGGGCCTGCTGGCGCGTGAGCGCCTGCCCGTGGTACGCAACCTTCAGACAGGCGAAAGTGTCCGCATTCTGGGCCATGAGCCTCTGATCAACCAGGTGGTGGGTCTGACTGGCGAGGTTTCCCCCCCCGAAAGAGTGGTTGTGAGCGGCCAGGCGGTGGAGCTGATCCGTCTTGACTGGCAGCCCAAGCTGCTGCGCTCGGCCGCCGTGGAGCTTGCTCCCCAGTCGTGGTGGCTGGATGCGGAACGGAAGGTGGTGCGCCGCCGGATGCAACTGGACGGCCTGGGTACTGTGGTGATGAGCAAAAGCACGGCAGACGAGGTGCGCATCGCCCTGCGCGACCGCCGGGGCAAAGATGTGGGCGAATCGAGCCTGATCAGCCTGGACAGGGCCGTGCCGCAGATACGCCAGGCGCGTCGCGTGATTTACCGTTTCCGCTCCAAGGGCGAGAGCAGCCCCCTCGACCAGGCCAGCGAGCCCCCCCTGGCCACCGACTCGCGTCAGCAAGCCCGGATGATGGCTGATGGATCGGTGGAGGTGGCAGTGCTGCGCGGCAACAAGCCCGATCGCGTGACGGGCAGCCCCGATGTGGCGCGTGAGTTCTATGCCACCAGCAAATTCATCGACACCGATCACCCCAGGGTGAGGCAGGCGGCTGCGGCGGCAGGCGGCCTGGATGGCGATTGCTGGACAGCGGCGACACGGCTGGAGCGTTATGTTCAGCGCAACCTGAAGCCAGATGCCGCCGCCCCCCTCACCAGCGTGTCCGATTTCCTGAGCACCTGGCGAGGAGACTGCCGGCACGCCGCCCTGACACTCACCGCCTTGTGCCGGGCCTCGAATCTGCCGGCGCGCACCGCCATCGGCTTGCTTTATGTGGAAAAGTCCGGGCCCAAGGGACCACGCCCCTTCCTGGGATTCCATGCCTGGACAGAGGTGTATATCGATGGCCAGTGGGTGGGGCTGGATGGGACACTGGGATTGGGCCGGATCGGCGCTGGACATGTGAAGATCTCGGACCACTCCTGGGACCGGATGGACTCTCTGGCCCCATTGGCACCAGCACAGAAGCTGATCGGCAAGCTTTCAGGCGAGGTGGTACGCATTGACACGGGAGATTGAGCTGACAGGCGTTAATCAGCGTTGAATCCACGGGTACCCACCGGGAACGGTACCGGATAATACGATGCAGGAAAAGCAGAGCATGGCAACGGTTCAACTGAAAAATGAGACGAGCGGCCAGTGGTTGCTCCTGGTGGAAGGCGATCGGCTTGCCGAATCGACGCCTTCCCTTCTGGTGGGAAGTGGCGGTATAGAACTTTGGATCATCCCGGCGCGACTGGGCGGGGAAGAGGGGCTGGCCGCCGTGCGGTTCCCGGCTGGCTGGTCGGCAGCCAATTGCTGGGCGTGGTCTTTGGCCCACCTGCTGGCAGAACTTTCGGTGGCCCTGCCAAGACCTCGGATCGAATATTCAGCCCATGGGCGCGAACTGCGGTTCGCGGCGGAAATTCTGGGAGAATCGCGGCTGGAACTGGGGCGGATGGGGGTGGCTTATCTGCGCCAGCAAGAAAATACCAGTACGCTGGTCTGCCTGTGGCTTGAAAATGACATCGCCGGAAAATGGACGCAGCCTGACGCCATGCGCCAGGCTGCTTGATGGATCTCGAAACCCGATCCGGGTCAACGGCTCCGACTGGATCTAGTAAATAACTGATGGGACTAGCGGGAAGTTTCGGGATCCACAATCCGTTGCGGCAATCGATATCAGCGGGTTGCCGAAACGGATGGGAAGTCGTTCAGATCACCAACGGCAGCAGGCATAGAACATGCCAGTCGCACTCTGTGCCACGCCTACCTCACGGGGCTGGCCACCAAAGCGGGGCTTGCAGCAGGAGTTGATGGCTGCCTGGGCTGATCCGCCCATGCCAACCCCTTCAAACGCATAGTTGCCACCGTAATGCCCCACCCGTTGGGTGCTGGCCAGGTAATAGGCAACGCTCTGAGCCGAAGAGGTGTCCACCGAATAACCGCTACCACCGTTGTTGCCAACGCCGCGACGAAGCACGGTGAAAGGGCCTGCACAGGCCTCCATTGCCAGAACCGCGGTGAGGAGCAGGGTGCAAATCGTCTTGAACATCGGATTATCCTTTCCAAAAAACACCGGGACAATCAAAAAACACCAACAATGAGTTACACCGCCCCGGATCCCAGCTTGCGCCGGAATAATCGCTGTATCCGGGATTATCGTTAGACCTTACCTGTCTAGCCGGCAAGGGTCGGGGCGGCTTTATCTGAGAAAGTTTCTTTCCCACTCCTACTATGCACCCTAATCTGCCAAAATCCACTTAATTTACCAAAAATTGCAGCTGACTTATTCCCCTCTGTCTGCTTATGGCGGAAAACCCTCGAAAAAATTCACCATAACCCTATATATTACAATGGCTTACAACATTTAAATTTTCATCGGAAACCAGCATCACTCTTGCATTTTCTGGTCAAAAAACCACGCCTGAGGGGTGTTGGCAGTTTTTTTCCATCACTTTTGCAGCTGACTCCCTCACCGGGAGTAACGGATCGGAGGCAGATGCCTTGTGAAGCCATAGGTTAAAAATGCCGCCCACCTCGACCGCCAGGCAAAGGGAGCCGGGACCTGTGACTAGTACCTTGTGGGGGGGGGGTCAGATCCAATATATGGGAGGGGCCTGGCTTTGAGCCCGTGTCAGATCGTCAGCCAGAATGGTCTGCCCAGGGAAATTGCATTCCAGCCACCTCAACCGCCAGGCGAGGGAGCCCGCGGCTTGTGACTGGCTACGGGCAATGGGAAGGTGTTCAGATCTGATACATGGGGGCGTCCTGGCTTTGGGCCCGTGTCAGGGCGTCAGCCAGGGTGGTTTGCTCGAGGTAATCGCGTTCCAGCCGGGCCAGATCACACCAGATCGATTGCAACGAACGGGCCAATGCCGTAGATTGCTCCACTCCATCCACCGGAATACGATGCGGGGCAGGACGGCCATCGATTGCATCCACCACATCCGCCAGGCTGATCTGTTCGGGGGGGCGAGCCAGCTTGTAGCCCCCCTGGGCTCCGCGGGTGCTTTCGACCAATCCGCTCGACTTGAGGGCCAGCAGGATCTGCACCAGGAAACGCTCGGGAATGGCCTGGGTACGGGCTATTTGCTTGATGCGTACCGGCTGGGTCTGCCCGGTACAGGCTGTGAGTTCCATCAGGGCAATGCAGGCGTACTCGGCTTTGGCAGACAAGCGCATGGATCACTTCCAGTTCTTGCAGGGATCACTTCACCTAAATTCCGCTACCATCAGAATGCTCCACCACATGCAGCCCACATTCTTTTTTCAGCTTGCCTCGCCACCGGCCTGAACGCTCGTCCTCGCCATCGTTGACCGCGGTGGTGCAAGGCTTGCAGCCAATGCTGGGAAAACCCTGATCATGCAATTGGTTGTAGGGCACCTGATCGTTGACAATCACCTTCCAAACGGCCGCCTTGTCCCAATTCAGCAACGGATTGACCTTCACCAGACGGAATTTGGCATCCCATTGCACCACCTGGGCCTGGCTCCTGTCTGCTGTCTGATCTTTGCGAATGGCGCTGATCCAGGAGCTGTAACCAGACAACGCCCGCCGCAACGGCAGGACTTTCCGATCGTGACAGCATTGGTCAGGCCGGGTTCCATGCAAGGGCCCGCCATGCAGCGCCTCGTACTCTTCCACAGTGGTGTCTGGCCGGACCAGCTCCACCTCCATGCCATATTTCTCAAACAACCGGCGCCGCACATCGAGTGTCTCGGCAAACTGGTAACCCGTATCCAGGTTGAACACCCGCACCTGGGGTGCCAGCTTCGCCAGAAAATGAATGATAAGACAGCCTTCCACCCCAAAGGCGGTGGCCATGGTCAGCCGCGAGCCAAAGCGGCCAGCAGCCCAAACCAAAATCTCCTCGGGCCCAGAATGCGATAGCCTGCTTGCCGCTTCGGCAATTTCACTGGCCAATTCGGGCTCTGGACCGGGACGCTGCTGAGATGCGCCAACCTGCTGCAACTCCACCGGAATCAATCCTCTCAAGGCTCTTTGTCCAGCCGAATCTTACCAAGGTTGATCACTCATGGAAAGATTATATGGTCAGGTGATGAATGATCCCCTTCTCTTCAAGCCACTCCCGCGGGGTTTGCCGGCATTTCACCAAACTGCTGCAGATGGAAGCCATCCGTCAAACCTTCCATGCGTATGAGGTTCTTCACCGGGTAATCACTCCCCACATTGAGGAGCCGCACACCCCCCGGCAAGGCTCCTTCCCGCCAGCGATGGGTATGGCCGCTGATCACCAGCGCCAGGCGGTCGGCATGGGTGCGCAGCAATCGCTCCACCTGGGTGTTGCCACTGAAGGCCTCCCACATCAGGTGGTTCATGTCGGGCAGAACCGCATTCTCCCCACTGCCAGACGGCTGGCGATCCAGCCACGGGAAGCCCAGTTCGGGCAAGGCTGGATGGTGTGTCATCACCACCACGCTGCTGGCCCGTTCCAATGCCTCGCGCAGGTGCGATTCCAGGGTATCGGCCCCTTGCCGGGTGAAGGCAAACCCGTCCAGCCCGGCAGGCCAGCGAACATAAACCCGGTCGTTATGACGGCCCCGGCTGAACTGCATCGCCTCCAGACGCCAGGCCTCGGCGGGAAACCGCTGGACCAGGGTTGGCCCACCCCAGGAATGGTCATACCAGTTCATGCAGCCCACCACCGCAAGATCATGCCCGGGCAAGAAAAACGGCCCGGTATCGAGCAGGTGCATGCCCAGCCGCCGGCATACATTGGGCAAATGATCCCGGTAAACATCCAGGGAGTCACCGCGTGCGTCCGCCTCCCGCACCCATATATCGTGGTTGCCAGGCACCAGAGCCACCGGACAGCCCACGGTGCCAAAAGTCTCGAGGCATTCGTCAAAATGGCTATCGGCCCCCTGGTCGCCCCCCAGCAACAACAGGTCGGGGGGATCAGCCCGCAGCGCTTCCACCAGCGCCAGATTGCCGGGCTGGCATTTGGGCAGGCCCCAATGGGAATCGGCAGTGATGGCAAGGCGCACTCTGGGCATGATGGGATATTTCGGAGGTTTTCATGGAGTTCCTGGGTGAGGTACCACGATCCGGAAAATCAACGGGTTGCCGTTGAACCGAATTCACCCCTTCATGGTACAACCGTTATACAGGGGATGGGTGCCCACCAAAAAGGGACCAAAACAATTCGGCAGGACCACCCGGATAACAGGAAACCTAGCATGCTCAATCCTTGCCATGCCCAAACGAGTCTATTGAACCGGATCTTCAACCCAGGCGCCTCCTTCCAGTTTTTTGTCCGGCGCAGTTGCCTGGCAATGCTGACAGCGGGTGGAATTTTGACGGGGAATCTCATGGCCGATGATCACGATTATCCGAAAACCCGCAAGGACAGCACGGGCGATACCCTGCACGGCCAGAAGGTCGACGACCCTTACCGCTGGCTGGAGGACGATGTCCGCAAATCCGCCGAAGTGAAGCAATGGGTGGAAGAAGAAAACAAGGTCACCTTTGGCTACCTCGAAAAGTTGCCCGCCCGCAAAAAAATCCAGCAGCGCCTCACCAAGCTGTGGAACTACGAGAAAGTTTCCGCCCCGTCGCGCCTGGGTGGCAAATACTGGTTCTTTCGCAATAACGGGCTACAGAACCAGTCGGTGCTTTTCGCCCGTGACACCCTCACCGCCGACCCCCGGGTCATCCTCGATCCGAATACCTGGAGCAAGGATGGCACCGTAGCCCTGTCGGGCTGGAGCCCCACCGATGACGGCAAGCTCCTTGCCTACGGAGCCGCCGAGGCGGGCAGCGACTGGGTGACCTGGCGGGTGCTGGACCTGGCCACCCTGAAACCCCTGGCCGACGAGATCCGCTGGGTGAAGTTCAACAGCCCGGCCTGGCGCAAAGATGGCTCTGGCTTTTATTATGGGCGCTTCGACGAGCCCAAGGCCGACCAGAAATTTCAGGCCCTGAACCTGAACATGAAGGTCTTTTTCCACAAGCTGGGTACCCCCCAGGCCGAGGACAAGCAGGTCCACGCCACGCCCGATCATCCCGATTGGGGCTTCCAGACCCTGGTCACCGATGACGGCAATTACATGGTGGTCATCACCCATGTGGGCACCGACCACCGTTACCGGGTGGAATGGGCCGACCTGCGCCAACCGGAACTCAAGCTGGTGCCACTGGTCGACAAGTTTGAAAACGAGTGGGATATCGCCGGCAACTCCGGCAGCACTTTTTACTTCAAGACCAACCTGGGCGCGCCGCTGGGCCGGGTGGTGAAGGTGGATCTGGCCAAATCAGGTGACTGCTCGAAAGGCCCCATCACCTGGGACGGAGTGGTGCCCCAGGCCACCGAGAAGCTGGATGCCTGCAATCTGGTGGGTGGCAAAGTGATTTGCAGCTACCTGAAAGATGCTTACACCCAGGTGAGGCTGTTCAATCTCGATGGCAAGGAACCGGTCGATCTGAAACTGCCGGGCATTGGTACCGCCGGTGGCTTTAGCGGCAAGCTCGAGGAGACGGAAACCTTCTACTCTTTTAGTAGCTTTGCCACCCCAGGCCGCATCTATCGTCTCGATCTCAAAACGCTGGCCAGTGAACTGACCCATCAGTCGAAGGTCGATTTCGATCCGGACCTGTATGTGACACGCCAAGTGTTTTTCAGCAGCAAGGATGGCACGAAAGTGCCCATGTTCCTTTGTCACAAAAAGGGTTTGAAACCGGACGGCACCAATCCCACCCTGCTCTACGCTTACGGCGGCTTCAGCATCTCGCTGACCCCAGGCTTTTCGGTTGGCCGCCTGGCCTGGATGGAAATGGGCGGTGTGCTGGCTGTGGCCAACCTGCGCGGCGGCGGCGAGTATGGGGAAGACTGGCACAAGGCCGGCACCAAGGAACGCAAGCAGAATGTGTTTGATGATTTCATCGGTGCCGCCGAGTACCTGATCGCCCAAAAGATCACCAGCCCCGGACACCTGGGCATCCAGGGAGGCAGCAACGGTGGCCTGCTGGTGGGAGCAGTGATGACGCAGCGGCCCGAACTGTTCGGCGCATGCCTGCCTGCCGTGGGCGTGATGGACATGCTGCGCTTCCAGAAGTTCACCGCTGGCAGGTACTGGGTGGACGATTACGGTTCCAGCGACAACGCCCCTGATTTCAAGTACCTGCTCGCCTATTCGCCCTATCACAACCTGAAAGCAGGCACCCGGTATCCCGCCACCCTGGTCACCACCGGTGACACCGACGATCGGGTGGTGCCAGGCCACAGCTTCAAGTTTGCGGCGCGGTTGCAGGAGTGCCAGGCGGGCAAGGCACCGGTGTTGATCCGCATCGAAACCCGGGCTGGCCACGGTGCCGGCAAACCCACCAGCATGGTGATCGAAGAGGTCGCCGACCAGTGGGCCTTTCTGGCCGCCAACCTCGGCATGAGAACCCCCTGACCACCGGGGATCCAGGATGGATTCCCAGGGCCCCAGATCCGTTGCAATCAACCAGGGAAAGGATTCCCGTCATGGCCAGATTCCAGGTGCATTTTTCCACCTCCTCCGTCACCGGGGTGCTGCTGGGCATCACCAGTGTGTATTGGCTTGATTTTGACTGGGGCGCGGCCATTTCCGTGGCGGTCTACTGCGCCATTGGCGGCACCATCCCCGATCTGGACAGCGACTCGGGCATTCCTGCCCGCGAGATGTTCAATCTGGTGAGTGTGTTCTGCCCGCTGCTGCTTTACCACCGCCTGGAACAGGAGGGGTTAAGCAATGAGCAGGTCTTTGCCTGCATGGTGGGTATTTACCTGATCATACGCTTTGGCCTGAAAAGACTTTTCCGCAAATTCACGGTTCACCGCGGCATGTTCCATAGCGTGCCGCTCATGCTTATCACCGGGTTGCTGGTTTATCTCACGGGCAGCGCCACCGGTGGCGTCGAACCCACCGATTCAGGCGTGAACCAGGATATGCGCCATTTCCACCGTGCGGTGCTGGGTCTGGCGGCGGCCATCGGTGTGCTCACTCACCTGGTTCTCGACGAGATCTGGGCGGTGAACTGGGAGGGAGTGACCTTCCACCTCAACCAGTTCGCGGGCAGCGCCGTGAAATTCTGGTCTAGTTCCCTGGTGGCGTCCTGCCTCACCTACACCATTCTGGGCGGATTGATTTACGCCACTTATCTTGATGGCAAACGCTTCAACATCCACCCGCAAAACTGGCTGGCCCAATTCGCGCCTAAAGTGGCCCCGTATGTCGACGATATCCGCCACAGGGCCGAGGCCAACATCCCCGGAATGGGTCAACCAGCAGCCGCCACCGCCACCGCGGCCACTCCCCCGGTGGATTCCCCATCAACCCAGCCGAAACAGACTGGGGCGCCCGGCCTGCCCGCCAGCCGCTCCTCCCAGCCTGCCATCGCCGCGCCGACGGCACCCAAACCGGCTACACCTCCGGTGGCCACACCTCCTGCGGGCGCCCCGGCGGGGTTCCCCTCGTTCTTCAGGCCCCCGGGCAACTGACCGGGCGCTATGGGTTCATGCGGCTGATCCATTCGTGGATCAGCCGGACACCCCGTTCGTCTGCCCGATGGCTGGCCAGCGGCGGCATCTGGCCCGCACCCCGGATAGTGATCCGGTGCAGCAACACAGAACGCCCCGGCACGCCGGGGGCGATCAGCCGGGCCTCAGGCAGGTCGAAGCTGGCATGAACCGGCTTCTCCCCCACCAGGCCAGTCTGAGCCAGTGGTGTGCCAAATTCGAGATTGATCCGCGAATTACCCCCGCCAGCATCCTGGTGGCAGGCGGAACAGTTGCTATGCAGCCAGCTTCTGGCCCGCAAATCGAGATTGTGCTGGTTGTCGTGGGGATCCACCAGGGCGGGATACGAGCTGGCGGGTTTGGGTGGCAAGCCGCCTCCCTGCCCTGCCCGCTGGCCAGGCTGGGGCGACAGGGCCGTCACAAACGCTTCCAGGGCCGCTTCTTGCAGCCCCTTGCCCCTGACGCGAAGGCGCTCCCGGGCTGTGGTGGTCCAGTCGCCATCGGGGACCAGCAGGCCTAGCCCCTGAAGAGCCTCCAACTGGCCCCTCTTCCCCGCCGGATAATCCGCGACGGTGTTGGCCTGCAGCGTGCACAGCCCCAGCACAAAATTGGCAGCCCGGCTATGGCAGACCATGCACTCGGCCCGGCTGGGGTAGTGCCATAGCTGGCTTTTTTCCTCACCCCCCGGACCGCGTGTGATTAGGGTACGGTCTTCGCCGGCACCGCCAACCAGAGTGGCAGACCGGCCTGCCTCGTCCCAGCGGTAGCTATAGCCAGCCCACTCGTTTTGCTGCCTGATCAGTAGCCGGGTCTCGATCCACAAGCGCTGTTCCGGCCTGGTTTCCTCAAGAGTGGCCGCAAAACTCTTGACGATGACCGTGCCATCAGGGAAGTTCCAGCCCCCCTTGCCAGTCATCACCGCCTTGCCCGCCTGCCCGGTGACAGGATCCAGAGGCATGGCGAGATAACGGACCTTGTGCATGCCATCCGACCAGAAAGGCGCTGCCACCTGGTAAGGAACCAACCCCGGCGCCACCCGATGGCCGGCCACCGCCGTGAACAGCCCGGTTGCTGCCAGATCCGTTGGAAAAGGCGGCGTTTTTTCACCTGCCGGCCGTTTCTCCAGCGTATAAAGACCGCCCTTCGCATTGTGGTCGAGGATCACCAGGTCGCCGGCACTGTTGAAAAAGAATCCGCTGATCTGGAGCGGGGTGTCCACCAGTTCGCGGTGCCATTCGGGCGCCCTGGTGTCATGACGCATGGCCCAGATCCGCCCGGTGGAGTAGTCGCCGTAGACATAGGCGCCAGCCAGGTCAGGCAGGCACCCACCCGGCGGAACCACTTCACCGCCCGTGAGCGAGCGGAATTGGGCATGGTGGTGGTCGATCGTCGGCTTGCTGATCGGCGTGGGGCCAGGCTGGCGGTTTTGGCGGAAGGCATGACTCCCCTCCACCACACTCCAGCCGTAGTTGGCCCCTTTGCTGATGAGATAGGCCTGCTCGTACATGTCCTGGCCGTTGTTGCCCACCCAGATCTGGCCGCTGGCCCTGTCGGCGCAGACACGCCAGGGGTTTCGCAGCCCATAAGCGTAGGTCTCAGGGGCATACCGGCTATCTTTCACAAAGGGGTTGTCAACCGGGATGCCATACGGTTTGCCGGCGGCGGGTTTGTCCACATCCACGCGCAGCAGTTTGGCCTGGAGAGTGTCGGTGCGCTGGCCCATTTCGTCGTTGTCCGAATCGGCCGTGCCATCGCCGCTGGTGACCAGCAACAAGCCATCTGGGGCGAAACACAGAGCGGCACCGTTGTGGCCATCGGATTCCCACTCGAGAATGGTGGTGGCTTCCGCAAGTGTCGGCGAACCACCGGGCCTGAAGGTGTACCGTGTTACGCGTGAGGCCTTGCTCTTGCGCTTGCCGTTGTCCACCGGCCCGTTCCACCCAATGTAGACATAGGGTTTGTCGGGATATCCGGGATGAAAAGCCAGGTCGTAGGCGGTGCCGTCACGCGGGGTTTTCAGCACCTGCCTGACAACGGCCTTTTCAGTCTGCCCGGGTTGGTCGTCCACCACTGACACCACGGTGGGGCCATAGGGTGCCTCCTGGTGAATAACCATCAACCGCGGGGTGATCCCAGGCGCGGGTGGAACTGCCCGGGCCATGATGGGGTAGGCAGGCGTATAGCCTGGGTACAGCCGCTTCAGCCGCCATGGCGAGGGGGGTTCAGGGGTTCCAGAAAGTACCACCGTGCTGAGGCCCGGTTTGGCGAGGCCAGTGAGGGTGGCCATGTCGGGGCCCTGAAAACGCAGGGTGGCAAAATCTTCGGTCTGGTGCATGAACTTGTCAATTTTCCGGGCGCCGATAGCGGCCAGGGAGAATGTTTCGGCCTTGCCCTGCGGCCCCAGGTCAAGCAGGCCGATATTGAACTGCCAATCCTCCCCCGGAGCGGGACGACCACCTGCGCGCAGCAAGTCAATCCAGGGGATCCGGCCTTCCACCACATAACCCTGGTCACGGTCGGATGGATTGTCGAGAGTGCCCATGAGGCGGACCTTGGCCTCGATGGCAAAACCATCCTGACGAGCCAGGGCGGGTTGATCCCGCGCCTCGGCGGTGGGGAAAAAAGCGTGAAACACCTCGCCACGGGCACTGACAACCACCTGAAAGTAGCCGGGTTGGGCTTTGCCGGGCTTGAGGAACAGCTCGATGGCATCATCCCGCCAGGGTGCCCCACTGGGCTGCGGGCTGGAAGTTTGCAGTTCAGTATCAGTCACCTCGGCCAAAAAATACAAATGCTCCTCATCCCACAGCAGTCGGCAGCGGCTGGCCGATGAGGCCTTTTTTCCCTCAGGCAACCATGGCTGGGAAAAACCCTGCAACATTTGGGCCTGGGCCCAGACAGCTTCCTTGCCTTCGCCATCGATTGAGATTGGCGCGCTGGCCCAGCGACAGACAAATGGGGCCGGAGCCGATGCGGGTGGCACTGCCTGAGCGAGCAGGTCCACGAAAAAAAGCCCGGAAACCATGATGCCGGTGAGGAGCAGTAACCCTGATAAAAACAGGCCAGACTGGCGCATGATTGCCCACTTCCTTCAGGCGTTGACGAGATAAACCAAGATTCCGTGTCATATCGGCGCATCTCATAGTAGCGGCCCAGGCCGAGTCGAGCCAACACAGACGCAAACCTCCCAGACCACCCATTCGCACAGCTTGTATCAATCGCTCACACCCTGGAAAATCTCCGATAGCTTTGGCCGCTTCCTTCCCTTAAATGAACCGATTCCCCAACCGCCGGGCTTTTTGCTTTCCTGGATTCCCAATGGCCAATGACCCACGCAATGGCATGACCGCTTCAACCTGGATGCTTTCAGGCAGTCTGGTGTTCACTTTTATGGGGTTTTTCACCACTTTGCTGGCCGACCAGGTTTCCTGGCAAATCGTGGCACTTGGCCGCAGCGGCCTGGCTTTTTCTTTCTCCCTGGTGCTGGCACTCGCCGCCGGGGCTCGTCTGGTGCTGCATGATTCTTGGTTTTTGTGGCAGCGGAGCCTGGCAGGTTCGGTGAGCCTGGTATGCACCTTCCACGCCCTCACCTGCCTCCCTCTGGCTGAAGTGCTGATGGTCACCAACACCTTCCCGGTGTGGCTGGCCATGCTTTCCTGGCCCCTGCTGGGTGAAAAGCCCGGCTGGCGGGTATGGGTATCGGCCCTGATGGGGGTGGCGGGGGTGGCACTGGTGAAACAGCCCTGGGACAATGATGGCTGGTCCCTGGACTGGCTACCATTGCTCACCAGCCTGGTGGCCGCCTGGTCCACCGCCTTCGCCATGATTGGCCTGAACCATTTGAAGCATCTCGATACCCGGGCGGTGGTGGTGCATTTTTCGGCAGTTTCTACCCTCTTCGCCCTGGCGGCATTTTATTGGTTGCCAGCCCGCTTTGCGGCCTCGCAGGCCCTGGAAGGAAATGCGCCCTGGTTGCTGCTCTGGGTGGGCATCACCGCCACCGCCGGTCAGATTTGCCTGACCAAGGCCTTCACCGGCGGCAGGGCGGCAGTGGTGGCGGTGCTAGGGCTCAGCCAGGTGCTTTTTGGGGCGCTCCTGGAAGGTGTCTGGACTGGCCGCTGGTTCGATGGCCTGGGCTGGGTGGGGTTGGGGTTGGTGATTCTCAGCACCGGCTGGGTCTTGCTCCACCAGGCCCGCGAAAAGGCTACTTTGAATGCGGCAAAAGGTTAAAAAATGATTAGAGAACTTTTAAAAAACTGCAAAAATCACAGGCTACAGCAACCATCCTGAATGGCGCGCAAGGTTTCGGCCGAGATAGTCAGACAACCTGTCAACCACGAAAGCTTCTCCTCACATGATGCCCGGCCTGATTGGCGAAGCCGGAAGGGCATGGGCTGGATCGGGATTTGGCCTTTGGCCTGATTCGGGGTAGACTACGGGTCTGGACTGAGCACAATAATCAGGTCTGCCGGGTTGCCCTTATTTCAGAGACAAAAAAATACGCCTTGGCGACGGACCCCCTGACTTTGCAAAGGATCACCATGCTCCGTGTCAGCAAATGGTTCATCCTGATTGGTAGCCTGGTTGTCTCAGGGTTCGCATCCGGTCAGGAAGCTCCAGACAAGCAGGTGATTTCAGGCACTGGTGCGGCGGAGACCGTTTCCGCCGAAGGGTTTGCTTTTTTTGAGAAAAAAATCCGTCCTGTTCTGGTGGCGGAATGTTACGGCTGCCATTCCTCCGAAAAGGGAAAAAAGATCCGCGGTGGACTGGTGGTCGACACCCGCGAGGGCATTCGCAAGGGTGGCGAGTCCGGCCCCGTTATCGTGCCGGGCAGCCCGTCGCGCAGCCTGCTGGTCAAGGCGCTGGGGCATAGCGATCCCAAACTGGCCATGCCGCCCAAAAAGAAACTCGACATGGCCATTATCCACGATTTCGAGGAATGGATCCGCATGGGATCGCCCGACCCGCGCCAGGGGTCAGCCTTCAAAGAAATGGATATTAGTCAGGGCCGCAACCACTGGGCCTTCCAGCCGCCAAAAAATGCGGCAAGCCCAGGGGTGAAAAATACGGCCTGGCCTCGCACCGATGTCGACCGGTTTGTTCTGGCGGCCCTGGAGGCGAAAGGACTGAAGCCGGTAGCTGACACCGACCGGCGAACCCTGCTGCGTCGCGTCTCCTTCGACCTGACCGGCCTGCCCCCTGCACCGGCAGAGGTGGAAGCCTTTGTTGCGGATACCTCGCCGGAGGCATTCGCAACTGTGGTCGACCGCCTGCTGGCCTCACCACGGTTTGGCGAGAAGTGGGCGCGCCACTGGCTGGATATCGCCCGGTACGCCGAGAGTACTGGCAAAACAGTCAACTTCAATTACCCCCATGCCTGGCGCTATCGCGACTATGTCATTGCGGCGTTCAACGCCAACAAGCCGTACGACCAGTTCATCCGGGAGCAACTCGCCGGCGACCTGATGCAGTCGGACGACCCGAAAGTGAAGCTCGAACGCCTGATCGCCACTGGCTTCCTTGCCATCGGCCCCAAGACCCTGAACGAGCGCAACGGTCTCAAGTTCGAGCTGGACCTCGCCGACGAACAGATCGATGTGACCAGCCAGGCATTCCTCGGAATCACCGCCGCTTGCGCCCGTTGTCACGACCACAAGTTCGACCCAATCCCGCAAAAAGACTACTACGCCCTTGCTGGAATCTTTCGCAGCACCGAGACCTGCTACGGCACGGTTCGCTTTATCAACGCCCAAAGGCCTGGCCCCCTGCTATCTCTCCCCAAAGAGGCAAGCCCGGTCGCCGGGGTATCTTTCCAGAATGCTGCTGCCCGTGCCGCTATCGAGGAGCGGATCCAGACCGTGCGGGACTCGATGAAAAACATGCAGGATCAGGTGCAGCGGTTCATTGCCACCGGGCAGATTTCCCTGCTGCAAGCCAGGCTGGACGCCTACGAGCCCGACGGCAGCCCGAAGCTGCTGGCGATGGGCGTTCGCGACAAATCGGCGCGGCCCGAATCCACCCCACCCAGGAACAGGTTTAGCGGGGCAGGCGGTTTCACTTTTGACGGCACACGAACCATTGCCGACAGCCCGCTCTACGCCCGGGGTGAGGCGGGCCAGCCTGGTGAATCACGCATTCCCCGTGGCACACTGCAACTCATATCCAGAAGCCCCCTGAAAGTTCCGCCGACGAGTAGCGGCCGCCTGGAACTTGCCGAATGGATTGCCAGCAAGGAGAATCCGCTGACCGCCCGGGTGATGGTCAATCGTCTTTGGCTGCACCTGTTCGGACGCGGGTTGGTTCCATCGGTTGACGACTTCGGCCTGGCCGGGCGCCCCCCCACGCATCCAGAGCTGCTTGACCAACTCGCCCAACGCTTCATGGACAAAGGCTGGAATGTGAAGGAGCTTGTCAGGCACCTGGTGATGAGCCATGTTTACCAGCTCGGCTCCATGGCCCAGGCCCAGGGCATGGAGGTGGATCCCGACAACACCCTGCTGTGGCGGATGCCCCCCAGACGCCTCGAGGCCGAGAGCCTGCGCGATGCCCTGTTGGCGGTGAGCGGGCAGCTCATCAACACCCCGCCAGTGGGCTCTGTGGTGGCCCGGGCCGGGGAGGGGCCGGTGGTGCTACAGCGGGCCGGCAGCCCGATCACCGCCGCCATCAACGATCCCCGGAATACGCATCGCTCGATTTATCTGCCCCTTGTCCGTGACAATCCGCCCGAGGCCCTGGCCCTGTTTGACGCGGCCGATCCGGCCCTGATCACCTCTGATCGTCCAAAGACAACAGTCCCTTCCCAGGCATTGTTCCTGCTGAACAATCCTTTCGTGATGCGCGCCGCCGACAAGGCGGCGGACAAGCTGCTGAAAGGCGACACCACCGAGGCTGAAAAAATCCGCATGGCGATTACCCGCTTCTACTGTCGCCCGGCTACGGCCCGGGACCAGGCTGGGGCCAAGTCGTTCCTCAAGGCCTATCGGGCACAGACGATGCGGGAGGGTGTTGCCACCCCGCAACTGGAACGCGAGGCCTGGAGCGCCTTTTGCCAGGCTTTGTTCGCCAGTGCCGAGTTTCAATATCGCAAGTAAATGAAAGCGGGTGCAGCCCTCGTCCGGGTTGCCCGAACGGCAGGTTGAATGGGGTCTCATCCGACAACCCGGAGTTACCGATGCTCTCTCGACGGACCATGCTGAAGACCACCGGCTCGGGATTCGGCTACCTGGCGTTTGCTGCGCTGGCGCACGAGCAGGCAGCCCGCGCAAATGGTGCCCGGGACACTCTTCTGGCACCCAGGAAGCCCCACTTCAAGGCGCGGGCCAAGCGCGTGATCTTCCTGTGCATGGAAGGGGCGCCCAGCCATGTCGACACCTTCGATTATAAACCCCGCCTCAACGCCGATGACGGTAAACCGGCGCCGCGTGGACGGGGCGGATTCCGTGGGGCCCGGTTGCTGGGGTCGCCTTTCCGGTTTGCCCAGCACGGAAACAGTGGCCTATGGATCAGCGAACTTTTCCCGGAACTGGCGCGCCAGGCCGACAAGCTCTGTCTGCTCAACGGCATGCACACCGACTTGCCCAACCATGCCCAGGCGTTTATCCAGATGCACTGCGGCATTTTCCAGTTCCCCCGGCCCAGCCTCGGCGCCTGGGCCTTGTATGGTCTGGGTTCTACTAATGAAAACCTGCCGGGCTTCATCACCATCCGCCCACCCCAGAACAATGGTGGCCCCATCAATTATGGTTCATCGTTCCTGCCGGCTGTTTACCAGGGCACCCGGATTGGCCGTGACAATTCCGGCACCGGTGACCAGGTCAGCAACTTGCGCAATCCCCGCCGCACCCTGAACGCCCAACGCGTGCAACTCGACTATGTGCAGGAACTAAATCGCGCCACCGCCGACTCCCTGGGCGACAATCCGGAGATCGAGGGGCTGATCTCGTCGTATGAACTGGCCTTCCGCATGCAGGCCGAGATGCCCAAGGTGCTGGACCTTGGCCAGGAGACCTCCGGAACGCTCAAACTCTATGGCATTGGGGATCCGGGCACCGGCACCGCTGGCCGGGGCGGGGCCGGCCCCGGGGCTGGCAGCTCCGACAATTTTGGCCGGCAATGCCTGATGGCACGTCGCCTTGTTGAGGCGGGTGTCCGCTTTGTCGAAGTGACCATGGGCGGCTGGGACCACCACCGTAACCTCAAGGAATCACTCAGCAACAGTTGCTCCGCCATCGACAAACCCATTGCTGGCCTGCTCGCCGACCTGCAAGGCCGTGGCCTGCTGGACGATACACTGGTCCTGTGGGGCGGCGAGTTTGGCCGTACCCCCTATGCCGAGTCAGGCGACGGGCGCGACCACAACAACAAGGGGTACACCCTGTGGATGGCGGGCGGGGGGACCAGGGGCGGCTTCGCTTATGGCAAAACTGACGACTACGGTCTCGAGGCGGTCGAGGGCAAGGTTCACATCCACGACTGGCATGCCACCATCCTGCACCTTCTGGGCCTGGATCACGAGAAGCTGACCTACCGTTATGCGGGCCGCGACATGCGGCTGACTGATGTGAAAGGCCGTGTGGTCCAGCCGATTCTGGCATAACCCACCCCCCAGCCGGTAGGGCCAGATGTGGCCAACCCCAGACCTGGGTAACGGAGGCTGGCCACACCACGCAGCCAACTCGGGACGGATCACACCATCCGTATGGGGAAAGCGGAAAGGGCGGGAAATCAGTTACCGGGCAAGGCCGGCCGCCCTGGGGGTGGAGGTGCCCCCGGGCCACCACGCGCCGGGGGTATGCCAAACCCGGCAGATTTTGGCACGAACCCCGTTGTTTTGCCGGCCAACTGGGCCGCCACATATTCCGTTCGCTTCTGGATGAACCTCCGGGGTGGCATCGACTGGCCAAACTGGCCATCGCCAAACCCCATCCCGAAGGCGGGAGTGCCGCGCG
Organism: Planctomycetota bacterium; assembly: GCA_003669555.1. Lineage (GTDB taxonomy): Bacteria > Planctomycetota > Planctomycetia > Gemmatales > Gemmataceae > UBA6894. The sequence goes on from QWOS01000010.1 coordinate 18,988, forward strand.
TCTCCTGTCGCGCCGCAACGGCTTTTGTTTCCTTCGCCATCGGTTCGTTCAGGCCATTCTCCAGCACTGTCAGGGATGCGAGCAGCTTCTCGGCGGTGAAACTTGTCGAAACCGACTCCTGGATGATCGCCATATACCTTTCCTGGTGCGTTTTGATGGCAAAGAGGCGATCGATGAGCTTGTTGGGCCCGGCATGGGGGTGGGTGATACTCAACTCCACCAACTGCTCCGGTGTGCCAACAACGGGCCAGGTTGCCAGCGAAAGATCCAGATCCCATGGGATGAACACGAACTGGTTTGTCCCTGGAACCAGGTAGAGATAGAAGTTGTGGCCAAATCCGAGATAACTGTCGAGATTTGCCAACAGGGCGTTGGCGGCAATGAATCGCAAAAATGCCTCGATATCCAGAAACTGGCCGATGTCCCTGGCAAAGTCTTCGTCATTGCCGCGGTGGATCAGCCGGGTGAATTCCATGAGGCGTTTTTTCTGTTCGTCGGTGGGCTTGCCCTCAGGTTTGTAACGCTCTTCATAGCCCTTCCAGGTCGTACCCAAATAGGCCAACCCGCCTTGCAGGCCTTCAGGCTTGAGCAGCATCCCTTTCCCGTCCTTGAAATGCCGCTTGAGGAATGCCTTGCCGACCTGCTCGACCAGAGTATAAACACCGACAAACTCCTTATCATATTTGCCGGGTACACCCAGGGTCAGTTCGGCAATGGCGGTGCGCGGGGCTGGCACGCCGGCATCCCGGAAATATCGGTAGGACAACGCCTCACGCGCCCGCGAAGGATCACTGACGCCACAGTTGAGGTTGAGCATGGCCTGCCCATCGAGCTTCTGACCATCGATCTGCTTGTTCAGGTCAACCTTCAGCGACTTCTTCAGTGATTTGGCTGTGGCGATGAAGGTGTAGTTGCCTTTGTACCGGACGCCAACATCCTTGTATGTCTCCCCTTCGAAGGTCAGATCACCCTGGGACCAGGGGAGATCGAGGCCAAAGGTGTTTCGGTGCGTGCCTTCCGCCTGCTTGCGTGGCAGTACCAGGCCAGGTATCCCAAACGGGGCGGCCCCGCCGGCTGGGGACATTGCCTTGAACTCCTTTTCCCCCATGGCCAGATGGAACCGCACGACCTTCCCCATATCGAAAACCCGCTCCCCGGGAGGAGCGTTTCTGTCGGCGGCATTTCCAGACTCGGGGATGGCCCAGGAAAACAGTAGAAATATGGCCAACCATGGCAAAAACCGGCTCATTAGCGACACCTTGCCAAAAGGAATGAAAGTCTCACAGGGAATTACCCGAATGGTCCGGAAAAGGTCCTCCGGCCACTCTAAGGTCTACGACAGAGTAACGCACTCGGTTTCTAATTCAGTAATTCCC
>QWOS01000104.1 GCA_003669555.1 Planctomycetota bacterium
CAACTGATCGCCCCCGAAGCGCATGCCGGACGGATTACCTGTCCGATCCTGTTCCTGAGTGCCACCAATGACTCGCATGGCAAGATGGATCTCAGCTTTCGCACACTGGATCTTGCGCCGTCACTCATGCGTCGCCAGTTGTTTTCAGCCAACTACGATCACCATGTGGAACCAGCCGAGGCCAGTTCGCTGCCCTTGTGGATGGAAACACACCTGCTGGGCAAGCGCCCGGCATGGCCTGCCGCGCCGGCTGTCGAAGTGGTTGGGCCAGGCATTCCGCAGGTGCGGGTCATCCCCGCTGATCCTGATTCCGTCACGCAAGTGGACCTTTATTACTGCCTTAATAACGACTGGCCCATGTCGAGATTCTGGCGCTTGGTGCCCTCCATGCGGCGACAGGGGATAGCTTTTGTGGCTGAGGCTCCTTGCCTGGCGGCAGATGATGTGCTGTATCTTTTTGCGAATGTCACCGATAAGGCTGGTGTGCGACAGAGTTCGCGGCTGGTCACTCAACCCTTGAAAAACCTGACAGGCATTCGGCCCACCCTGCGGCGGGAACCCCTGATCGATGCCATGGAAACAAACACCGCCTGGAACTGGGTTCCCGCCTATACCGATCCCAGTCGGGCTGACCCTTTTTTCCAGCCCTGGAGCGGGCCGGACAAGGAGCGTGGTTTCACCCTCGATCAGCGAACCTTTCCTTACGACAAGCCGATGGTTTTTTACTTTGGCACCCGCAAGATCGGTGACCCGCAGTACCGGGGCTCCGGCGACATGGCGCTGTTGATCGATCTGTTTGCCCCCCAATTGCCCAGCCAGCTTACCGTGCGCCTGCGACACCGCAAACCGGGCGGCACCGAAAGCGAGTACAGTGTCCAGCCCGGATTGCCACCCGTGGGTACGCCTGGCACCCCGGCCTGGCAGACACTTCGGCTGGAGCGGCGACAATTTCGCAGTGCGCTGGGCGAAATCCTGCCCACCTGGGACCATGTGGAATACTTCATTTTGCATGGCACCAGCCCGGTAAAAAAACCACCCATTTTCCGTCAACTCCGCTGGGAAAGCTGACGCCCTTGCCATCTCAGCCTGGCCCGGCAAGGCTGGAGTACCGGGCATCACCTCGTCTTGACGGGGTGGGATAGTGATAAGGATATGCCCTATTCGGTCAGGTTTTGACAGGGGTTATGTCAACCTGGGCAGGGGTGGCGCAGGCCGGGCAACCCTGCCAAAATACCGGATCAACCAATCTGGGGGCAAAGGTGCTCCACAGGGCTACCTGAAGGGGATTCCAACCATGTTCCGCCTGACAGTCCTCTATGGTCATCCATCTGACCCCGAAGCATTTGACCGCTATTATCACGAGGTGCATATTCCGCTGGCGCGTAGAATGAAGGGCTTGAAAGGCTGGACAATTGGCACATGCCAGCCCGTCGCCGCCGGGGAAAAACCGCCGTATTACATGATCGTCGGTCTTTACACCGACACGCGCGCGGATATGGAGGCGATCCTGGAATCTCCCGAAGGCAAGGCCGCTGTGGCCGATGTGCCCAAATTTGCCACTGGCGGTTGTACCTTTTTATTCAACGATGAGAAAGTGCTGGTCCCATTCAGCCTTGCCACGGCGGCGGAGTGAGCCAGTCAGTCATCATCAGGCAAGCAGGATCCCCGGTCCTCCCTACGGTACCGGTACGGATTTCACCCTACACCGAAAGTCCAGTCTTTCGGAACACGATCTCCCCTGGGGACGGCAGTGCCTGGCGTTGGCACAAAAATGGGCCCCACTGGCAATGGTGAGATTGTCAACTGAAGGTGACTCCATGCTTCTACTGGTGGATAAAATAACTGTTTGAAAAATCATAGGCGCCAGGGTTTGGCTTTTCACCACGATTTGGTGACGAGAATGGCGGAAATACCCGTCTCTTGCAAGGGAAGGATCCGGACACCCGGGGCGCCTGGGTGTTTGCTCAACCTTTCTTCCTGGACAGGTGTTTTGCCCCATCCACAGCGAGTCAGGATGGTTGCTGGATTTGCGGGTGACCCTGGTTACCGGGCCCCTGCTTTGGGGTCACAGCCAATGGAGGCGGCAACAATTTCCCCTGAAGCAATAGCCACACGGTTCCACCAACCAGCATGAAAACCGTCAAATTCGCCAGCAGCAACAACACCACCGACACCCATTCGATATAACCGGTTTGCCCCCGAAGGATAAACTGGATGGATATCAGGGCCAGATTGGTCATTCCGAAACTGATAGACCAATATGAGGCGGCGAAAGGCTGGCAGGTAATCCACGGCAACAAGCGAAGCAGGTGGAACAACTGGAGAAGGCCATAGCCAAAAAGTGCATGCGCAAAAAGGTCCGGTTTATCACCTTTTATACCACCGGTGATGGACAAATATGCCACACAGGCTATCCCGGGGGGCGCGAGCATGATGGTTATTAACGGCCTCATAGCCAATGGCATGCCTGGTTCGAAAAAGAGCCGGTACGATACAACCGATTCCAGGGCCAGCCATGAAAGCATGCCCATGCCGAAAAAGAGTGCTCCCCAATCTTCATGGCCGAAATAACCGGAAACCGAGGCAATAACGAAATTGCCAGCGACGGAGGGGAGATACAATGCCGGCGATGTCGCGCCGGTATCAAGGGTCCCCATCCACCGACGCCCCGTAAAATACACCGAGTAAGCGAATGTCCCCAGGCCTCCGATCCCAAACAAAACCAACGCCAGATCCCGGGCGTGTGGCGCTATGGCAATCGATACTAGCAAGGTAGCTATTCCACCCAGGCCGATGAAGCAGCCTTGAACCGGATGGTGAATTTCGGCCAGGGCCTCATCCCTTGCCACAAGCCATTTGGCGATATAAAGGGCCATCAGGATAGCCCAGACGAAAACGGTTGCAGCCAGGATGATTTGGCTGAAAAAATCGGGAAGATTCCAGGCCATTTCAGCGGCTATCCAGCATTTCCCCAAACCTGCCAAGCCCAGCACTATCCCAAAAAAAGAGGAGGGTATTCGCGGGAACTTTCTCATGCCAAAGTTCCTGATTGGGAGTGGATTTCATCTTCAATGGCTGGAAAACCGGTGGGGATGCTGATGACTGCCCCGGAAATAGTTGGAAATACCAATCTTTTGACACGCTTTACTGTCATGGGCATTCCGAGCACATCGCCGCTTTGCACACCCGGAAGTTCTCCACCGGCCTCAACTACGCCCCAGCCAAAACCGGGGCCAACTAGACTGGAACACCAATACAGTCTCCGCAGCCCGCTGGGCACTAAGCACCCCTATCAAGCACAGACCATCGGAATAATCACCGGCCAAAACGGCACCACGCACACAAACAAGCATATCAAAAAACCGCGAAAACATCCTGCCACATCCGACACCAAAACCCGCAAACCCCCAGCAGCACGCATAATATTGCACTATTCCCAACGGTTGGGAAAACTGCCGTCCCCGTTGCTGCATTCCCCCCCCCCTTCAACCGCCGATTTCCAATCCGGGTCTCAGGCAAAGGCAGCCCATGACTCACGGCCTATTTTACACTAATGTAAGTGAATACTTAAAATAGGTATGCCCATGCCACGCCCAAACCATGCAGACCAGCAACGGGTAAAATTTCTGACCACCGTCTGTCAACTTTTCAGCGAACTGGGGTATCGGCGGACAACCACAGCCGAGTTGGCCAAACGGTGCGGCGTCCGTGAAAATATCCTGTACCGCCTGTGGCCTGACAAAAAAGCGATGTTCCTCGCCGCAATCGACGCTATTTTTCAGAAAAAATCCGAAAAACGGGACGCGATTCTGGCAGGTCAAACCGATTCGAGCCACGCCATTTCTGTGTTGATTGACCACGAGTCCAGGCACCAGGGAGAGTTCGGTTTTTACCGCCTGGTGTTCACCGGCCTGACTGAGACAGATGATCCCGATATCCGCACGGCACTGGTAGTCATGTAAAAAAAATCCCACCAAATGGTTTGCAGGCAGGTCATGCCGGTTGAACCACGAGACAATACAGGGTCTGGCTTGTCGCCTGACCATGTCACCTGGGCCTTGCTTGGTTTGGCTACTGTGTCCAATATCATTCGCGAGCTGGGTTTACTGCAACCCCAGGACCGTGAACAGATGTTCCTGGCTGTATCCAGATCCCTGTTAGACGGAATGATTCATCAAGGCTGGTAAAGAAATCGGTTTTATTTTTTGTCCACTATTTCGGAGCAAGACATCACCAGCGAATTCGACCGGCGTTCTTTCCTTGCCGGCGCTCTTGCTTCATCATTGCTTCACCCTTTGGCTATGGCTGGTGCTGCTGATAAATCAGCAACATCGAAGCCACTACTGGATATCCATGTTCATTTGTTCGGCACCGGCGATGGCGGCACAGGCTGCCGGATTTCAAAATCCATCACTGAAGGACTCAGCCCGCAATCCCTCCAATTCCGGGGCCTGGTTTACGCTTTGGGTCTGGAGGTGAAAGGAAAAACACTTGACCAGCGGTACGAGGAGGTGCTAACCGAACAGGTAAAAAGTTCAGGCCTCGCAATGGCCGCAATTGTTGGCCAGGATGCGGTCTATGACCGGCACGGAAAAACAGACTGGGAACGCACATCGTTTTATGTGCCCAACGATCATGTCTTTGCTGTGGCGTCACGGCACGCCGAATGCATGATCCCCTGCCCCTCGATCAACCCCAACCGGGCTGATGCCCTCGACGAACTGGAACGCTGCCATGGCAAAGGCGCTCGTCTGTTTAAAATCCACCCACCCACACAAGGAGTGGATGTCGGAGACCCCAAACACAGCAAATTTTTCCAGCGCTGCTCTGACCTCGACATGGTGGTTATGGTCCACACCGGCCATGAACATAGTGCCCCGGTGATTGACAAGGATCTTGCCGGCCCGCGGCGGCTGGTTTCCGCACTCGATCAGGGCTGCACCGTTGTGGCCTGCCACGCCGGTTCTGGCTGGAAGTCTGATACGCCAGACCAACTCCCGAAATTTCTTGATTTGCTCAAGCGCTATCCAAAACTATGGGGCGACACAGCTGTCCTTGGGTCTGCCGGACGGGTCACTGATTTCACCCGCTTGCTGGCAAATCCCCTTGCCCGCAGTCGGCTATTGCATGGGAGCGATTTTCCGTTTCCTGCCGCCCCACTGGCGTTTGCCAAACAGCTTGGGGACGAATTGGCCCAGCGTCTTGGCAAGGAAAAGAACTGGCTGAAAAAAGATCTGGATTTGAAAGAGGCGTTGGGAATTGGCATCACCAGCGCCAGGCAGGCATACGATGTGGCCAGGATCGGCGAAGGCAAGTGACCGGTCGCAATCACACCTTTTTTCCTGCATGAGTCTGGCACTCCCGGCTCCTGCAAAGCACCATGGCAAACGCATTTTCCCTGCCGCTGAAGTCTTTTCTGGGGGAATGGTTACCACGTCTTTCCTTCTGGTAGACTACTGATCTGGGCTTGGGAGAATAGCATGCCATCCCGCAAATACCTGATTGCCATAGTACTCACGGGTTGGGCATTACCTGCCTTGTGGGCCCAGGAAAATCCCGGTAACCACGCGAAAACACTGCAGGTTACCGTTGACCGGGTGCCCCATCCCTCCGGTACGGAGTTGCGCGGACTCTTGTACGGGAAAACGCCAGGCGGTGAACTGTGGTTTGTCTGCAGACGGGCCTGGCTGCGTGCCGCGGCTCCCGAACTGGCCGTGGTGCTGGAAAAAGAACAAAATGACCGGGAATGGGACCTGCGGGTGGCACTTCTGAAGCGTTTGGCAGCCTGGCGCAAGGGTTTGCCAGGTGAAGGTCCGGACAGTCCCTTAGGTAGTTACATCGATGAGCAAATCACCTTGATGGACCCGGGTCTGGGCGAAGAGGGGCCGGCTGGAAAGGGACGATTTGTGCTGATTCGGCTGCCAGCAGCGCAGTCCAGGCGTTTGGTATCCGCCCCCTTTCAGGCGCGGAAACTGCTCCTGGTGGCCTGGCGCGAGAATGTCGACAATGCCGAGACCCTGTCAGCCAAAGAACTGGATCGGCTCCTGAAAAAAGATGGCATTGCCTGGGATAAGGAAGAGGTCGATTTTCAGGAAAAAATGCCAGGCATACCCGTCGAAAGCGAGACTGACTGGGAACTGCGCCAGTCATTTATGGCCTACAATCTGGGCCCCAAACTCAGGTTGCAAGGCATGGGCGATATGGTGCTGGAGGCGGGGCCGCTAGGCGCGGGTGGGCTGGAAAAGCTTCTGGGACAAATAGGTCCGGATATTTTTTCAAAAGCCCTGGGTGATTTGCTGGGCGGGGCTCCCGGGCAACCTGCTGAGGGGAAAAAAGGCGTGGAGCAAGCCAGGCGAGTGGCTGAAGGGAAAGGGCTGAGCCAGTTTCGTCTCACCCGCATGCAGCCAGATACCCAGACCCTGCGCGTGGTGGTGGACGACCAGCTACAAGCCCGGCTGCCCCGGCAGGGCTGGACGGTGATCTACCGCCATACCATCAACGCTGATGCCTCGATCCCCCGTCCCGGGCTGGAAGGCGTGATAGCCAAAGACCCTCAGGTGGGGCCACTGCTGGAAAAATTCCGTCAGTTTGGACTGGGTGACAAGCTGGATATGGCTGTCCGGTTTGGCGCCGCCACAATGGCCGCTCAGGAGGCGGGTGAAGCAAACTTCCAGAATTTCCTTCGCAAAGCTGGCAGGCGCGTCGATGGCCCCCCGTTGCGCTGGTTCGACGGTCCCGGTGGCTGATGCCCTCGCGTTCCAGGGGGGCAGCTCCTGCTGTGTGAAAGTATTGATGGTGGGAAGCCAATAAAATTTGTGGACTTTTTTGCCCGCGAGAACTAAATTAAGAGCATAGTGTCTCATTTGAAACTCCGAGTCCATTTTTGAGTCGTCCGGAGCCGTATCCAAAACTAATTCAAGACTATAGAGTCTCATTTGGAGGGCTGGATGTTTTCCCAGACGGTTGAATACTCCCTGCGGGCCGTAGCCCATCTGGCTATGAAGGCACCCGAGCTGGTTTGTGTCCGCGAAATGGCGGAGGCTATCCGTTTGCCGGAGGCTTATCTTGCCAAAGTGATGCAAAAACTCTCCGAAGCCAACATTATTGTCACGCGACGAGGCAAGGGTGGCGGAGCAACTCTGGTACGGCGGCCCATCGACCTGACCCTTTTGGAGGTGGTACAGGCTGTTGACCCCATCAACCGCATCCTGACCTGCCCAATGGGTTTGCCTTCGCACGGGAAGCATCTGTGTCCGCTGCACAGTCGTATCGATAAAGCGCTGGAAGCCCTTCAGGAAGCGTTTGGAACCACCACCATCCACCAGATTCTCAACGATGCAACCAGCCCGTCCAAGCCCCTGTGCGAGTTCGGTCGCCAGAGCATGATTTCTCTGGGTTTGGGAAGGACCAATGACGCGAAGCCCCCACTTCCATAGGATACTTCGACTGCCTGAGTTCAATCAGCAGGCTGGTGTGGCGAAATGGCAGACGCAGCGGACTTAAAATCCGCAGGGGCGAAAGTCCCGTGAGGGTTCGAGTCCCTTCTCCAGCAATGACAAAATGCGAGTTTTCTAGCCCCGTTGCGGGAGTCCATCATGCTTTGGGAACAGCAGGGGCCGATTCTTTTTCTCAAGCCCAAAGGCTGGGTGGTAGAGCGCGAGGAAGACGAGGAAGGCTGGCGTTTAACCCTGCAAAGCCCTGGTACTGCCTTTTTGCTGCTCACCGGGCTGGGTGATGGCATGGACCCTGCCGAGGCAGCCGAAGCCACGCTGGATTCGTTGCAGCAAGATTATCCCGAACTCGAGTCAACACCTGTGGAAGAGACCCTGGCCGGTTTGCCAGCCAGTGGTTTCGAAGTGGAATTCGCCTACCTGGATATCTACCACCGCTGCAAAATACTCTGTGTGAATACGCAAGAAGGGGTGCTGCTCAGCCTGTGGCAATTGAGTGATATCGACGCCGACGATTATGAAGACGCCATCAACGAGCTGGTGCAAGGCATACGGTTGGCCTGAGGGGCAGCACCCGTTGGCGGTAGCCGGATTCCCGGCAAGAGGGGTGGTACCCAGCGATTTCCATTGGGAAAAACCGCTGGCAGTCCTCCAACCAGACAAACGGTTTTGGTTTCTCCAGTCTTTTCAGGCTTCCTGAGCGCCTGAGGCTGCCCATTGCCCTCAGCCGCCAGAACTGCCCAGCAACTCATCCAGTGGAAAAATGCGCAGAATCTCCGCCGGTGTGAAACGGCGGCGGGCACCATCGTCCTGGGCCAGGACCACTCCATCCAGCCCCACACGCTCCACCACACCCAAAACGACCCGGCCCAAAGCCTCGAGACGGACCGGCCTGCCGGTGAGGTTCAGCCCCTCCCGCCAGGCCACCTCCAGCGAGGCAGTCTCACCTTGCTGCAATGCCGTCAGCCAGCGGTCGAGGGCATCGAGCAGCCCGTCGAGGGCGTCCGCATGGCTGGGCTGTTGCCCAGGAGCGAACATCGCCAGCGAGCCCGCATCATTCAAGCCTGCCCGGGCAAAATCCATGGCACCTTGCGACACATTCAGGCCAATCCCCACGACCGTACCCCGGCCTTTTTCGACGAGAATGCCGGCCATTTTTTTGCCATCCAGATAAATATCGTTGGGCCATTTGATACGCGGGTACCGCCCCAGCCACCGAGCCACGGAATCCCGGGTGGCCACTGCCGCCCAGGCTGTGAGTAGCGCAGGTGTGCTGGCAGCTGGCTCGAGTTGCAGCAGCACCGAAGCCAGCACGCTGGACCCGGCGGGCACCGACCAGACCCGCCCATGCTGCCCCCGGCCCCGGCTTTGGCTTCCTGCCACCACTGCCACGCCGTGCAGAGACGGATCTTCCGCCAACCGCCCTGCCAACCGCAGTGCCTGCTCGTTGGTGCTGTCCAGGGTGTCATGCCAGTGGACAATATGCCCCACCTGCCTGGCCGGGCAGCGCCAGACCCTGTCAGGCTGGGGCAGGCTGCTTTCCATCAGGCGTCCGGTATGTAATCGAGGGCCATGTCCAGGGCGGTGGCCTGGTGGGTCATGGCGCCAATACTGATCCTGTCCGCACCCGCCAGAGCGTATTCGCGGAGGTTTTCCAGCCGGATGCCGCCGGATGCCTCCAGAAGAACCCGGGGCGCCAGCCTGTCGCGCAGTCCCACGGCGTCGCGCACCTGGACCGGCGACATGTTGTCGAGCAGCACCACATCGGGATACTCAGCCAGAACCTGCTCCAGTTGCGCGAGGGTTTCCACTTCCACCTCCACCAACAGGGGCGGATGCGCCTGGGCATAGGCGCGGGCCTGACGGGCAGCGGCTCGAGCGGTGGCGGGGTCAGCCCGCATTTTCCCGGCCAGACAGGCCAGATGGTTGTCCTTCACCAGGATGCCATCCGCCAAACCCAGGCGGTGGTTGATGGCGCCACCCACCCGTACCGCATATTTCTCAAGGAGCCGCAAACCAGGGGTTGTCTTGCGGGTATCGAGAACCACACAAGGCAAGTCAGCCACGAGGCGGGCATAACGATGCGCCATAGTGGCCACACCACTGAGACGCTGCAGCAGGTTCAGAGCCGTCCGTTCACCTTCCAGCAGGGCACGCATGGGGCCGGCTAACCGGGCGATGGGCATTCCCGGAGTGAGCCGGGTGCCCTCAGGGGCCAATGACTCCACCCGCATGTCCGGATCCAGTGCCGAAAAAACCAGAGGCACAACCGGAAAACCGGCAAGAATACCCTCCGATCGGGCGACCAGAGCCGCCTGCCCCTTGAGAGAGGCGGGCACCAACGCCAGGCAGGTTGCATCGCCATGCCGGCCATCGGGAGCGGTGAGGTCTTCCTCAAGCGCCCAGGTGATGAGACGCCGCGCTGCATTGCCCTCGGCGGGCCCCCACGGCGCGGGTTTTCCCTTGACCATCGATTCCATACCCAAAATCCCCCCCGGCGGCACCGGGTGTAGTTGGTCAGGAAGGCAGAGCGATCCCATGCCTGACATATCCCCGTTCATCGTAGCTTCCGCAGCCACTCCAGCGCACCCGGATTCCTGGCGATCCGCGGGATTATTTCCAGACGATCAGCACCGCGCCCAGAGTGATCAGGGAACCACCACAGGCATGGCGCCAGGTGAGTGGCTCACCCAGCAGGGTGGCCGCCAAAACCATGGTGAAGACCACGCTCAGCTTGTCCACAGGTGCCACCGAAGAGGCCTGCCCCAGATGAAGGGCCCGGAAATAGCACAACCAGGAGAGTCCTGTCGCCAGCCCGGAAAAAACCAGGGCAATCATGGCCCGCCCGGAAACCAGGTCCAGACGTGGCGCACCGCCGGCCAGGGTAACCCCCCAGGCCAGCACCAGAACTACGGATGTGCGTATGGCGGTGGCCAGATTCGGCTCCACCCCGGTGGTGCCAATCTTGGCCAGTATGGCAGTCAGGCCAGCAAACCCGGCGGAAAGAAGGGCCCAGTAAAACCAGTTCATGCCACCGCCCCCGCTTGTTTTTCCCAGCTTGCTGTCAGTGCCTGGCAGCAAGCTGAATTGCGGTTCTGTCACCCCGGGCGAAGTAATGACTTCCATCAGGCGGGTTGATGGCAAAGGCCAGTCTTTTCCGGAAAGCTCGACAATCGACGGAATGGGGCATTGGGCTTATGCCCCGGCAAGGAGGGAGGGCCCTTATTTCGTCAGCTTGTTGACATCGTCCTCCAGAATCGCCAACTGGGCATTGCCGACTGCAACCTTGCCATCTTTGGCGATGACCACCAGGTGGGGGAGAACCATCAGCCCCTGCTCCACGCAAATTTTCCCCTCCAGGCCACCGGGCTGATGCAGATGGGTGCCGGGAATGGGGGTCCTGCGCATGACGGCAATTCCTTCAGGAGCAGCCTGATCGCAGTTCACGGTGACCAGCACCATGCCCTTGTCCTTGTAAGACTCGGCAATCAGTTTCAGCCTGGCAAAATCGCCCACTGTCTGGTTGTTCCAGCTTGCCCAGAAATAAACCACCACCACTTTGCCCGTAATCTGACCCAGGTCAAACGACTGGGTCGGATTTTCGAGGGAGACCGCAGTCAGGGCATAGGGTTTGCCTTCGCTTTCGAGCCGGCGTATGGCACCCGCTGCCCGCAGTCCCTGAGGCTTGTTTGCGAAGGCCCGGCTGGCTTGCTGGTACCACTTGGTGGCATCGGCATTCTTGCTCATGAACTCACTCACCATCCCCAGTTGCAGCAGGGCATCGGCGGTATCTTCCGCGGTGGGATAGGCCTCGGCAAACTGGGTCAGTTTGCCGATCCAGTCTTGCTGGACCTTCGAGAAATCTTCTCCGGGTTTAGCCAGCCGCAGGGAATACTCCGCCTGGAGTTGCCGGAAGACCACATAGCCCGCCAGGGGGCTACCAGGGCTGGCCTTGGTCATCTGCTCAACAAGGCTGGCCAGGCGGGGCATGGCCTGGGGCTCGCCGGTGCCATTGGCACCTTGCGCCGCCGAGGAAAGGCTGTCCGCCACCTGACGCAACCATGGATCGCGTTCCTCGGGCTTGATACGACTGGCGATCTTTTCCAACTGCTCGGCCCGCTGCAGGTGCTGTCGGGCAGTGGGTGTCCCCATGCCCATCTGGCGGTCAATGCTACCCAGATCCTCAATCAGCTTGCGCAGGTCGGGATCCTTCTCAAAATCCAGCCTGCCGATAGTTCTATTGCCGGTTGAATCTTCTTCCATCAGGGCGCCGATCGAGGGACCGTCCACCAACCGCCAGCCAGTGCCCACGAGGATCAGTTCGCCGGTCTGCAGCCAATCAGTCTTGCCCGCCAAATCGAGCAACACCGTGCCCCGACGGTGGCGAATCAGATCGTAGCGACTGCCAATCTGCTCGGCAGGCATGCACTGGGGCACCCCCAATTCAAGGTGCAGCCAGCCGGGGTTGGCAGCTCCCAGTTTGCCGACCACCCCATTGAATCGGCCCATGGCTCCGCCAATCCGCTCTTTCCACAGGCCAACTTTGTCCTGCGCCAGTTTCATTTGCTGGAGATCGTTCTCGTTCACCAGCAGGGCGGCGAACCGGGCGGCATCTTTGGTGGCGACGGCGCGCACCAGCTCCTGGGAAACCTCCTCGGGGCTGATCACCTGCCAGAAGTCAATCACACCGTCCCCGTTGGTGTCATAACCCCAGCGGCTCCCACCGGCGTTGAACCAACGGTACTGATCGGGAATACCATCGAAGTTCGAATCAATCTCGCGATAGACCTCGCTTCCTTCCCGATAGAAACTACGGACATCGCTCTTGTTGTCGTCATTGGTGTCATAAAAACGGCGCATGGGTAATCCGGCTGGATCACGGAGTAACCAGCCGCTACCTTTTTCCTGGCCTTTCAGGAGTTCTACCTTGCAGGTGGACTCTTCCCCGGATTTTGGCATGGAAGGGGAAACCCCTTCCTGTTTTGGTTTGAACTGTAGAATCTCCATAGAAGTCGGAGCGGCTTGCAGCCCGGACCAGGCAAACAGGGTGGCGGACAGAACCACCAGGCAGCGTGCGCGGGATCGGACACTTCGGGAAGGGAAGTGTGCGGGGAGTTGAAAACCAGGGTGATTACGCGCTGTCATGGGATAATCCTTGGCCGCGGTAGCCGGATCTGAAAACGGATCGGTCGTGCCAATCACCGTTTTCGGAGACCAGTCTCCTTCTTCCTAAGATCGGCAAGTGGGCGGACGAGAATTGATGGAAATCCTGGGAAGGTGCGAGGTTTGGCTGTTTGCAACGACTATACACGGCTGGTTATGGCTGGAAACGGATCTTGCAGCTGAGAGGGTTGACAGGTTTGGAGGAGGCTCCTAGGATCGAAATTCAAGGCACCGCCAGGAAGGCGACGCTCGAAAATTGCACCCAGGTGTGGTTTTGGGTTTCGGGAAGGATCAGGGAGGATCGGCAGCTGGATAGCTGTCACGCAGCGCAAACCGCTATCAGCGGCTAGTGTTCTTCGTGATCTTCCGTCCGGTTGTGGCCTTTTTCCTTCTTCCCAGGCCCCGTCCCATCCGTCAGACCACCCTATTGCCAGGGGCGGTCAGGAATGTCTATCCGGATGCTCCCAGCGGTTGGGAGTTGCCAAGGGGGGATGGTTCCTTTGATCCAGGAAGCCGTTCAGCGCGTCAAGGCTGCCAGCGACATCGTTGATGTCGTGGGTGGATACTTGAGTTTGCGCCAGACCGGCAAGGTCTATAAGGCCCTCTGCCCCTTCCACGACGACAGTCGCCCATCACTTGATATCGACCCCGAGCGTCAGCGCTTCCGTTGTTGGTCCTGTGGCCAATATGGTGATGTCATCAGCTTTGTGCAGCAGATAGAGCGGTTGGATTTTGCCGAAGCGATGGATCTTTTGGGCAGACGGGCCGGAATTACCTGGCGGGAAACCGATGATTCCCTCCAGTCGGCCCAACGGGCCCGCATGCTGGAACAGACCGATTGGGCGCAAAAGCATTTTCAAGAAGCGCTCTGGGATCGTCACACCGGCCAGGCCGCGCGTGATTACCTGGAAGAACGCGGGCTGGAAGAAGAAACGCTACGCATCTTCGGCGTGGGCTGGGCTCCTCCCGGGGGAGACTGGCTGTTACGCAAATCCGAACGGGAAGGCAAAGACCGGGGCGAACTGGAAGCCCTGGGCATTTTGGCGCGCCACGAAAACCGTTACTACGACCGTTTCCGGGAACGGGTGATTTTTCCCATTCGCAATGCCAGGGGGCAAACTGTTGGGTTTGGGGGGCGGGTGTTGCCTGGCACTCCCACTGCGGAGCGGGCCCCGAAGTATTACAACTCGGCTGACTCAGCCCTGTTCACCAAAAGCGAGCAGCTTTTTGGGCTGGATCTGGCCCGGGAGGACGCCCGCAAGCGTGGCTACCTGGCGGTGGTGGAAGGCTATACGGATGTGCTTATGGCCCATCAGCATGGCATTGGCGCGGTGGTGGCCACCATGGGGACCGCCCTGAACCACCGGCATCTTGCCCAGCTCAAGAGGCACACCTCCGAAGTGGTGCTGGTGTTTGACGCGGACGCCGGAGGCGATGTGGGGGTGGAGCGGGCCCTGAGCCTGTTTGCCCAGCATGAAATGGAACTGCGGGTGGCGAGGCTTCCCGATGGTCTTGATCCTTGCGACTGGCTGCTCAACGAAGGGGCTGGGCCGCTCAATCAGTCCCTGACCGACTCAAAGGATGCCTTGGCAGTGGCGATGGAACGGTGGTTCCCCAAGGGTGTGGAGGAACGGGTGGGTGCCGCCCAGCAAGCGCTTGACCGCGTGCTGGGCCTGATGGGTGAGTCAGTGCCGCATGGTGGAGGATCCGCCACGGCGATCAAACGCAACCTGCTGGTGGGCCGATTGGCCCGTCGGCTGGGTCTCAGGGAGGAGACGATATGGAAAAGGCAGGAAGAATTGGCAAAGACACCCCGCGGGCGGGACCCGCGCGCCGTAGCGGGGCCCGAACGCCAGATTGAGCCTGTTCTCAGCGAGGCGGGTATGCCTATGCTGGAAAAAGAACTCCTGGCGGTGCTTTTTTCTCATCCCGAGTGGGTGGAAGAGACAGCGGCATTGGTGGACCCCCGAAGTCTGACGCACCCGATAGCCCGCGGCCTGTACGAGAATCTGCTGGGGCTGGTGCGTTCGGGTTCGCCGGTGACCATGGATGCCTTGCGGCCCAGCCTGAGCCCTCAGGCCCATGCCCTGGTATTGCGTCTGGCCGATATGGGCCAGAGCAATTCCGAGCCCAGGACCTGGTGGGATTCGCTAATTGCCGGTTTGGCTAACCGCCTGAGCGGTGAGCAGGGCAAGTTGATGCGTGAAGAATTGGGAAGACTCTCCCTGGTGGGTGACCATGATGCAGCACTCGAAATGCTGCGCAAGGTTCAGGAGTTATCCCGGAAGGTGGCCAGGCCCTGAGTGCCTGGCTGGCTGGCGACTAGATACCGATGCCTTAGACGGAGTGATCAGACATGGAAAAGGTCCAGGACGCACTCAAGAATCTCATGGATCAGGGCAAGGAAAAGGGCTACCTGACCTATGGTCAGATCAACGAGGCCTTGCCCGATGAGGATGCCAGCCCAGACAAGCTCGACAAGCTTTTGATGAAACTGGAGGAGCAGGGCATCGAGTTGATCGATGACAGCGAAGCCGAAGAGCGTGACGGCCGCCTGGTGGAGGATCAGGCTCCCCGGGGTGAGGAAGTCACCTATTTCGAAGATGATGATGGCCGTCGGGTCGATGACCCGGTGCGTATGTATCTGACCCAGATGGGCGAGATTCCGCTTCTGAAGCGTGAGCAAGAGATCTCCCTGGCCAAAAAAATCGAGGTCACCCGCTGTCGCTTCCGCTGCAAGGTTCTTGAGGTGGATGGCGCCATGCAGCAGGTTGTCGACACCCTGCGCAAGGTGCACCTGGGCGAACTGCCTTTCGATCGCACCATCAAGGTGTCGCTGACCGAAAACCTTGAGAAAGACAAGATCCTGCAGCGCATGCCGCACAATCTGCGGACTCTGGAACGGCTGCTCGACCAGAACCAGTGCGACTTCGCCCGCTATGTCGAGGAGGAGGACCCCGTCGAGAAACTGGCGCTGCGCCGGGCCCTGCGCCTGCGGCGCCGCAAGGCGGTGATTCTGGTTGAGGAACTCTCGATCCGCACTCAGCGCATCCAGCCATTGTTGCGGAAACTCGAGCAAATCAGCCTGCGGATGATGGAACTCGAACGCATTATCGCCCGCATGCGTGAGCGAGACGATCCCTCGGAACAGGAAGATCTCCAGGGTTACGAGAAAGAACTGCGCGACTACCTCATGCATGTGCTGGAGGAGCCTCATGTGCTCTCCATGCGTGTGGAAAGCGCCAAGCGCAGGTATCTGGAATACGAGCAGGCCAAACGGGACCTGTCCGGTGGCAATCTACGCCTGGTGGTATCCATCGCCAAAAAATATCGCAACCGTGGCCTGAGTTTCCTCGACCTGATTCAGGAGGGTAACACCGGCCTGATGCGCGCAGTAGACAAATACGAGTACAGGCGAGGCTACAAGTTCAGCACTTATGCTACCTGGTGGATACGCCAGGCTATCACCCGCGCCATTGCCGATCAGGCCCGCACCATCCGTATCCCGGTGCACATGATCGAAACGATGTCGAAGCTTCGCAATATCACCAAAAAGCTGCTCCAGGACCTGGGACGCGAGCCCACCGTGGAAGAGACCGCCGTGGCGGCCGGCATCACTGTGGAGGAGACCCGTCGGGTCCTGAAGATCAGCCGGCAACCGATCTCACTGGATCGCCCGGTGGGCGAAAGTGAGGACAGCTACTTTGGCGATTTTCTCGAGGACAACTCCGTCGACTCGCCGGTGGCCGCCGCCAGCTCCGAGATGCTCAAGGACAAGATCGACCAGGTCCTGAAGACACTCACCTACCGTGAGCGCGAAATTATCAAGTTGCGCTACGGGCTGGGTGATGGCTACAGCTACACACTGGAAGAGGTGGGGCGTATCTTCAAGGTGACACGCGAACGGGTGAGGCAGATCGAGGCCAAGGCGGTTCGCAAGTTGCAGCACCCGGTGCGCAGCCGGCAACTTGAGGGTTTTGTTGAAGGTATGCTCAGGCGCTGACAGCGTATTGGCTTTCTTTCCACGGGGGCCGGTCGCCAGGGCCGGCCGGCCCCCTTCTGTAGCCCCCGGATTGAAACAAGCATGAGTGAAACAGCCCCGCCCGGCAAGATCCTGCAACAACTACACGAGTTGCGTGTCAGGGAATTTGACCTTTCCGAGGCCGCTGCCCGCTTGCCGCGTCAATTGGTTGTCCATCAGGGGCGGTTTAACAAGGCCACCCGGACGCGGGACGAGTCGGTGGCCAGGCACAAGCAACTGCTGGTTGACCATCGGGCCAAGGAAACCACGATCAAACAGCTTGCTCAACACATCGACAAGCTGGAGGATCAGCGCGGTTCGCTTTCCACCCCCAAAGAATTCGAGGCCATCGACCACGAGGTGGCTCACGAGCGCTCCAAGATTGCCGCATTGGAGGACGAAATCCTGCTGGTTCTTGAGGAGATCGAGCAAAGGAATTCCAAATTGCCCGAGCTGGAGTCAGCTATTCTGGTTTTCAAGGGTGAATTGGCCGAGTTCGACAAGGCTTTGCCGCAAAAGAAAAAAGACCTTGAGACGGATCTCGCGGCATTGCGCGCCGATTTGAAGAAAGCTGAACCCCTTCTGCCCAGAGAACACAGCGCTACCTACCAGCGCCTGCTCAGCTCACTGGGACATGATTGCATGTCCAAGGTCGAGGAGCGCGTTTGCCTGGCCTGTCGTGCTACGCTCGACATGCAGGCCGCAGGCAGGGTGCGTCGCGGCGAGTACCTGCAGTGCCCCGGATGTGGGCGTATGCTCTATGGCATGGCGGAAGAATGATACCCCGGGGCTAACTGTGGCCGACCAAAGAACAACCCAGGTCTCACTTGCTGACCTGGGCTTGCTGATGTGTGAACCGCCAGATAGCTGGCGGCGGGTGATAATGGCGCCAGTCCCCCCGAGAAACTTCAGGGTATTGGGTAAGCAAGCCCTCATGAATTGCGGGCATTGGCAAATTGCATCAGGCTGGATCGCCTTGCGCCTTTTGTCCGGCTGGGATCAGTGCGCAAAAAGGGCAAACCCTGCCAGCAAGCCCACTCAGCGTGAAAGTGTCTTGTGGGAGCCAGCCATCGCTCGGCCCCTCATGGGTACAACCTAAAAATACCAAAAAAACATAATTATATCAAAAAACACGCCTGCATATGCCAACCGGGCATACCACCCCATTCCCCCCAGCCACTAAAGCCAGGCTAGCAGCTGCAAAACCGGGCTGTAAACGGTCGTTAGTCGGGTAATACTTGCTGTTTGTTCCCCGGTCATTCTGAAACGCTGCCAAACCGTTGATTGGCTAAGTGTTTGGGAAAAAGTGTGGATCGATTTCGGGTGGGGGGTTTTTTGTCAGCTTAGGAAATACTTTCCTGAAATAGATTTGCATTTCCGCCCCCATGGCTTAAATTACCCACAGTGCCCAATTGCAGCCAGTGCTTAAGACATTCCATGTTTGCGTTTATCTGGAGATATTTCCCGATGCTTAGCTCTCTTCGCCGCTGGATCAATCGCAACCAGAAGGTCCTCTTGGGCAAATACCGCCCCATCCGCCTGCCACAGGGGTTGATTCGTCCTGCGCTGGAAGGTTTGGAAGAGCGTACCGTGCCAGCGGTGCTTTTCACCTACACCGGCTCTGGCGTTACGGGAGATCTGGCTTATGCACCCGATACCGCAGGCAATGAGTTCACCCTGGTTGATTCCGCTGGTGAGTTCCGGTTCCGCTCGGACAGCCCGTATGGCAACTGCGTTTTGGTTGCCGATAAATCAACTGTGCCTGTGCAAGGTACCCCCCCCCCACCATCAACAGCGCGGCTTTCGTCAACACTGTGCAAATGGTGCCCAACATTATCAGCGGCACCATTCTGAATATCGGTTTGCCTGGTGCTACTTTCTCGTCATTGACGGGTGGGGGAACCATCCAGACTTTCAATAATGCCAGTGTTACCAGCCCCCGCTCAGTCACCCTGACCGGCGGCTCGGGCTCGGCGGTGTTTTCCGGGGTGCTCGCTGACAACACCAAGGGCCTGTCGCTGACGATGAACAGCAGCGGTACCCTGACCCAGATCCTGAGCGGCGTCAACACCTACACGGGCAAAACCACCGTGCAGGCTGGAAATCTGCAGGTACAAGGTAGCCTGGCTGCTGGCAGTGCCGTCACTATTTCCGGTGGGACCCTGTCCGGCACTGGAACTGTCGGAAATGTGACCATGAGTTCCGGAACCCTGGCACCTGGTGCCAAAATTGGCATCATTAACACCGGAAATAATGTATTCACTGGGGGCAATTTCTCCGCCTCCCTCTTCAGCAGTTCGACCTACTCGCAAGACAATGTCACCGGCACCGTCGATCTGGGCAGTAATACTGCTCTGAATGTTACCATTGACCCCGCATACACGCCTGCATCAGGGGCTACATTCACCCTGATCAGTAACGATGCCACGGATGCGGTCAAGGGTACTTTCAGCGGATTGGCAGAAGGGGCTGCAATAACCGTTGGGAGCAACAAATTCACCATCAGTTATGTGGGCGGCACCGGCAACGATGTGGTACTCAGCCTGGTCAGCAAAACTGGCTCCGTCACGGCACTTTCCTCCAATGCCAATCCCTCCAACTATGGCTCTTCTGTCACCTTCACCGCCACAGTCACCGCCGCCTCTGGTTCAGGCATCCCTACCGGCACCGCCTCGTTCTTTGCCGGAGCTACCCTGCTGGGCAGCGGCACCCTGAATGGTTCAGGTGTGGCCACATTCAGCACCAGCTCCCTGGCCGGCAGTGCCGGCACCAGCATCACAGCCACCTACAATGGCGACCCGTCGTACAGCACCAGCACCAGTAGCGCGGTCAGTCAGGTCGTCAACAAGGGAGCCAGTGTGGCTGCCGTAACCTCGGGAACAAACCCGACCGTTTTTGGTCAATCTGTGACCTTCACCGCGACCGTCTTTGGTGGTGGGGCTCGACCTACCGGGTCCGTCTCCTTTTACGCTGGTGCCACCCTGCTGGGAAGCAGCGCACTGAGTGGCTTTCGGGCCGTTTTCTCCACCAGCACCCTCACGGTGGCCGCCAACAGCATCACCGCCAATTATGGCGGTGATGCCAATTACAACACCACCATCAGTCCGATATTGACCCAAACGGTCAACAAAGCCAACACCACCACTGCCAGCCTCGCCTCCAGCCTGAATCCGGCACTTCTGGGCCAGTCGGTCACCTTCACCGCCACGGTCGCGGCAGTATCGCCGGGCGCGGGAATCCCCTCTGGCACCGTGACCTTTTTCAACGGCGCATCCACTCTGGGAACAGGTGCCCTGAATGGTGCTGGCGTCGCCAGTTTTGCAACTACCAGCCTGCCATCCGGCATCAGTTCCATTACCGCTTCGTATGGTGGCGATGGCAATTTCAACACCAGTGGCCCCAGCTCCGCTCTCAGCCAGGTGGTGAATGCCCCACCCACCTTTACCAGCGCCAGCACCACTACCTTCCAGACCGGCCTGGCTGGCAGCTTCCAGTTCACCGCCAGTGGCTACCCGACTGCAATGACTTTCTCCACTTCCGGCACCTTGCCTGGTGGCGTAACCCTGACCAGCGCCGGCCTGCTGGCTGGCACCCCCAGTGCTGGTACCGGGGGTACCTACAACTTCACGGTCACTGCCAGCAACGGCATTAGCCCGAATGCCACGCAAGCATTCGCCCTGGTCGTCAATCAGGCACCGGCCTTCACCAGCGCCA
>QWOS01000011.1 GCA_003669555.1 Planctomycetota bacterium
CGGGATTACCCCAGAGGTTGGCTTCGCCGGTGCCGACATAAACCACATTCGAGTCGGATGGCGCCACGGAGATGGAACCGATGGAAGAGACTGGCTGATCACCAAAAACCGGTTGGACACTGTCACCGCCAGCACACGATTTCCAAACTCCCCCCGCCGAGGTGGCCGCATAGTAGGTGAGGGGGTCCCCTGGCACTCCCGCAACCCGTGAGACGCGCCCACCGGCAGCCGGGCCGATGTTGCGGTAGGAAAGTTTCTCAAACTGCCTGGGTGCCCTGGAATTTTCCCCGGCATCCCCCTGGGCGGTAGCCAGAATGCAGGTAAGGGCGAGCAAAGCGGTGGTGTTCATGGGGCGACGGGCCTGAGTGTGTGGGTCTTCCCAGTCATGGTAGCAAGCAGGGCGGGCGGGTTGGGTGGCTTCAGGGGCTGAGGCAGAGCGTGTCAGGTCGGCTGCTGCCGGGGGTTCCTCCGGTTGTGCCGGATGTACGGCCGGTTTTTTCCTGTCAGGCCAGATGCGCCCATTTTTTTCCAGATTGCTCAGCAAAAGATTCAGTTGCGACAGAGGATAATAGCCGCACCTGGTGGAGCGTTATCACCGCCAGAAACAGCGGTGCCAAACAGGTCCAGAAACAGCGGTAGCACCGCTGCCTGGCATGAGGCGGAAAGCTACGGGTGCATGGGATCACAGACGCTGGGCGGCAGTTCACACTGTTTTGCTGGAAGGCTGGCTAAAATTCCCGAAAAGGCAATGAACGCCAGAACCCCGATGGGGGCAGGCAAGATATTTTTCCGCCGGAGAGTGCGTGCAAGAATGCTGGTTGCGGCTGGATAGTATTTGCAACTCTTTATGATATATATTGATGGCAGGCGGGCGGGTTTTCCCCGGGTTGAAGGAATCCATAAGATTTGCAGTTTAGCGTGCCATGGTTTGGTTTTCAGGTGTTGATGGGTGTGCTGGTCGGGTAAGGGCGGCTCTGGTTTTTTGCAATGAGATTTTCTTTTTGTATTTCAGTACCATTTGGCGAGTACTTTTAAGTCCTTTTCTTCTTCTTTCAGGTTTTCCGGGGCTACACCATGCGCGACACGGAAATCATGATGAAGATCAAGGATTTTCTCCTGATCTTCACGAGTATCTTCTACGAAGCAATGCCATTCATTGTCCTGGGGGCAGTGATAGCCGGGCTTCTGGAAGAGTTTCTGCCAGCCAAATTGCTTTCCCGCGTTTTCCCCAAAAAAGCGGCTGTGGGTGTTTTGGCGGGCGGATTGCTAGGCCTGGTTTTTCCCATGTGTGAATGCGGCATTGTGCCGATCATGCGTCGTTTGCTCCGCAAAGGATTGCCCCTGAGCAGCTGTGTGGCCTATCTTCTGGCAGGTCCGGTTCTCAATCCCATCGTGCTTTTCAGCACCTTTATGGCTTTTAGTGGTATGGAGGATACCCTGCTGGCTGATGGGCATAGCCAGTGGGGTGGCTATGCCATGACTGTGGCACGCGCCTGCGCAGCTTATCTGGTGGCGACAGGAACCGGATTGGTGGTGCATTTTTTCATTGCCGACCCCAATTCCGTCCTGGCCCCAGGAGTGGCTGATGAACATGACCACGACCACGGACCGAAAACCACCGGCCTGATGAACCGCCTGGACCGGGTGACAGCCGTGGCTATCCATGACTTTCTCGATATCGCCTTTTTTCTTACCATAGGCGCGCTGCTCTCCGCTGCCATCCGTTTATTCCTCACTCAGGATGAGATCAGCGGCATGTCCGACACCTGGCCCATTCTTGCCATTGGTATCATGATGCTTGTCGGATTCCTTCTCTGCCTCTGCAGTGAGGCTGACGCCTTTGTCGCGGCCAGTTATGTGAAAATGATCCCGGCGGCCAAGCTGGGATTCCTGGTTTTTGGTCCCATGATGGATATCAAGCTTCTACTGATGTATACGCGCATTTTCAGGCCCAAACTGATCATTCTCATCGTTGTGGCTGTGAGTATCCAGACCATGGCGTATATGCTGATCACCCATTATATTTGGGAAAAGACATCCATCAGTGAAGTGGCAACGGAAAGTGCGCCGATACAGGAGAAAAAACAGCCATGAATCAGTCAGGATCCGGCTTCTCCCTGCCTATGGCCCCAAGCCAGCCCAACGGGCCCGATAACGGGCATGACCATCACCAGCATGAATCCGGGCACAACCCGCAGCATCGTTTGCATGCCGAGGCTGTGATCCAGGTGGGCCTGTGCGCTTCCATCGGCCTGGTGGGTGTTTTACTGTATTTCGGGGGAAAACTGGAGATTATCCTGGCCCCCAAATTCCACATCTGGTTGTTGTGCAGCTCCATCGTGCTTTTGTGTCTTGCCCTGTTTCGTCTGGTTGTCACCTGGCAGGCGATCAGCCGCCAGGAAAAACCAGCCGCTTCGTCCGGTTGCTCCAGCCACGGCCATGACCATGATCACACGCATGACCACCAGCACGAGGAAAAAACCGTGAACGGTCATGACCACCAGCACGGGGAGGCCTGTCAGGTGCAGGATTGCGGCCATGATCATTCCCATGCGTATGAGCCGATCAAGGCAGCCGTTCTGGCGATACCGGTGTGCCTGTTTCTTTTGAATTTGCCCAATGGCAGTTTCGCCGCCATGCAGGAGCTTGACCTGAACAATCTCGACATTTCCATGAACATCGCCGACAAGGGCACTGAAAATAATGTCAGTTTTCCGCAACTGGAGCGGGCGGCACAGCGGGAGGAAGCCCGCCAGTTGTACGAGGGAAAAACGGTCTCGCTCATTGGCCAATTCGCGGGCGACAGCGACAAAAAATTCACCCTCATCCGGTACAAGATGAACTGTTGCGCCGCCGACGCTGTGCCCCTGAACGCGGCGATTTTTGTGGATGCCAAGTCTCCCGTCCAGTTGCCTCACAAAGAGTTGCGGGGGAAATGGGTCAAGGTGAAGGGGCAGGTCCAGTTTATCAAGGTGAAGGACGGCAGCTACATCACAGCCCTGGTCCTGAAGCCTGCCAACGACAAGGAACTGCTGGAGGAGTGGATCCAGGAAACCACCCCCGATAGCATTTACCTGGTGAACTGAGTGACGCTCATGCGGGGCATTCTGTGGTTGGGCGATGGCGCCCACCGTTGGATCGGGCCTCCACTGCTTCTGGTTTTCATGGGATGGAAGAATGGTTTGTGGCGAGAAACCCGGGTGCCGGTGGTTAGCCGTTAATTTTCCCGATTATCCCGTATTGGGGAAACTCGCCCTGGATCAGCTTTTTCGGGGCCCCGACACACCATGAACCGCTGTCTAGCCCCCACCCTGATCAAGGGGGCATCAACCAGGCCCAACACGGAAAGGCCCCCGCATGCCTGATTGGGCCCCGCAACCAGCCACATCCGGCATGTCCGGACTCCAATGGACTCGCGAAACTGCCGGAGCGGTGGCGGATCTTGGTGTGTTGGCACCCCTGGCCGTGGCGCTGGTGGTGGGAAACGGCATGTCAGCCACAGCCGCACTGATGCCTGCTGGCTTGCTTTACCTGCTGGTGGCTGGCGTCTACCGGTTGCCGGTGGGCGTGCAGCCACTGAAAGCCCTGGCGGCGGTCGCTATCGCCGGCGGCTTGCCTCCGGAAACCATTGGGGCGGCCTCGCTCCTGCTGGGGGGGCTGTTTGTGCTATTGGGCCTGTCCGGGCTGCTGGACCGGCTGGCCAGTATTTTCCCGCTGGCCCTGGTGCGGGGAGTTCAGGCAGCCGTGGGTCTGCTGCTGCTGCGTTCTGCAGTGCTACTGATCTGGCAGCCACCCGGGCCGTTTGAACCCTATGCCATTGGCTTCGACTGGAGCGTGGCCCTGGCAGTCGGGGTGGCGGTGCTGGCGGTACGCTTGCGTCGGCTGAATATCACGCTGGTTTTGGTGGGGGTGGGTGTTGCGCTGGCGGTGCTGCGGGCGGGCGAAACCATGGAATGGGGGCCATCACCCATCATGGGGCCAAGCTGGGATGCGGACATCTGGTGGTCAGCGCTGGTACTGTTGGTGTTACCCCAGGCCACGCTCACCCTGGCCAATGCCTGCATCGCCCCGGCCGACACCGCCAGACATTATTTTGGCGACCAGGCTATCCGGGTGAAGCCAGGACGCCTCGCCTGCACTCTGGGAACGGCCAACCTGCTGGCGGGGGCGATTTCGGGACTACCGGTCTGCCATGGTTCTGGTGGTATGACGGCGCATGTGGCTTTTGGGGCGCGCACCTGGAGGGCACCCTTGCTGATTGGTCTGGTATTGGTGACGCTGGCTCTGGTGGCAGGCCGGGGGATGGGACCGGTGATGGCGGCGTTTCCTTTGGAGATACTGGCGGGGTTGCTGGGCGCCGCCGGAGTGCTGCACCTGGGCCTTCTCAGGGGCCTGAAGACCCCCACTGACCTGGCTGCAGCGCTGGCCGTGGGGCTGGTGGGCGGGGCGACGCTGAATCTGCTGTGGGGCCTGCTGGCGGGACTGGTGATCTGGGGACTGAGCCGCTGGGTATTTTATCCTGAAAATATGGTTCGAACGGATAAATAACAGGAAGTCAGCACGATGCGCCAGAAGAAAGACAGTAGCGGCAGCGTGCCCGGCGATGGAATAACCCGGACATTTTTTGCGGATGGCGGGTTATCGAGTGAAGGCCCGATAGTGGCCGGGAAAAAGCATGGAGAGTGGAAATACTACCTGAAAAACGGGCTGCTGAAGGCGGTTGGCCTTTATGCGGCGGATGCGATGACTGGTGAATGGCGCTGGTTCCGCGAGAATGGTCAGCCCCTGAGCAGCGGATCGTTTACGGGTGGGAAAAAATCAGGGGTCTGGAAGCGCTACCATCCCAATGGCAAGCTGTACGACACAGGCGAATATCAGGAGGACAAAAAAGTGGGAGAGTGGCAGGTGCACGACACCACAGGCAAGCTGATCAAAACAACCAGGCACGGGCGAAACCAGGGTTGAACCAAATCGGCCCGTAGTGCACCCACGGAAGTGGGTTAGGGTTCGGCCGGGCAAGGGGAGAAGGTGTGGCGTCATTTGAATGGGAAGGGAAAAATGCTGAAAAAAACAGGATTTTTACTGAAAGATTTAGCTAGCTGAAATTCTGAAGCTACTGGCTTGACTATCCCGAAATATCCCCCTACTAATTGTTTTAGGTTGTTTCTTTATAGTGCATTCGGAGCTGTTTCAAGATCCACTAAAAACCCCCTTGGTCCCGTTTGGCAGCGGCTCCGTTGATTTTCTGGCTTGCAGTCAGGATTTTGGCGCGGTGGGATCGATCACCAGGCTGAAAATAGCCAAACCGTTAAGACCGGTCCACTACTTTTCATGGAAGCAGTCTGATGGTTGAATTTGGTTTTAATGTCCCTCGCTGTCTGCGTTGCCTGTCTCTGGATATCAAGCCCAGCAAGCACACCTGGAGAGATTTTCTGCTCCTTATCACCCTGCTTAAGGCCGCTCGCTGTGGAACTTGCGGATTTCGCTTTGGCACCTGGCTGCGTTTGCCCAAAAAAACCTGAACCGGCAACTGGTACTGCCACCCTGGCGGCTCGCACGGATCGTTGCTGAAAACAGTCCGTACCGACCGTGCCAGGTCGCTACAAAAGGGTCAGTCCGGCCATTCAGCTCCATCAACCTTCTGCCAAAGAGGGTAGCTCCACCCGGAAGAGGGTTTCCTTGCCAGGCACTGATCGGCAGGTGATGCTGCCGCCATGGCGAAGAACAATCTCCCGGCAGATGGACAGACCCAGTCCGGTGCCGCCGGGGCTCTGGGTATTGGTCCGGACCCGGGCTTTGTCGGCGCGGAAGAACCGGTCGAAGATCCGTGGCAGATCCTCGGGTGAGATACCCGGACCCTTGTCACGCACCTTCAGGATCACACTGGCGCCATCCGTGCGGGTGGACAGCCTAACGCCCGTCTTGCCATAGGCCAAACCGTTGGCGACAAGATTCTGGATCAGTTGGCGCAGCAGCAGGGGGTCACCCAGCACCTGAACCGGTCTGATAGCCTGCTCCACCGAGTGGGAATTGGGGAAATCCGCAAGCACGGCAGTTGCCAATTCCGCCAGATTGACCGCCTTGTGTTCATGGCCCGGAAATTCGGCGTCAGCCCGCGCCAAGGTGAGTAATCGCTCCACCAGATCGGTCATACGGGCTGAGGTATCGACAATAATGGATAGGGAGCGGACATACTCCTCGGGCTGACGAGGCCGGGAAAGGGCCAGCTCCGCCTGCCCCCGCAGCACCGCCAGGGGAGTACGCAACTCATGTGATGCGTCCGCTGTGAAGGTCGCCTGTTTCTTGAAAGCGATTTCCAGCCTGTCAAAAGTTTTATTCAATACCTTCACCAGATCGGTCAACTCCAGATCCACAGATTTTTCATCGATGCGACCGCCCAGGCTGGTGGCTGTCAGTTCGGACGCGGTGCGGGCGATGGTTGCCAGGGGTTTGAAGATCTGCCTGGAGATCCACCACTGGCCAATCAGGCCCAGCGCCACGATGGCACACCCTGCCAGTGCCAGATTCCGGTCGATAGGGTCCAGGCGGCGGTTGATGGGTTCCAGCGGGGTACCCACCAGCACGGTGGTCAGGCCTGGCCCACGGATGACCATCTCCCGGTTATGGCCATATTTTGCGAATGTGGCGGCACCGCCAGCGGTTTCTGGCATGTCAATTTCTTCATCAATGCCTTCCTGCTTGAGGAGAGTGCCGTCAGGCATCCAGATCGCGAAATACTGCTCGGGGGAGATTCTGGATTTGGGGGGCAGTTTCAGTTCTGCCATCACCCGGTTCCGGACTGCCGGCCGCAAAGGCAGCGGGGGTAGTGGAGCCTTACCCTGACTGCCCGGTGGGGGCCGGTCTTTTCCCTTGCCGAATGGCCGCCCAGGTGGCGGCCCCCCCTCCATGAACTCGCTGCCGGGCGGAGGGCCACTCAATTCACGGCTGGAGAACAGGCGCAGGGTTGCGTCCAGCGCAGCTGCAGATTTTTCCAGCTCGCTATCCAGTTCGGCCTCGAGCGACAGCAACACGGACCAATGGATGAACCAGCCAAAACCGCCGACTGTTGCTAGCAGCACCAGTGCCGACCAGAGCAGCAGTCTGAGGCGGAGTGAACGGATCATGTTCCCTCGGTATCCGTCGCGGGTTCACCTTCGAGTGGCACCCGGTAGCCTTGCCCCCTGCGGGTCTGGATCAGGTTTTTGCCAACCTTCTTGCGTAAATGGGAGACATGGACTTCCACCAGATTGGAAAGAGAGTCGTCATTCTCATCAAAGATATGGTCGTAAATGGTGGACTTGGTGACCAACTCGCCGCGCCGCGAGGCCAGCAGCTCGAAAATGGCATATTCACGAGCCGTCAGTGGCAGTGCCAGACCATCGCGGAGCACTTGCCGGGAGTTGGTATCGATCACCACCTCGCCAAGATTTATTTTCGGGGAGTCACGGCCGTTGGTACGGCGCACCAAAGCCCGGACACGGGCCAGCAGTTCCGCCAGGGCAAACGGTTTCACGAGGTAATCATCGGCACCATGATCGAGCCCGCGTACCCGGTCCGCGACAGCATCGCGGGCGGTGAGGAACAAAACCGGGGTAGCTTTCTGCTCTCGCAGCCTGACAAGCACTTCCCAGCCATCCATGAATGGCAGCATCACATCCAGGACAATGGAGTCGTACGGGTTTTCCAGGGCTTTGCGGTGCCCCTCACGGCCATCGGCGGCTTCATCCACGGCATAACCATCTTCGCGTAGCGCCTGCACCAGCAGGGAACGCAGGGCCGGTTCATCCTCAACGACCAGGATGCGCATGTGCGACCTCTTGACAAAAAACCAACGCACCAGATACTGCCTCCCCAAGATAGCCTGTTGGGGGGTTCCCCGCCCGGAAAATAAAGGCGACGAAGCAGAAAAATCCGCCACGCCGCCAGAAGGCCCGGGTACCTTGGCCGGTTCAGGGCCTGGGGCGATTGCGTTCGCGGGCCCGTAGTTCCATGGGGTCGGTGACTGGCTGGGCCGGATCGTAGAAGACTCCCAAACGCTTCCCCTCGGGAATATGAGTACGCATGGTTTTCACGCTACCCTTGAAACCTTCCAGGGCAACGCGCAAAGCCTTTTCCCATGCTGCGGGATCAGCTACTGCCAGAGTAGCAATGACTTCCCCTCCCTGCGCGAATTCATCTGGCGCGATCACTAACAGATCAGAGGATCCTGGAGGGGTCTTTTTCACCCCAGCCAGTTCGCTGGCATCCTTCAATCTGGCGAACTGCAACCGTCCTGCCAGATCAGGTCGCCAGGCCACCTTGGCCAAACTGGCAACCTGTTCGTCACTGACACCTGATGGCAACACCACCAGAGGCAGACTATCCGCGGCGGCCACGGTCAGCCCGATGGGCACGCTGCTGGCCAGGGGAAGCGACAAATCCGCCATACGACCCGAACCGGGATGTGCCTGAGCAATGGCATCCATTCCCTGAGCCATCTGGGCTGCGCTGCCATAAACCTGCCGGATCGACCGGCCCGTCCGGGCCAGCCGGGTCACCCCATCGGGGGCCAGCAGGGCAAAAACAGAGTTCTCCAGTTGGCCAGAGCCAGTGCGGGCCATGGCGGCCAGCATTTTCGACTCTTCCGCATCTTCGTAGGTTGCCAAACGGGCGCAGACAAACCGGCGTGAGGCGGTGACCACCGCCTGACTGGACAGGAAACTCCTGTCCATTTCCTGTTTGCCTGGTCACCAAATGCCAGGAATTCCAGCACAATGAGGTGCCGCCGCAACCAGCAGAATCGGTCGGCCGGTGCGGGCAGCCTCGGCCTTGGCCGATTGCCAGGTGCTGAACCACTGGATGCCGCCAGTGACAGGACCCTTTTCTTCGTCATCGGCACCCGGCCTGGCCGGCCGATTTCCCCCAGGCTCACCCGGTGCTCCGGGACCACCAGGTCCGCCGGGGCCACCAAGTCCGCCAGGGCCACCGGGGCCTCCAGGTGGGCGGGCCTCACGGATTTTCTTCAGTTGTTCCGGGGTGAGGATTTTTTCCAGCTTGCCTTTCACATCCGTTTCAAGATTCTTGATGGATGCGGATTGTTCTTTGCTGAGATTCAACTGCTCAACCACATGGGGAGGTAGCACCATGCCGGGCTGGAAGCCTGCCTTCCCGTCCATTCCCTTGCCACCCTTGCCACCTTTGCCTCCCTTGCTGCCTTTAGCTCCTTTTTCGCCCATGGGTGGGCCTTTGTCGAAACCGCCGGGGCCACCCTTGCCATCCGGGTCACCGGGTGGCGGCTGAGCCGAACCCAGCATGGCCATTCCCACCAGACCCAGGCTCACCACCAGCAAAACCAGCATTCTGTACATGGCAGACTCCTTGAAAGTGAAAAACCATCCCGCTCAAAACACGCTCACCGGCCAAGTGACAACCGATAACCCGGCCCTGCCGGTTGCTGTCGGCGCGACTTCCTCGTCGTCGAAGGGTGGCCTGGCTGGCCGAACTTTCTCAGGCTCGCCTGGCCTGTTGCCGCAACCAGGCGAAGCAAGCAGTGTGACAACCAGGCCGGTGATCCATAAACCGCGCAACATCAGCACACCTCGTGGCTACCCATTTCCGTTATTTCACCGCACCCACCAGGTGCAGGGCTCTGCTCGAGCGCAGTAACAGGCCCCCCTCCACCGGTGCGGGGGTGGCGCTGAAGTCACCGTCGTCGGCCAGTTTGTTGTGATGCAGCACCTCGGGCCTGGAAGTGGCCGAAAGCACAAAGACACCTTCCCGGCGGGTTTGGCAGTACAGATTGCCGCCAGCCAACACCAGCGAGGCATAGACAGGCCGACTGCGTCCGCCCCGGTCTGCCAGCGGCAGCTTGCCATCGTGCAAGGTTTTGCCAGTGGCCGTATCC
Organism: Planctomycetota bacterium; assembly: GCA_003669555.1. Classification (GTDB taxonomy): domain Bacteria; phylum Planctomycetota; class Planctomycetia; order Gemmatales; family Gemmataceae; genus UBA6894. The sequence goes on from QWOS01000011.1 coordinate 9,884, forward strand.
ACCACCGTCACCGCACCCATTTCATTCACCCAAAACAATTTTCCGTCATGCAGCAGGGGGGTTGGCACATAAGAACTCGCCCCCACTTCCCATACCATCCTGCCCCCGGCAGGAGCGGCTTTGCCCCCCAGACTCAAGGCGGTGGTACCCTTCGACTCGAAGCCGCCGGTCACATACGCCTGGCCGCCGCCTGTCACCACACTCGGTGAGATATTGCCACGGGCCCGCAGCGGTGCGAACCAGACCAGTTTGCCAGTTTTTGGATTCAGGGCCCAAATCTCACCCGGTGCCGCAATCAGCAGGTTGGCGACTCCATCAGGGCCATTGGCTACCGCCGGGGTGCCAAAAGACAGGGCGAGATTGCCCCCCTCGGCCTTCCAGACCTGCTTGCCGGTGCGTTTGTCAAAGGCAAGGATGGAGCGACTTTCGCTCGAGGCATTCACCACCACCAGATCTCCCACCAGCAAGGGGCTGGCCGCAGATCCCCAACCACGGGGATCTGACTCCGAGCCGCAATCGGCCTGCCAGAGTTTCTTGCCCTGCTGGTCGAAGGCATACAGGCCGGATTTGCCAAAAAAGGCATAAACGGCCTGTTCGTCCACGGTAGGGGTGCTGGAAGAATAGCCATGTTCGCTGATGTAACCCCGGTAGTTATCGTCAGGGCCTTTGGCTGCCACATCGGCTTGCCAGAGTTTTTTGCCGGATTTCAGGTCCACAGCCAGCAGATGACGGACCAGGCTGGCTGGATCGCCTGGGTTGGAAGTGCTGACACCATATCCGGTATAGCAAGTGACATAAGCGATATTGCCGCGCACTACCGGGCTGGAGGAACCCGGACCGGGCAGGTCGAGCTTCCAGACGAGATTGGTGCTGTCTGACCAGGTGACAGGCACACCTGTCGCTTTGGAAATGGCCCCCTCGGCTCCGCCTCGGAAGGCCGGCCAATCATGGGCAACGCAGGGTGCCACCAGCAACCAAAGGGAACAGAGCATGCGTAACACTCCGGGCGAAATAATCGCCACAAAACCGGGAACGGTCAGACCTCACATTGCTTGTAGCACATGTAACCTGAAGTCACCGTGAAGTGTTTGATTCTGTTCCCTGGATTGATTCAGCCCGAAGGACAGGATGGGATTTTTCCAGCGGTTGGCTTTGGTGACCCCTGGTCGCGGGTATGACCGCGATCAGGACAGACATGCGCCGGCATAATTCTGGGAAAATGCAGCAAGAAGCGGCTGGCTGGGCCCTTACCCGGCCAGCCTTTCTGACAGCGAGCGAAAACTTGAGGGTGTTCTCAGGCCAGCAACCCCTTTACCACCTTGCCATGCACATCGGTGAGGCGGAAATCGCGGCCGGCATGGTGATAGGTGAGGCGCTCGTGGTCGAAGCCCAGCAAGTGCAGCAGTGTGGCCTGGAGATCATGGACACCGACGGGGTTTTCGGCCACATGGAAGCCCAGGTCATCGGTGGATCCGTAGGTGGTGCCAGGTTTCACTCCCCCCCCTGCCATCCAGATGGTGAAGGCTTGCGGGTGGTGGTCCCGGCCCTGGCTCCGGCCCAGGCTGGGGTTGGTTTCGACCATGGGTGTGCGGCCAAATTCCCCACCCCAGATCACCAGCGTGTCCTCCAGCATGCCACGGGCTTTCAGGTCACGGATGAGAGCGGCGCAAGCCTGGTCTGTTTTGGCACAATTTCCCTTCAGATTGCCCACCACATCGGAATGGGCATCCCAACCCTCGTTGTAGATGGTCACATAGCGGACGCCTCGTTCCAGCATGCGGCGTGACATGAGGCAGGCGCGGGCGAAACTGGGGGTCTTGGGATCGGCACCATAAAGGCTGAGGGTCGCCGCCGATTCCTGAGAGAAGTCCATCAGCTCGGGTGCGCTGGTTTGCAGGCGGAAAGCCATTTCGTAGGCACTGACGCGGGCGCCGATCTCCGGGTCATGTTCCCGATCCTGCCTGGCCCGATTGAGGCGTGCGGCGATATCGATGGTGTCACGCTGCAGAGTGGCATCCACGCCGGGAGGATTGCCCACATGCAGGATGGGGTCGGCCCCGTTCCGCAGACGGGTGCCAGCGAAGGAGGATGGCATGAAGCCACTCGACCAGAGCGCCGAACCGCCGCTGATTCCGGCCCCGGTGGAAAGCACCACAAAAGCGGGCAGGTTTTTGCTCTCGCTACCGAGGCCATAGATAGCCCACGAACCGATGGATGGCCTGCCCGGCTGGCTAAAGCCGGTTTGCAGAAAAAGTTGCGCCGGGGCATGGTTGAACTGCTCGGTCCGCATCGAGCGGATGATGCAAAGCTCATCGGCCACGGCTGCGGTGTGGGGCATTACCTCGGATATCTCAGCACCGGATTGGCCATGGCGTTTGAACTTGAAACGCGGGCCAAGCACCGCCGCATCGGGCCGAATGAAGGCGTAGCGCTGCCCGGCGATGACTGAGGGGGGTAGTGGCTTGCCCTCCATGGCCGTGAGCATTGGCTTGTTGTCGAAAAGGTCAAGCTGGCTGGGTGCGCCTGTCATGAACAGGTGGATCACCCGCTTGGCACGGGGTGCGAAGTGCGGCAGGCGGGGAGCCAGGGAATCCGCTGGCTTGCCCGGAGCGGCCTGGCCCTGTCCGGGCAGCAACCCGGCCAGCGCCAAGGCGCCGACGCTGATACCGCCCTGGCCAAGGAAGGTGCGGCGGGCCAGGTCAAGGGCCCGGTAATCATGGGGTATGGTCATCGTTTCACCAGGGATTCGTCGAGGTTGAAAAGGAGGCGGCCCAGGGCGGTGAAAGCCGCGCGGCGAGCGAGAAGCATCGTATCAGTGGTGTCTTTGGCATCGAGGCCCAGGAGGGCCCTGGCCTGAGCCGGGTTGGTGGCAAAGCGTTCCCGCTGCCGTTTCACAAAACCGTCCAGGTCGGCCAGCTCATCCGGGCAGGGTGGGCGACTCAACACCCGGGTCAGGGCGAAAGAAACCCGGCTGGCATCATCTCCCGGCTGGGCCAGCGATTTGTCGGCCAGGCCACGGGCTGCTTCCAGAAACGCCGGATCGTTGAGGAGCAGCAAGGCCTGGAGTGGGCTATTGGAGCGGTCTCGCCTGGCCACACACGCCTCGCCCGAGGGGGCATCGAAGGCGAGCGCCTGCGCGAACGGGGCGGTGCGCTTCGCGAAGGTATAGAGGCTGCGACGGTAACGGTCTTCGCCTGTACTGGCGTTCCAGGCCAGGGCACCGTAGGTGCCTTCGGTGGTGATGGCGGCCGGTTGAGGCGGGTAGACACCCGGACCACCCATTCTGGCCGACAGCATCCCGGCGGCCTGCAGGGCACCATCACGGATCATCTCGGCGTCGAGACGGTGCCTGGGCCCACGGGAACACAGGCGGTTCTCCGGATCGCTGATAGCCAACTCGTCGCGGGGATTCGATGACTGGCGGTAGACCGCCGACAGGGTGATGAGGCGGTGCAGTTTTTTCAGCGACCAGCCATCGTCCATGAAACGGCTGGCCAGCCAGTCGAGCAGATCGGGATGGCTGGGGAGTTCGCCCTGCAGGCCAAAATCATCCACCGTGCGGATGATTCCCTGACCCAGCAGTGCAGCCCACTGACGATTGACGGCAACACGGGCGGTGAGTGGGTTGGCAACGCTGACCAGCCAGCGGGCGAAAGCCAGGCGGTCGGCGGTGGCGCCTGCCGGCAGGGGTGGCAGGAAGTCGGGGATGGCTGGTTTCACCACCTCTTTGGGGCTGAGGTACTCGCCGCGGTGGCGCAGGCGGGTGGCCCGGGGATTGTCTGGCTGGCGCTCGCGCATGGCCAGGGTACTGCCGGGCATGGGCAACTGGGCGCGGAGGGCGGCGATCTCTTTGCGGGCGGCCTCCAGCTCGGGGGCGACCTGGCAAAAATGATCACGCAGGGCCTGCTTCTGCGCGGGGCTGATACCAGGCCACGCCACCAGGGCCTGCTCGGCGGCATGAGGCATGTCACGGGCGGCAGGTTCCCGCTCCTGGCGGATGACCGACCAGCGCAATTTGCCGAGGGTTGCCGGATAGTGTCTGCCAAATGACATTTTCACCGTCCATTTTTTTGCCGCTGGCAATGGTTTTTCCGGGAAAAATAGTGCCACCGACCGGTTTCCCTGATGGCCTGGAGTCCAGCCGGTCTGGCCTTCGGCATCGATGGCCTTGTCAGCCCCATAGCCACCATTGGCGTGCGATTGCGTTGCCTTGACCAGCTTCACCGGCTGGCCATCCCACCAGATTTTCAGATCTTCCATGCAGAACTCGCCCTTCGGTCCCTCGTACCAGGCCATTCCAGGCCCGCCGACAGGCAGGGAGGGGTCGGGCAGCGCCTCCAGGCGGAAACCCCGCACGCCAGCAGACTCGCCACCATATTCCAGATCGAAAATATCGACCTTGGTGGTGTCGCCCTCGGCGAGAATGACCCCGTCGGCCTGCAAACGCAGCTTGGGCTCGTTGCTGGTGGCCGCGCGAGGCATCGCAACGCGCCAGTCATCGGCCTGGGGCCGGGTTTTTTCGGCCCATGCGGCCATTGCCTTGTCGAGGTCGCCGGGAAATTTGCCGGCCAATCCTTGCTCAAGGGCGCCAATCTTCGCCTGGAGGGCGCGGGTTTTATCCGCTTGCGCGGTGGTCGGCACGGGTGCCTCGTATTCCTCGGCATTGTCCAGGAAGGCCATCAGGCTGTAGTAGCCGGTGTGGGTCAGAGGATCGTACTTGTGTGAATGGCATTGGGCGCAGCCAAGCGTCAGACCCAGCCAGGTGGTGCCGGTGGTGGCCACGCGATCGGTCATGGCATGAAAACGGAACTCGAGAGGGTCGATACCGCCCTCCTCGTTGATCATGGTATTGCGGTGAAAACCGGTGGCTATAACCCCCTCCTGACCCGCGCCAGGCAACTGGTCACCTGCCAGTTGCAGCAGGGTGAAACGGTCGTAGGGCATATCGGCGTTGAGTGAACCCACCACCCAGTCGCGCCACGGCCAGATACTGCGGGTGCGGTCTTTCTCGTAGCCGTTGGTGTCGGCATAGCGCGCCAGGTCGAGCCAGGGGCGGGCCCATCGCTCGCCATAACGGGGATCAGCCAGCAGCTTGTCCACCAGAGCCTCATAGGCCTGCCCGGTGGGGTTGGCCGCGAAGGCTGCAACCATCGCCGGTTCCGGCGGCAAGCCGATCAGGTCGTAACTGAGCCGGCGGGCCAGGGTGCGCGGATCGGCAACGGGAGAGGGACGAATACCCCTGGCCTCAAGCCGGGCAAGGATGAAGCTGTCGACCGGTGTGCGAGGCCAGGCCGTATCGTTCACCCGGGGCGGGGTGGGCCGACCGATGGGCTGGAAGGCCCAGTGTGGCTTGTATTCGGCGCCGCTTGCAATCCAGCGTCTGAGAATTTCTTTCTGGTTGTCATCGAGTTCGAGCTTGGTGGCCGGGGGTGGCATGCGCCGTGAACCATCGGCTGATAGCCGCTCAATCAAGGCGCTCGCATCGGGTTTGCCAGGCACAACCGCATGCTCACCCGAGCGGGCCAGGCCCAACGCCCCCGCCCGTGTATCGAGGCGCAGCTTCGCTTTGCGGGTGGACTCATCCGGCCCATGGCACTTGAAACAGTTTTTCGCCAGGATGGGCCGTACTTCGCCGGCAAAATCGGGCGTCTGGCCAGAGAGCAAACCCGCGCAAAGGAAAAACAAAGCGGTCATCGGGCACCCGAAAGATGGTGAAAAACCGGGGCGGGGAAAGCACCATGCATTCTAACAATGCTGGCACCGGCAGGAAATAGTGGTCTCAGGCAAGCAGGTCCTGCACCACCTCGCCATGCACATCGGTGAGGCGAAAATCACGGCCGGCATGGCGGAAAGTGAGTTTCTCGTGGTTGAAGCCCAGCAGATGCAGCATGGTGGCGTGCAGGTCGTGGACGCTGACCGGTTTTTCCACCGCACGGAAACCCAGTTCGTCGGTGCCGCCATAGGCCATGCCACCCTTCACGCCGCCACCCGCCATCCAGATCGAGAAGCCATAATGATTGTGATCACGGCCTGAAAGGCCCGGCAGTTCGGCCACGGGTGTGCGGCCAAATTCACCGCTCCACAACACCAGCGTGTCTTCCAGCAGGCCGCGTTGCTGGAGGTCATCGAGAAAGGCGGCGATAGGTTGATCCCAGCTTTGTGCCAATGAGCGGTGCTGGCCTTCCAGACCATCGTGGTTGTCCCAGGGTTGGCCGCCGCCACTCCAGACCTGGACCACCCGCACGCCACGCTCGAGCAAACGGCGGGTCAGCATGAGTTGGCGGCCATGGGTGCCGGTGCCGTATTTCTTTTTGACCGACTCGGGCTCGTCTTTCAGGTCGAGTGTCTGGAACGCCTCGCTTTGCATGCGGTAGGCCATGTCGAACGAGCGGGCGCGGGCATCAAGCGCTGCGGCGGCGGGGCTGGCGGCGTTGAGGCGGGCCTGATGGGCGAGATTGAGTGTGGCGATCAGATCGTACTGTTTTTTCAGGGATTCGTGCCTGGCCGAGGGATGGCGCAGGTTTTCGAGGAGCTTTGCCGGGTCGGCCTGGGCGGTGTCGAGGTGGACACCCTGAGAGGAGCCGGGGAGAAACGCGCTGCGCCAGTTTTGTACCCCGACAACCGGGAGGCCCGAGGGGCAAAGGACCACGAAAGCGGGTAGGTTTTGCGCTTCAGAGCCCAGGCCGTGCACAAGCCATGAGCCCATGCTAGGGCGGGGCAGACGGCCATCGCCGGTGTTCATCAACATGAGGGAGGGTTCGTGGTTCGGCACTTCAGCGAACATCGACCTGACGACGCAGAGCTTGTCGGCATGCATGGTGGCAGTGAGGTGGAACAGTTCGCTCACCTCCAAACCAGACTTTCCATAACGGTTGAATTTGAAGGGGGACCGCATGATGCCGGCTGTCTTGCGCTCGGTGCGCAGGCTGCCGGGCGGTTGTTTGCCGTGGAGTTTGTCGAGAGTGGGCTTGGGGTCGAAGGTGTCGACCTGACTGGGGCCGCCGTTCATGAACAGGTGAACGAACCGTTTTGCCCTGGGCCTGAAGTGGGGGAAATGGGGGGCCAGTGTGGGATTGGCCTGTTGCTCGGCCATGGCAAAACCCGCCAGGCCAATTCCCGCCGGCAGACTGGCCAGGAACGATCGACGGGGCAAGGCGATCTGGGGGCTGGTCATCGAACGTGGCTCCGTGGCAAATGGCGGACGAAGGGATCGAAAGCGATGCCGAAGGCGGGCAATGCGACCATAGTAACAAACCTGGGGCGGTTTTTTCTCAAAAAAGCAGAGGGCTGGTGATCTGGGTAATTTTATTGAGGTATTTCCTGGGTTATCGCCCTTGTTTTTTTCGCAACAAAAATGTTCTGAGGCAATGCAGCAATTGTTGGAGCAGAATTCGGGGTTTTTATCGTGTCCAGTGCTGATATCCGGGCCGTTTATCGTCCGGACATTGATGGATTGAGGGCACTGGCTGTGATGCTGGTGGTGCTGAATCACGCCGGGCTGGGATTTCCTGGTGGTTATATCGGGGTGGATGTTTTTTTTGTGATTTCTGGTTATCTGATCACCGGGATTTTGTTGCGGGAACTGGCGCAGGGGACTTTTTCGTTTTGGGCGTTTTGGGAAAGGCGTGCGCGCCGTATATTCCCGGCGCTGTTCGTGGTGACCCTTGGCACTCTGGTGGCGGGATATTACTCGCTGCTCCCTGCCGATTTTTACGCACTGGGCAAAGCGGTGAAAGCCGTCACCCTGGGTTATGCCAATGTGAACTTCTGGTCGGAGACGGGTTATTTCGACACAGCCACCGCCGAGAAGCCGTTGCTGCACACCTGGTCGCTGGCTGTGGAGGAACAGTTTTATCTGGTGATTCCGGCGCTACTGTTCGCGCTGAGCCGTTGCGGGCGAAATCGCTGGATTGCTGGAACATTGAGTGGGTTGTTTGTGATCAGTTTCGGACTGAGTGTCTGCCTGGTGCAGCGGCATAGCAGTTTCACCTTCTATTGGCTGCCAACCCGCGCCTGGGAACTGCTGGCGGGATCCTTGCTGGCACTGGTGCCAGCCATGGGGGTTTGCGGGATAAAAGTGCGTGAATGGCTGGCTGTGGCTGGGATGGCCCTGATTTTGGTGCCTGCAGTTTTATACGACAAGGAAACGGTGTTCCCCGCGCTGGCGGCCTTACCGCCGGTTTTGGGCGCGGTGTTCCTGATCGCCACGGGAGGCATCCAGGCCACGCGAGTGCAGCGCTTGCTGGAACTGAAGCCGGTGGTGTTTATCGGGTGGATCTCGTACTCGCTGTATCTGGTGCATTGGCCGCCCATCGCCTTCGCGAATTATCTGGCGCTGGTGCCTTTGACCTGGGGGGCCCGTATGGGGCTGGTGCTGATGGCGATGGTCATGGCGACACTGTCGTGGTGGCTGGTGGAAACCCCCTTCCGCCACAAACGGTTGGTGGGAAGCCGCAGGGTGGCTTTTGGCGCTTTTGCGGCGGGATGCGCCTTGCTGATCAACCTGGGCATAATGATCAAGCGCAAGGCGGGGATGCCCGAACGGATTGACGCCTCGGTGCAGCGGCTACTGCAGACGCATGGAATGGATGAGCGGTGGCTGTGGTCGAAGCTGAAAGTTGAAACACTCGAGAAAAACCTGTTGCCCTTTGGGGCCCATGGAGCAAAGCCGAGCATTTTCATGTGGGGTGACAGCCATGCCAAGGCGATCATAACGGGCCTGCACAACCTGTGCGAGAAAAACGGTGTGAGCGGCATGGCCGCCCTGCATAGCGGTGTCCCGCCAATTGTAGACTATCCCTATCCCAGTCAGGATTTCACCCCAGCGGAGTATCTGCTCCTTTCGGAGAAGGTGTTGCAGACGGCCATCGATATGCGGGTGAGCCATGTGGTGATCGCGGGGTATTGGGAAGCCCATTCCCGATTCAACCCGGCGGAGATGCGGGTGAAGTTGTTGAAAATGGCGGACCGGCTGCGCGGAGCCGGCATCACGCTGTGCTTTGTCAAGGATATTCCCCGGTTTCCGGTGAATCCCACCAAGATGGCGCTGTACCTGAAATCCATGAGCCCCCTCACCATGGGTGGGCTGACGGACCAGCAGTACATCGATCAGAACAGCTTTCAAGAGATGGTGCTGCCTGAACTGATGGCGGCGGGGGTGGTGATTCTGGATCCGTTACCGTACCTGAAGAAGGCGAACCAGTCGAACGATTATCTGCCGATGGACAAAGGCGGTTTTATCTACTGTGATACGAACCACCTGTCAGCCTACGGCGCCATGCGGGTGGAACCGACCTTCGGGCCACTGTTTGATTGAGGGAGTGGTTTTCAATCCACCCAGGCGAAGCTGTTGCCGGCGAGCAGGGCCTGGGCCGCCTGGACGGGGCCATCGGGACCGGCCTGAGTGAGGAAGCTTTTCAGGGTTTGTATTTCCTGGGTGGTGGGTTTTTGCTGCAGGGCATGGCGATAGAGTTTTTCTATCCATTCATCCGTTTTTTTTGAGTCGCCTGAGCGTTGCGCCAGTTGCCGGGCACATTCCAGCGCGAAAGGGCTGTTCATGAGCCACAATGCCTGCAAGGGTGTGGTGGTCTGGTCGCGTTTGACGGATGATGTGTCGGGGCTGGGGAAATCGAAGGCGCGGTAGAGCTGCGGAACCTGGAGACGGTCGAGGCGCAGGTAGAGGGTGCGGCGGGGCGCGTTGATGTCACCGACGGAAGGGCCGCTGATTTTGGCATCGAGTCGGCCGGAAACCAGCAGCAGGCTATCACGCAGGCTCTCGAATTCGAGGCGGCGTGGCTCCATACGGCTGACCAGGAAGTTTTCGGGATCTTTATTGTAGGTGGATGGCCCGGTTGCCTGACCCTGCATCCAGGTCTGGCTGGTAAGCATCTGTTTGAGCAGTTTCTTCAGGGACCAGCCTTCGCGGATAAACGAGCCTGCCAAATGGTCGAGCAGTTCGGGGTGGGTGGGGCTCTCGCCACGCGAGCCGAAATCTCCCGGGGTGCGCACCAGGCCTTCCCCAAAAGCGTGGGCCCAGACACGGTTGACCCAGACCCGGGCCAGCAGGGGATGATCGGGACTGGTGATTGCCTGGGCCAATTCAAGACGACCGGAACCGGAGGGAACGGTTTGCTTGCGGCCAAGGC
>QWOS01000081.1 GCA_003669555.1 Planctomycetota bacterium
CCAAAGGTCCCTTCAATAAAAGCCCGCATGGGCTACCTGAACTCCTCCATACCCCATTCTTCTGGCCTTCAATGCCTTGCCGGTTTTTTGCCCTGGCCGGCGAGTTGTTGGCACGGTTTTGCAGGTCCGCCAGTTTAAAAACTGGTCCGTTTAAAGCAAAGCCGTCCCTTGACAGGGTTCGCGCAGCACGGATACGATACAAAGATGATGGTTAAAATTGTAACTATCTGGTTCATTCTTACGACCGTGCCAGGCAATGGTCTGTGCTGCTGTTCGTTCATGCCTTGCACTCTAGCCACCCTGCATGCTGGTCGACCTGTTTATGTGCCGTCGTCTGGAGAATGTTGCTCCTGTTGCTCTCCAGAAACTTTTCCGGCAAGCTCTGACTGTGCTCCGGATGTGCGTCCGCAACATGCGCCATGCCCGTGCAAAGACAAGAAGCCCCGGATTGAGCCGGCCATGCCCGACAAGGCGGCTGGTAACGATCTGCTGCGGGCTGGGTCTTCCTGGTCTGGCTGGTGCCATGGTTTCTACCTCAAGGGAGGGACCATGTTAACCGTTACCTTGAACGGCTGCGATCGCCTCCCCATCGTTCTCTTCCCAGCCAATGCCCACCTGCATTTATATCAAATCCTGCGCTGTTAGCCACACCAATCCATGGTATCGGCACTGGCGATTTTGCCAGCCACTGGCAGCTTCAAGCTGCTGACGCACATTGCATTGCGTTTGCCTGAGTATTAAACCGCATCATTGACCGCATTCCACAATTGCGCGGCGACTGAATAACCGCGCCCTTACAGGTAAAGGGGATTCGCATGGTTTGCTATTGGCGCAAAGCCCTCAGCAGGGCCAGCTTTGCTGCGTTTCTGATGTTGGCCGGATGTTCCAGTCAGAGCGGCGGCAACGCCGAGAGCCCGGCACCAGCCGCCTCCGCTGCACCTCAGCCGGGTGAGGACCATGGACACAGGCAAAGTATTCATGGTGGCATCATCGTGCCGATTGGCAGTGACAGCTACCACGCCGAGGCCGTCTTCGAAAAGGGCGGTGTGCTGCGACTGTTTATTCTGGGGAAGGACGAGTCCACAGTGCTTGAAGTTGAGGCCCAACCGCTGTCGGCCTACGCCAAAACCGAAGGAAATACCGAGGCCGTGTCGTTCGTTCTCAGGCCCGCACCACAGCCGGGTGACAAGGATGGCATGACCTCGCAGCTCCTCGGTCATCTGCCGAACGAGTTGGTGGGCAAGCGCCTGGAAGTCACTATTCCCACTGTCCGAATCGGTGGCGAGCGGTTTCGGGTGGGGTTTGCCTCCACACCACCCAAGGAAGATATGCCAGTGAGCAACTTATCAGCAGAACCAGAAGAGAAGCTGTTCCTCACACCGGGTGGTATCTACACGCAAGCCGATATCAAAACCAACAACAACCAAACGGCCTCCCGGAAATTCCGGGGTTTCCAGCCCAGCCATGATCTCAAGCCGAAGATCGGCGACAGGATTTGTCCCGTGACGCTGACCAAGGCCAATCCAGACTGTGCGTGGGTGGTCGGGGGCAAGAAGTACGAATTCTGCTGCCCGCCGTGCGTTGAGGAGTTTGTGCAGTTGGCCAAGGAAAAGCCTGGCGAGATCAAGGAACCGTCCGAGTATGTGAAAAAGTGAACAATACTACAAAACCAGGCCAAGGCAGAGAGAAAGATACGACAGACCCTGAGCAATTTCAGGACCTTGCTACCAGCGATCCGTACTGCCATCCTGTTTTGGGGATTGTGCCGGGCCTGCGCTGGCGACGCTTGCCAGCCCGGTAGCGTGTTATCGCGAAGGGCTGGGGAATCGTAGGTCGGTCTATCGCTGGCAATGAGTTGGCCCAGTGCTTTCAAAAGGGTTTCAGGATCTTGCCCCGGTCAGTCTGGGGCTTGAACCTGATCACTCGCCAGGGCGGATGGACAATGAAGCATACGCCAGACAGTGCGCGGCGGGAGCCGCTGCTTTCCAGAAGTTTCCCGATGATAAGCAACGGTTAGCCCGTGCCAAGTCGCACCGCAAGAAGTTCAGATCAGTTGACAAGTGATGGCATCCCGCTGCCTGGCCTACCAGGACATGCCTGGCGGGCTGTTTCTTCAGGAGGATCGTGTTGTGCCACACCATACTGACTATGACCGTTGGCGGCTGATTCGTTCTGTTGTTTTCGCATCAGGTGGTCTCCTCACCATTGCCGTTGGCATTCTGTTGGCCCACGAAGGCCACGCACCTCTGCCGTCGAAAGGCTCCAGGGTGGATCTTGCCAGGGGCCACATCCTGCTGACTCGTGATGCCCGTGATGCGCTGGATGTGCAGTCCGAGGAGGTTGGCTTCCAGCCAGCCTCTGAAAGTCTCAAGGCCTATGCCTCGCTTGTTTCCGCTTGGGACCGTCACGCCTTCGCTACCAGCCGGCTGCCAGGCCGGATCGTCAAGCTGCACATCCATCCGGGCCAGCATGTCAAGTCGGGTACCATGTTGGCCGAGGTCGAGAGTCAGGAACTGGAAATTCTACGGCTGGAACTGGTCAATGGAGAGGTCGAAGCACTGCAGGCGGCTGAGGTTCTCGCCCTAAAACGCACCGCTGAAGGGGCACTACCCGGTCAGGATGTCCAGGAGGCAGAAACGCGGATGCAGCAGACCCGGAACGCCTTGGATATTGCCAAGGGTAAGTGGCTCAGCCTGGGCCTTTCCGAGACGGGGCTGGGGGAATTGCTGCGGCCGGGTTCCAAAGCCCCCCGGTTATACATGCCGATTTTCAGCCCAATCAGCGGCACGGTGATCCATTCCGACCTTAGCCTGGGCAAAGTTATCGAGCCGAGCGAACACCTGTTCGAGATCGTCGACCTGACAAGGCTCTCGGTCAGGATCGATGTGCTGGAGAAAGACATACACCGGATCGCCCTGGGCCAGAAGATCGAGGTCCATCTCACTGCATATCCCAATGAGGTCTTCCCAGGCACAGTCCACCTGATAGGGTTGCACCTCGACCCCGCAACCCACCTGAATGCAGTCTGGACGGAACTGGCCAACCCCGAGGGCAGGGAGCCCCGCTTGCTGCCTGGCATGTACGGCGAAGCCCACATCGAGTCACCACCCTCCTCGGGCACCATCAGCGTGCCGAGCACCGCTTTCATCAATGATGGCGTGGATCGGTTCGTTCTGGTAGAAGCAGCCAGGACCGCCGAAGTATCGGAGTTTCTCAAGAAGAGCGTGACCGTCGTGCGCGAAAGCCCAGATACCGTGGTCCTGCGCACGGGCAGTCTCTTGCCAGGCGACCGGGTGGTGACACGCGGGAGCCACGAACTCGGCAATTTCTTCGTTCCCGGCGTCCTGCGCCTCAGTCCCGAGACAAGGCAAACGATTGGTCTTCGGGTCGAGCCATTAGGTGTCTACTCCCTCGACAGTACCGTGGAAGTCCCGGCTAGTGTTGAAGTTCCCCCAAACCGGCGCACCACCGTTGCTGCACCGCTCAGCGGGGCGCAGTTGCGTATTTTTGTGGAACGAGGCCAGCAAGTGAAGGCAGGTCAGGTCGTCGCCGAGGTCAGCAGTCTGGAAGTGCAAACACTACAGTTGGAACTCCTCAGGGAGCATCTGACTGTGGATTTACTGGACAAGCGAGTCGAGCAGGTGCGCGACATCAACCAACTGCTTGCCCGACAACGGCTGGTCGAACTCCGCAACAGCCTTGCCATCAGCCGCAACCGCCGCGACCACTTGCAGGAGCGGCTCACCATACTCGGGTTTTCTGCCGAACAGCTGGACTCCCTGAAACGGAAGCAGCAAATCACCGCCGCCCTTCCCGTGCGTGTCTCCACGGCCGGTATCGTCGTCAGTTTCAACAAGGTAATGGGCCAGGCGATTCGGGCAGACGAGCCACTGTTCGAGGTCCACGACCTGCGCCGGCCCTGGGTACACGGCTATGTTTCCGAACAGCTCCTCCCATCGATCCGCCTGGGGCAGGTAGCACGGGTCCGCTGCATCAGCGATACCCAACAAGTTCTGACTGGCAAAGTAGTCCGGAGTGGCAGATCCTTTGGCGGGACGCACCGCACCCTGTCGGTCTGGGTTGAACTGGACGAAGAACCGGACATCCCGCTGCGCCATAACCAGATGGCCCGCCTGACGCTGGTTCAGGGCACAACCAGCCCCACGACGGCCCTGCCTCACGAGGCTGTTGTGCGGGAAGGGTCGCAGGCTTTTGTCTTTGTCCAGAAGGAAGACGGCACTCTGGAGCGACGGCTTGTCGAGACCGGTCGCGAGGATGATCGCCGGGTGGAAGTCTCCAGAGGGTTGCTACCAGGCGAGCCGGTCGCTGTGACAGCCGCCAGCGCCTTGCAAACGGCTTACGCCTCGCTTCGATGAAAGGGCCACGATGTTTGACCGGGTGATCGGCTTTTCCCTGAAAAATCGTGGTTTGGTGCTGCTGGCGGCGCTTGTGCTGGTGGTGCTTGGCATAGTCCAGTTGGCGCGCATGCCGGTGGATGTGTTCCCCGACCTCAACCGGCCAACTGTCACCGTCATGACAGAAGCGCCCGGCCTCGCACCCGAGGAAGTGGAAGTTCTCGTCACCCGGCCCATCGAGTACCTGCTCAATGGCGCCAATGGTGTGCGACGGGTTCGTTCATCATCTGGCATCGGCCTGTCGGTTGTCTGGGTCGAGTTCGACTGGGGCACAGATATCTACCGTGACCGCCAGATCGTTAGCGAAAAACTTCAGCTGGCCCGCGAACGGCTCCCGGCCTACGCCAACCCCATCCTTGCACCAATCTCCTCCATCATGGGTGAGATCATGCTGGTGGGCCTGCGTTCCGAACAGCCCGGCGCGACTTCCGGGGAACAGCATCTCAAGGCGATGCAGTTACGCACCCTGGCCGAGTTTACAATCCGAAACCGTCTGCTGGCAGTGGAGGGTGTCTCCCAGGTGACGGTTATGGGTGGTGCCCTCAAACAGTACCAGATCATCACAACGCCAAGCCGACTGGCCGCGCAGGGGGTGACGCTCCAGCAACTCGTCGAGGCCGCCGAGAAGGCAAATGTCATTGCTGGCGGCGGCATCATGGAGCAGCGCAAGGAAGAACAGCTCATCCGCATCA
>QWOS01000022.1 GCA_003669555.1 Planctomycetota bacterium
AGTCAGGCTTGAACAGGACTGGAGTTTTTCATGATCCTGTTTTTAAGTTGTTTTTTTGAGCTTGCTGGTCAAGGTGGTGCTGCACCTGCCACGCCTTCTACCCCTTCCAAACCCGTATCCAGACCCCATGTGTTACTTATTTGCGTGGATGATCTCAAACCGTTGCTGGGTTGTTATGGGGCACGACTGGTGCGGTCGCCTCATATTGATAAGTTTGCCGGTCAGGCTACCCGGTTTGATGCCGCCTACTGCAATCAGGCTGTTTGCGCCCCTTCCCGCAATGCACTGCTGACCGGATTTCGCCCGCAGACACTGGGTATCTATGATTTGGGGACCAATTTCAGGTTAAGCCAAGTCAAAACAGTTACTTTGCCGCAATACTTCATGGGGAATGGCTACCACGCGCAGGGCCTCGGGAAAATTTTTCATGTCGGACATGGGAACATCAACGATACGGCTTCGTGGAGTGTCCCCAGTTTTCCCGGCAAGGTGGTTGATTATGTATTGCCTGCCAATCAACGCGAACTGACTCGCGAAGAAGCTCTTTTTGATAATAAAAGTGGCGCCAACTTGCCTAAAGGTGCCGCAATGGAGTCGGCGGATGTCCCAGATGATGCCTACTCGGATGGCAAGGTGGCCCGCGAAGCAATCCGGCGAATGACAAAGGCCAGCAATCATCCGGAAAAACCAATGTTTATGGCGGTTGGTTTTTTGAAACCGCATTTGCCGTTTTGTGCCCCCAAAAAATACTGGGACCTTTACAAGGCTGGTGATTTTGCATTGCCTTCAATCCTAAAGGCACCAGCTGGGGCACCCCCTTTTGCCCCGACCCAATTTGGGGAGCTGCGTAATTACAGGGATATCCCTGAAAAAGGTGAGTTTTCCGAAGAACTACAACGCCGGCTTATCCACGGGTATCACGCCGCGGTGAGTTACATGGATTCCCAGGTGGGCCTGCTCCTGGAAGCACTTGAGGCCTCGCCCATGCGGGATAACACCGTGGTGATTTTGTGGGGTGACCATGGCTGGCATTTGGGGGATCATGGTATGTGGTGCAAGCATACCAATTACGAGCAAGCCGCTCGAATTCCACTGATTGTCCGGATTCCTGGGCAAAAAGTGCCGGTTGTGTCGCGGTCGATGGTAGAAAGCGTGGATGTTTATCCCACGCTTTGCCGGTTGGCGGGATTGCCCCCGCCGCTGGGGCTGGATGGCCAAAGTTTCCATGGGGCATTGCCTGGTTCCTGGGATCCAGAAGAATTGCCGGTGCCCCGCCAGTCAGTGACGCATGTTTTCCCTCGTGGCCAGACCCTGGGCCGGGCCATCCGGACCCCCACACACCGTCTGGTGGAATGGAAAACCATTGGCGCGGCGGCTGACACCGCCCAAATCGAGCTCTACGATTATGCGTCTGATGCTCTCGAAACAAAAAATCGGGCTAGTGAGCAGCCAGAGAAGGTGGCTCGTTTGCGGGCCATTCTTGCCAAACAGCCTGAAGCCACGCCTCAGGTAAAAAGGGCTCCGGGGAAAAAAGTAGCCGGGCAGGAACCGGGAACCGACCGCAAGGCACTGTTTGCTCGCAAAGACAAAAATAATGACGGGAAACTCACCCTGGAAGAGTTTCTTGCCGGTCAAGTTGATCCCGACAAGGCTCCCGACCGTTTCCGGAGGTTTGATGTCAATGGGGATGGAGAACTCAGCCAGCCGGAGTTCATGGAGATGGGCAAGCTTTCACCTGGGGACAGACATTGAGTTTTGGTGGTTCGGGTGGAAGCGGGGTCACATGCCGGAAGGGCTGGACTGGGGTCTTGGTGCGTCTTTTTTCGCGTTTTTATTATTGGGCTTATGTGATCTTCCCCAGGAAGGTTGACCAGGGTTGGAACCAGACAGCGGGTTTGCTTTACTGGAAGGGCGGCCGAAACAGGCAAGAAGTTTTGATATCAGGGGCCAGACATGGAACCAGTTTTCGCATCACGCGGTGGAAAAAAGGAAGTGGAAGAGGGACTGCAGCTGGCCCCCAAATTTGATGAAAACGGGCTGATTCCCGCTATTACGGTTGATTACCATTCTGGCGAAGTGTTGATGGTCGCCTATATGAATGAGCATGCCCTCAAAGAAACCATCCGTTTGGGGGAGGCCGTGTACTGGAGCCGCAGCCGGCAAGAAGTATGGCACAAGGGGGCCACCAGCGGACTGACACAAAAGGTACGCGAACTACGGATAGACTGCGATCAGGATGCAGTGGTGCTGCGTGTTGAGGTGGGCGGTGCAGGCGGTTGCTGCCATGTAGGTTACCGGTCGTGTTTTTATCGCGCCGTCCCCGTGGGAGCCCGGGCAGGTGGCGCGCTCGAGATGGTGGAAACGGAAAAGGTTTTCGATCCCGACAAGGTGTATGGAAAAAAGGGCTGAATCACCGGATGCAGCCAGATTGCAAGATCCAGCGTGGGCAGTCACCGCGCTTTGGCTGATGCCGGCATGACCAGCAGGCGGGCTTCATGGCGGCTCAGCAAATCGACCACCGTTTGGGCATCCATGGGGCGGTTTTTGGGTTCTTTGCTCATCAGCGTCGCCACGATATCACAGAATGGCGCTGACAAGTCCGGCCTGAGAGCTGCCAGTCTGGGTACCGGTGCCTCCTGATGCTGGCGGTGTACCACATCGGGGTTTTCTCCCGGATAAGGCACTCTGCCAGTGGCGAGGTGGAAGAGGGTGGCTCCCAGGGCGTAGAGATCGGCGCGCCCATCCAGTGGCGGTTCGTTGGAGATCTGTTCGGGTGGCATATAGTACGGGGTTCCCAGGGCCAGGCGCTGTTCCCGGGCCCGGTGAGGGTCCACATCGCTCCAGATAGCCAGGCCCAGATCTCCCACCAGCAGGGAACCATCATCGAGGCGGAAGAGGTTGGCCGGTTTGATATCGCGATGGATTATTTTTTTTTTGTGCAGGTAGGCCAGGGCTTCGGAGGCATGGAGGCCGATGCGGGTGAGGTTCCGTTCGTTCAGGGGACCGGCTGGAGGAAGGATACGGGGGTCGCGGTCCAGGGAAGGAAATGGCAGGTACTCCAGGGCACAAAAAGGAAATGGGCTGCAGCCGGCATCCAGCACCTGCACCAGGCGGGGATGACGCAGGCGGGCCCAGGCCCGGGCCAGCGCCAGGAATTTGTCGGCGTCGTGGCCACCGCGTTGCGTCATGACCTTCAGGGCCACCAGCCTGTCTGGCCCAGCCTGTCTGGCCTTGAATACCTGGGCGGTGCTGCCTTGGCCGATCCGTTCGATCAGTTCGTAGCCGGGTACCCCCTGGGCCAGCAGGGTATTGAGGCTTTGCCGCAACCTCTGGGCCTGGCCGGTGGTGATTAGCCCACGGCGGGAAAGACGCTGCAGGAAGGGCATGGGCCCGGCTTCATCCTCTGGTTTTGGCTTGCCGAGTTCGGCTTCCTCCGGGCTGACAATCAGTTTTTCCATCAACAGGTTGGCAAGCCGATCCTCCTCAAGCCTGGCAGTCTCTCGCGCCGATATTGCCGGGCGTTTGAGGGGCGGGTGTTTTTCACTCATCGGTAGGAGGCCCTTGTTTTGATAGTATCCGGAGCGGTTTCCAGACCGGCGGGCTCCGACCTGATCTGGCGTAATCCATTCCGCATGCTTGCCTAATGGCCCCTCTCATGCTTAACATACGTATGAATCTCCGGTCGGGATACGGGTGGGACACTGTTCCGCGCCACAGACCTTTGCCGCGGAATCGGAGTCATATCCGGGCCAGGCATGGCCCATAACCAATTTTGCCAGCCAGGCCTGTCAGGTTCTGGGCGTGGCGTGGTGTGTTTCCCGAAGCATATTGCTGAGGGACCGTGCATGAGTGCTCTTGTCAGCCCGCTGGATTCCAGTGTTCTGGTGCTCAACCGCCTGTTCATGGCGGTGCATGTCATCCCCGTGAAGCGGGCTTTCACCCTGCTATGCAAAGAAGTGGCCGAGGTCGTTGACCCTGGTGATGGACAGTTCACGACCTACGATTTCAAAAGCTGGCGGGAAGTGAGTGAGTACCGGTCCCGCAATTTTCGTCAGGCTGATGATGACTGGGTGCGAACCGTTTCGTGTGTGATCCAGGTGCCGCGGGTGATCCGGCTCACCGGTTACGACCGTCTTCCCCGCCAGGCCATCAAATTCAACCGGCGTAATATTTTTGCCCGCGATGCCAACATTTGCCAGTACTGTGGCAAACGGTTTCCCACCAGCGAGCTGAGCCTCGACCATGTGGTGCCGCGCAGTCAGGGCGGGGGTAGTTCGTGGGAAAATATCGTTTGTGCCTGTGTAGCCTGCAATGTGCGCAAGGGGGGCCGCACACCCCGCCAATCTGGTATGGCACTGATCCGGCGACCAGAAAAGCCCAAGCGCAGCCCCATGCTGAATCAGAAGCTCACCAATCGGAAATACGATTCCTGGAAAACTTTTCTGGAGAGTGCATATTGGTCGGTGGAACTGAGCTGAAAGCCGCCCCTGGTTACAATTCCACGCCGCGCAATCTTTCACCTTCCGCAAGGATGGCGTCCTTGTCATCCACTTCCAGATCTTCAATGACGCTGTTGTCAATGTGGGTCCGCTGCTTGCCAGGGGCCCAGTCCGCCCCAAGTACATCCACTACTGTGGGGTGAATTTGCGGATGCTCAGGCGAATGCATGTAGCCATGTACTTCCACCGCATGGCGGAGGTATTCCGGGTAGCGGCAAAGCATGGCATGCAGACCGCGCAGGCGGTAGTGCGGGATGGAAGCGAAGAGGTGGTGCGGCAGGTGAAAGTCCTGTCCGATGGGGAAAACCGCGAAACGCAGGAACGGATTCACTTCAAAAACCCGGGTGTTCGTAATCCAGCCACGCCCACCATTACCATGCTGCACCACCTGGCGCAGCATCATGAATGAGCTGAATGAGGTGAAGATGGGCACCACCCACAAGGCAATGTAATACAGGGGGGGGCGCCAATCATCCGCCAATACCGCCCACAAGGTGAAGGCACCCCAGATCAGGGCGATCTCGCTGATGCGAATGGCCATGGAGGTAGCGGGGGAGATCGGTGGATGCAGGCGAGCCCCGGTGAAGCAACTCTCGGGCATGCGAGGGAAAATCACCCAGGCCAGCAGCGCCATCACGGCAGGCGAGAGAGCCAACCAGCGCACCCAGTCAAACCCGGCAAAGAGCATGGGCACATAAAGGCCCACTGCAATCAGGCCGATATTGCCAAACACCATGGCAATACCCAGATTGACGGCGGTGTAGTCGGGAATGACCCCGGGTTTGTGGTAGGGGCTGTTTCCCGACCCGGTTGCACTGAACTGGGCGCGCACCAACATAAACTTAAGCACATTGGGCACCCAGAACTGGCTGAGCAAAAAGCCAATGAATCGCTGCCGGGTGATGGGGAAATTCAGCCAATGCCCGCTTTTTCGCATCTGGAAGACATCGGGGTCGCGCTCGGGATCATTGACAAACTGATGGTGGGCCAGATGTTGCAAGCGATAGAGATGGGTGTTGCTGTATAGCGGATACATGCAGAAGATATCGCTGGTTAGCTCGTTGAGTGTACGGTTCTTAAACAGCACAAAGTGTGCGCCCTCGTGGGCCAGGCCCGTCAATTGGTGCTGGCACGCACCCATGAACAAAACTGCGAGCAGGTAGACCGGGATGCACCATGCCCAATGCAGCCCAAGTGCTTGATGGCCGCGCTCAAACAGCACGGCGCCGCCAAATACGACGGCAATAAAAAACCAGGCCCGGATCAGATAAACCCAGTTCGTGAGGTTATCAGCCTGGCGAAGCCTCTGAATCTCTGATTTGAAGGCTGGATCCTTCAAAGCGGTGTCCAGGGTTTCTTCGGCGGCTGCTAACAGGCTCATGGGATCGTCCATTCAGGATGGTGGGCCCCTGCCCACCTATCCATACAACCCCAAAAGCAGGCGCTGGACAACAACAGTTGTGCCGAAAAGAGGCATTCAGGCAGCATGCCGGATGCTAAATCAGGCGGCAGCACGCACTCCGCTGTTCATTTGCATACGCTGATTCGCCTGCTTGGCTGCCTCCAGGAGGGCTGCCGCCATAGCCTGATCACCGCGCCCGGCGGCTTCACGGGCCGCCGCCAGGAGGGCCCCCGGATTGTTTTGGTCGATGCCAGCCGGTATGGTTTGCCCAGCTGGCTGGCTTGTCATGGGGTTTTGGAAGATTTGGGTTGCCTGCTGGGGGGCTTGCTGGGGTTGGCCGATTGGTTCCAGCCCCCTTGGACTCCCCAGCGGGCGGGCCTGCATTTTATGGTTGCTGATCAGCTCGCGGTGTTTGTTGTTGAGGTTGGCGTCACCCTTCCAGAGATGAAGGTGCTCGAGCACACCTGGTTCGCCAGGGTTGCTTTGGTTGACGCTCCCCACCGCCAGGTTTTTGTGGTCAACCAGTAGCACGGTGGAAAGGATTCGTGATTCCTGGGCCAGAAAGGGACAGGCCCCGGCCCCCACCAGGGCTGAAATTTCTCCAGCCGAGGATTTTTCCTGACCGGAAGGCAAGAGTATTTCCACAGACACCCCCTTGCCGGCGGCACCCAGAAGCGCTTCCAGCAACGCTTTCGATTGCAGGGAAGGGGTCAGGAGCAGCACCTCTTTTTTTGCCTTGGCAACCTGGCTGGCCAGCACCGAGGCGCAGCCTCCCGCCGGCGCAAAAAAGCTTTCTATCCCGCCCAAAAGTCCCAGCGGGCGGAGCAGTGCTTTACCAATGATTTGCAAAGCCATGGCGCCCGTGAATCCCATTCCCACAAGCATCCATCCGGTTGTGGTCAGCATGACAGTCCCCTTGCCCTGATCCGCGTATTGATTGCCAGCGGGCACAGAATGCCCAAGTACACCGCAAGAAGCAAGGCAGGGTAGTTGTTCTGGCCGGGATTGGGGATTAGTATGAGGAAGTTCTGGCCTGGTTTACTATTGGCCAGGATGTTCTCTCTGCTTGTATAGGCCTTTCCAACCCAGCTCCCGGAGCCTGATCCATGCCTTCCTCTTCACGGCCCAATCCGTTGGGCAACCTGTCGCGACGCGGTTTCCTCGAACGATCCACGCTTGCCTTGGCTGCCACCGGCTTGCCGTTGTGGTTTTCCCGCCAGGAAGCCCAGGCATTGCTCCAGGAGGCTGCCACCCAGGCCAAGCCTGAGGGGCTTACCATGGGGGCCATTGGCATTGGCAGCCCCAGTAGCCGTGGCCGGGCCATTTATGGGGAAGCCCGCCGCAAGCCAGGCGTGCGTTATGTGGCGGCTTGCGATGTCGATGCCCGGCACCTGAAGCGTGCTATTGAAACCGATATGCCAAAAAATGGCGACATGGGCGTGAAGGGCCATAAAGACTTCCGCGAACTCCTCGACCGCCAGGACATCCAGGCCGTCACCATCGCTCCGCCCGATCAATGGCACGCCCTCATCGCCATCGATGCCCTCAAGAAGGGCAAGGATGTCTATCTGGAAAAGCCCCTGACCCTCACCATCGAAGAGGCCATTGCCCTGGAGAAGGTTGTCAATAAAACGGGCCGGGTCCTGGCAACGGGTAGCCAGCAGCGTAGCGACCGCCGTTTTCGCATGGCATGCGAACTGGTGCGCAACGGGCGCATTGGCAAGGTGGCCCGGGTGGAGTGCCGTATTGGCGGTAACCCCAAGGGTTCGTTTGCTACCGCCAGGCCGCCTGAAGGTCTCGACTGGGATTTTTGGCTTGGGCCGTGCCCCATGGTGGAGTATGTGGAAAAGCGTTGCCACTATGAGTACCGCTGGTGGTACGACTATTCCGGCGGCAAGCTCACCGATTGGGGCGCCCACCATCTGGATATTGCCCAATGGGGTCTGGGAACCGACGATACCGGTCCCGTCACGATCGAGGCCACTGGCGAAGCTCCGACCAAGGTGCCGAACAGCTATAATTGTCATCCCACTTTTCGCGTTGAATACACCTACGCCAATGGGGCCAAGGTGATCGCCAGTGATACCACCCTGCCTGACACCGTGGGAGACAAGGATACCAACGGCATCCTGTTCGTGGGTGAGGACTCCAGCAAATGGATTTTTGTCAGCCGGGGCAAGATCAGCGCCAGCGATCCCAAGTTGCTTCAGGAGCCCCTCAAGGATGACGCCACTCGTCTGGAAGTTTCTAACGACCATATGGGCAACTTCATGGGCTGCGTGAAAAGCCGCAAGAAGCCGATCTGCCATGTGGGTGTAGGCGCCAGTTCCGTCATCATCTGCCACCTGGGTGCTATCGCCCTTCAGGTGGGCAAGAAGCTGAACTGGAACCCTGCCGAGCGTCATTTCGCCGAGGCTGAGGGGAACGCCATGATCAGCCGGCCCATGCGCGCTCCCTGGAAGCTGGAGGTGTGACAGGGCGTGACGCCTGGACATCCCTGGAAGACAAGGCGCTGCTGGCGCAGTGTGAGGTGGATTTCTACCGCGCCAGCGGCCCGGGGGGGCAAAAACGGAACAAGACCTCCAGCGCGGTGCGCTTGCGGCATCCGCCCAGCGGTCTGATTGTCATCGCTGAGGAAAGCCGCTCGCAGCACGAGAACAGGGCCCGGGCTTTCAAGAGGCTGCGCCGGGCCCTGTGGCTGGAAATCCGCCAGGAATTGCCCGAAGGGGATTTGGCAGGGCATGCTGCCGTGGTGGCGGCCCGTGACCGATCCGGGTCCCTGTGGGTAGGACCCAAAGACCCGAGATACCTGCCCCTGGCTGGTGTTTTACTCGATGCTCTCCAGGCTGGGAATGGGCGTCTGGCCGAGACGGCCGCACATTTTGGCTTGGGTTCAGCGGCTTTGGGTGATTTGTTGCGGCAGGACGACGATGCCTGGAAAGAAACGGGTAGAATCCGACGGGTCCATGGGCTGAAATCACTACACTAACAACCGGTTACACCCAAGCAAGGATCGCTTTCATGAGACCGGGTAACTTTTCCTGGGTGATTCCAGACAAACTGGCGGGATTCTCCCGTCCCACGGAACCTGAATCGCTCAAATGGCTGCGCTCCAAAGGTGTGGAACTGGTGATGACCCTCACTGAGGGGCCTTTGCCGCGCACCTGGGTGAACGATGCCGGGCTGATTTGCATCAATGAACCCATTGAGGATTATTGCGCTCCGACGCTGGAGCAACTGGAGCGAATTGTGCAGATTATCCAGCGTGCCCATGACAGCGGCATGGGAGTGGGGGTACATTGCCACGCTGGAGTTGGCCGCACAGGCACTATTCTGGCAGCCGTGCTGGTCACCAGGGGGATGACTTCGCAAGACGCCTTGGCCAAAGTGCGCATCATGCGTCCTGGTTCCGTTGAAATGCGCGCGCAAGAACAAGTCCTGCACGAATTCGGGGCCATTGCCAGACCCAAACCAAGACCCAAACCCTGACCCAAACTCTGACGCAAACCGCGAGAAGGGGTCGCAAGGGCTGGTTTTGTTCAGCTTTCCGCCGATTGGACCCCTGCCGGAAGGCGTACTTCCATGCGCGTGCCTCTTCCCCCTGTGTCGAGGCAGGTAATGGTGCCACTGTGGGCATCGATGATGCTTTTGCAAATGGCTAGCCCCAGTCCATTGCCAACCTTTTGCCAGCCGGCCCGGCTTTTGGAAAAGCGATTGAAAAGTTGCAAACGGTCACTGGCCGGGATGCCCGGGCCCTGATCTGTGACCCATAGCACCACCTGGCTTCTTTCCAGGTGCCCAGCCAGACTCACTGTTCCCCCCTGGGGTGAAAACCGGATGGAGTTGCTTAACAGGTTTACCAGCACTTGCTCAATCTGGTTGGCGTTGGCCACGGCGATCAGGGACGGCACCGTGTTTTCCAGGACAAGTTCTCTGGGTTTGGCCAGGAATGCCACCAGGTCGAGGGCGTCACAGGCCACTGGTTCCAGATCGATGGAGGTGACGGGCTTCACTGTGGCGTCCGCCCGGGACAAGAGTAGCAGATTCTGGCAGATTTTCCCCATCCGCTGGGCCTGGGATGCGCAGGCCGCGATTACAGCATCCTTGTCGTCAGGTGGAAGTCCCCCTTCGCCGGCGATCGACCGTAGCATGGAGTTGATAGGGGTTTGCAATTCATGGGCCACATCCGCGCCGTAGCGAGACAAGGCCTGATGGGTGTTTTCCAAACGGTTGAGCATGGTGTTGATGGTGCCAGCCATGCCAATTAGTTCGGTGTCCACATCTTTCAGGTCGATTCGCTGCTGCAAGTCTCCCGCTTCGATAAGCCGGGCTGTTTGGGAAATGCGATTGAGTGGCACAAAGATCCACGAAAGCATGTACCAGGCCAGCCAGCACAAAACGATAATGATAAGCGGGGCAACAAGTAAAATTATTTGCAGGTAGGACCAGACCAGGTCTTGCTGTGGCTGAAGGGATTGTCCCACTACCAGGATCCGGCCTGGAACAGGCATGCCCCAGGCAACGCGGAAACCCGCCTCGCCTGGCGAAGAGCCAAAAGATGCCAACCGGGGAGCACCGTTCAGACTGGCAGGCTCTAGCTGGAAGAGATCCTGGGTAAGCATTTTGGGTAAGCTTT
The DNA here is from genome assembly GCA_003669555.1 of Planctomycetota bacterium. Lineage (GTDB taxonomy): Bacteria > Planctomycetota > Planctomycetia > Gemmatales > Gemmataceae > UBA6894. The sequence continues at coordinate 10,538 of QWOS01000022.1, forward strand.
GGCCCTCCTGCCAAACCATTGCACTATCCAGAAGGCTCACAAAAGGTGGGTAAGAACTGGAGGATTCGGTCAGGGAGGGGAGCTCCCTTTTCCTGCCAGGAGCCTTCTCTTCCAGAGACGATCTACAAGCGGCAGCCATGATGGAATAGCTATCTTGCAAGAACGATTCCTGGTTTTCACGTAATAAAAAACTTAATCGATAGTAGTAGATGGTTCTGGATAGAAGGACTGCTAGTGCCAGATATCCAAAAATCAGCAGGACCACACGAAAGCGGATCGATCGAAACATGGACTTCATGCCTCGATGATGAAGCCGATTCCGTGCCGGGTGGAGATGATCTCTTTACCCAGTTTTTTCCGGAGCCTAAGCATGTATACATCGACCAGATTAGAGACATTTGAGCTAACAGGGCTGCCTGCCTTGGCCTGGCTCATTTTTTTCTCCAGCAGGTCTCGGAGGACTACTCTACCCCGGTTTTCCAAAAGAAGTTGCAGTAAGTCAAGTTCTCTGGGTGTCAGGACTATCGTTATTCCCTGGCGGGTGATCACCTGGCTGTCCAGATCGATTTGAAGGTCACCCAGGCGTACCACCCCGGAAACAAAGGGTACCCTCCTGAGGATGGCGGCGACCCGGGCAAGCAGTTCCCGATGCGCAAATGGCTTGATCAGCCAGTCGTCTGCGCCGTTTTCCAGCCCCTCGAGCCGGGGGCCCAACAACTGATCGGATGTGACCATCACCACTGGCGTGTTATGCGTCAGGCGCAATTCCCGCAAAAATTCCAGGCCGTTTTGACCACCCAGGTGCAAATCAAGGACAATCACAGCATATGTATGGGCGCGGACCAGAGCTAAACCGCCAGGACCGTCAACAGCCTCTTCGACACGATAACCCGCCAGGCGGAGACTTTGCCCCATACCAACACGGGATGAATCTTCATCGTCAACGACCAGAATGGACCGATCTGGCATTTGTGCTAACCCAGGCAATCATTCAAAAAACAGTGCATAGACAAAAACATAATAGAATTTTACCAGACCCTTTATGACAAGCAATCAGGATTTCTGAAAGAATTCTGACAAGGTAGTTTAATCCGGCGAAGGCAGGCGGATTTGACCCGGTTTGCGGGAAATGCTCAGGTCAGACCGGTGGATGGATTAACCACACCGGTGCGACAAATCACCCAGGGCCAGGCCCAGCACATCACCTTGAGGGTAGCCATGACCAAGGTGCTGGCGGAAACCTTCGCCTGCCGGCAGACCAGCGAGGGCCCCGCGTTGATGGGCGAAATCCCGCATGGCTTGCAAGTACTGGTCCATCCCATGCTGGCGGGCCAACCAGTCCCGCTGGCTGGCATGGGTAGCCAGCATGCGCTCTTTCAGATCGAGGGTGTCGTGGATATCCACAACCAGGCCGGGGGGCACCGCGCGGCCCAGAGCGTCGCGGCCTTCCAGCGGGTCGCAATAATAGAGCGCCGGGATCCGTTCGAGCGCAGGCGCGCCGCAGCGGGGGAAAAGGTTGGGAACCGCCGCATTGAAACAGCCGGCCCTCACCAGCAAACTGGCCATTTCGTGGTCAGGAAGGTAATCAGCAGGGCTATGGGCCAGAACCAGAGTGGGCCGCACCCGCCGCAGCAGCGACACCACCTTGCGCAGAGGTTTGGGCGCATAAAAAAGCAGCAGGTCGCGTTCCTCCAGGCAATCATAACCAGCGCCCAGGAGGTTGGCGGCGGCCAGGGCCTCACCCCGCCTTACTCTGGAAATTTCCTGAATGGTCAGCTCCATCGAGCCGCAATCGCCGGCTGTGAAGGTGGCAATATGGCTCCGCCAACCCCTGGCAACCAGGTGCGCCAGGGTGCCAGCGCAGAGAATCTCGGCATCGTCGGGGTGAGCAAGCAGGCTTAGCACAACACCCGGGGAATGGCTGATCATCGATTTTCAGCCTGGTCAGGGAGAGGGTTGCAGGGGAGGGAGTGGTATGACAGGGGGGCGCTCTTTGATCACCTCACCATCCCGCCCTTCGACGGAACCCTTGGCGTTGGCGGGGATGATCTCCTGACGACCTGGCCAGTCGGATTCATCGAGGAAGTCGAGCATGGGCTGGACGAGCGGTATGCGCTGAAACGGCACCACCTCATCCAGTTTGGCAAGAACTCCCGCAAGTTGCCGTTCCACACCGAGGGAAGCCAGTTGTGCTGCCGCTGGAGCGCCAGCCTGGGCGGCAGCGAGATTACCTGCCAGCAGCCACTTGCCAAATTCCCGGGCAAGGTATTTTCGGGCAGCAGAAATCTGCGGCTCTTCCTGTTCACTTGCCAGTTGCTGATAGCGCATTTCCAGCAGGTAGTTTTCTTCCTGGATGAGATCATCGCGGCCATAATCGGATAAAACACGCAAGGTCTGGTCGCTAAACCAGCCGCTGCGTTGCCTGGGCTCGAGAATGATTTTTTCCCGCCAGGCCAAAAAGGCATCGGGTCGGCGGAAAATGCGCAGGGCATCGCGCTCGTTCAGCAGGGCCTGGAAACGCGACAGGGTATCCGCTTCGAAAAAACGCTTATGGGCAATGGCCGCAGCCGGGTTCTTTTCGGCCAGGGCGCGGACATAATGAGCCCTGAAGTTACTCATTTGCCGGTAGGAATCGTATTCTCGCAGGTAGTGGTGGTTTTCCCACGACTGCTTCATTTCCGGGGTCCAGTCGAGCTCAGGTTTATCATGGCGGACCTGGGCGGAACGCATTGCCAAAGCCAGCCGTTGCGGATCGCCGTCAAAACCGCGCATCAACTCGGGCGTGAAAAGGTATTTCTCACGATAGAGTATGGCACTTTGGTCACGGTTACGCTCTTCAAGGGGATCGAGAACCATGCCATTGGCCCCGGCAATATCGCGCCAGACGCGTTCGGTTTCAGCCAAAGTGGCCGCAAGGGGTGACAAACCATTCCCAATCAGGATAGGCCGGTCGGGAATCCAGTCTTTCAGTAGACGCCCGCCACCTGGAACCATGGCCAGGGTGCTACCCTCACGCGCGGAATCGGTGTCTCCTTCATCGGTATCGAACCAGCCTTCCCGCATGAGTCGATTTCCCAGGCGCGCCTGCATCAGGCCTGGCTGGGTTCGGAAAATGAGTGTGGCCATGTAGCGGGGTTTGCGCTGGGCCAGGCGGTTGGTGACCGGGGAGGTATCGCCAGGGATTTTGGAGGGGGGCGGGATAGGCTCCTGGGCGTACCGATACCACGCCAGAGCTGTGGCCCAGGCATCGAACTGATCGTTGAGCCATTCCTCAGGCTTGAGGGCGTTGTAATGAATGGGAGCGCTGGGGTCGTATTCACCATTTACACCGAGAACACGGTCCGGTTTGCCTGGCAGGGACGGGAAGCGCGTCAGCGTGTTGCCTGAAAGTGCGGCAAGAGTCTCGGGGGCCCGCCAGCCGTTCGGTTGCGGACGGCGGTAGGCATCCGCCTCGTAGAGGGAAGGAATACCCTGACTATCTTCCAGGAAACGGATGAAAGCATCTGTGGTTTCACAAATGAACTGGGTGCGACGCCGGGCCTTGCCACGGGCACCCTCGGTGCGGGCATTGATCATTTCGGGGCGGGTCCCTTCACGCAGGCGCATGGCCAGGGAGGGGAATCGCTTGCAGAAGACTTCCAGTTCGCGTTCGGCCCGGTCAAACTGTGCCAGAAGCTTTTCTCGCGGGGTGATGGAGCTTGTGAGGTCTATGGCGTCGCGCTGCCGGGTCATGGCTTCTATCTGGCTGGGGGAAGTGGCCACCGGCATTCCCAGGACCTTGTCGCCCCGGGCCAGCCTGTAACCTACGAGAGCAGCATCCACGAGATGAGCGGCCCGGTAGTCATCGAAACGGCTTTCAGGCACGAGAGTGCCATCGGCCGCGACCTGGCGCTCGAGCAGCAGGGGAAGAGTTCCCATGGCACCCCATAAACCCGCCCCCAGGGGGGGCACAATGCCCAGGCTGGTGTTACCTTGTTCGGTCTGGCTCATCCAGGCGATAGCAAGCTCGGATGCGGAGAGAGGCAGGGCAACGGGCACCATATCAGGTGGAAGGAGGACCTCTAGCAGGCTCATCACGGTATCGAAGTCCGGTTTTCGAGCCATGCGCAGGCGCAGGCGCCACTGGGCGAGCGGATCCTTGGCGCGGAACTCCTCACGGACTGCCTGGAAACGATTCCAGCGCACTTCCTGGCCGGGATCGCCCACCAAACCTTTCTCGTCAAAGACCTGGAATCGACGGGGTTCCCGGTCGGCAGGAGGGATGCAAGCCAGCTGGAACAGCGAGCGCATCACATTGGTTTCATCTGACTGGTTGATCTTGTGCTGCTGGTACAGACCCAGGTTGAAACGGAGATCGGGGCTGAAACGGTTGCGGCGCTCACCCTCGGCGAGCATTTCGCAACCTCGCGAGAGGTAGTAAAGCTTCTCGCGAGGCCGATCGACCTCGGCATACACATTGTAAGCAAAGTTCCAGCTCTGGAAGAGCCATGGGGTGATGAAGTGGGGCTGCAGCTTGGTGAGGGAACGGACCACCAGTTCCACTTCGTTCCAGCGGTGCTTTTTCTGCAGTTCGGAGGCTTCATACCAAAGGTAAGCGACTGCCATGCCACGGGAACCGGTCAGTGCCAGTTCCACAGCCCGCCCGGTCAGTTCGACATTGCCGATCTCCTTCTCGCGCAGCCCGTTGGAGGTGGCATAGGGGTCGACCACCGAATCACGCCATAGCCATGCCGCTGTCAGCAGCACACCCATACCGACCAGGTAAACGATCTGCCGATTCATAACACCGCGCTCCGGGATGATTCGACGCCTTGGATACTGACTGGAGAACCACGCTTTTCAAGGCGTAATGGACAAAGACTCAGGTTGGGCCGGCCACTTCCCGTTCGCGGAGCAGGTGATAGCCCAGCAACAACCATGGAAGCAGGTAAGCGCAAGTGCGGATCGTATTCGAGACCAGGTCTTCACCGCCGATGCTGAAGCCATTGCTCACATATTCGGTGTAAGAAAGGCTTTTCACCTCAGGCAGGAAGTTCAACATGCCCGCCAGGGCTTCCCGCAGCATGCGATCCGTGTTCATGAGCACATTGTTGAGGGCAGTATTTTCGAGCTGCTTGCCCGCTACTTCATTGGTGATCAGGCGCGAGAAGTTCTCGAGCGGGCCACCGCCGGAGACACGACCCAGCACCAGGGACACCAGGAATTCCTGAAACTGTCCCAGCATGAAAACAAAGAGGGCTACCAGCAGACTGACCACGCCGCTGAGGTAGGTGCTGAGGACCAGGGAGATGGTGGTGACCAGCAGGATTCGTAGCCAAAGCCCCATCGAGCCCTTGAGAAAGTTCCAGGAAAAGCGGACAGCATCCGCCCCCGATCCGGTGTCATCTTCCCGCAAGTAGAAGTCATAGCGTGCCATACCAACATACTGAGTGGATTCCTTGCAGGTGACAGTGACAATCAGGGGAGGCGCTTTGGAGTCGCCTTCGAGGGCGTTTGCGAAGAGGGCACCCGGCAGGTCGGTGGAACCCGTGCTGAAATCATAAAAAGTGATGCTGCTGGAGGGCTGGAAGTACCCAAACAGGCCAGCAAGTTCCTCCGTGGAGAGGGGAGGCTTTCCCTGACGCTCACGGGATTCGCGTTCAACCCGCATCTTTTCAGGGTCATGGTTGCGGGTGGTGAAGACCATGCCGATTCCGACGCCCTGATTTTCATAGCCCTTGGTGGTGCGATAGATATCGAAGGTGAATTCGGCTGTAACCCTGGCGCGGTTGGCAAGCGCGGCGGGAAGGGAGGCAAACTCCCAGATAGCCTTGGGTTGGGGGGTGGACGCACCCTGGGAGCCGGAAATGTAGCCTCGGTATTCCCATTCGCGCCCTACATTGTCGCCCTGGGTGGATGAACTGGTGTTCTCGTATCGCAGTCTGCCATAGACTGGGGCGCGCGCTTTCAGGCTTTCCTCGGCGGCTTCAGGGCTGACACCGCGCAAGATATACAGCAAACCCGCTCCGGACAGCACCAGCAAGACCAGGCTGAGCAAGGACATGTAGCCCAGAAGTCTTCCCAGCAGGATTTCCACCCGTTCAACCGGTTTGGTGACAATGAGGAAAAGCGATTGGCTTTTGATGTCCCCGGGAATGCCAAACGAGGCGAGCAGGGCGCTGACCATCAGCAGGATGACGGTCATGGCCCAAAAGACCACGGTGACATAAGTGCGCAACTGGTCGGAAGATTTTGCGGGAATGAACCACGAACCGAAAAGCAGGATGAGCAACAGACCGGTGAAGGCATAGAGGACCCGTTTGCGGATTGCTTCCTTGAAGCTGAGTTTGGCGATGGCGAAGATGCGTTGCCCACTCAGCCGGGGCAGGTTGATCAGGAATGGCAATGCAACCGCCAGAATGGAGGCGAACGCACTGGCTGCCAGCAGGTTGTCCAGCCATGCAGGGCGGGTGAAAGCTATCATAAAGCCGGTGATATCATCGGGATTGTAGTTGGGCCAAAGCGGCCGGCTGATGCGGGCCAGGCTGAAAAGGTCGAGGCCGATCATGGGTAAAGACAGCAGGGTGAGCAGCAGGAAAGCCGCCCGGGTCCCTGGGGTCATTCGACTCACTTGTCGCCAGCCGCGGGAAAAAAACCAAAGAAGGAGTGCAAGGCTGGTTAGCGCCCCCACCGAGAGGAGGTAGTAGCGCACACCTTGCCAACCCAGAATATCCGGGATGGTCAAGGGGTCCCTCTCGAGCGAGAGCACGGCAAAGGTGGGTGGAAGGAATCCCATGGTGCTGGCTGCCATAGAAAGGGCTAAGGAAAATGTCTTGGAACCGTAGAAAATAGTAGAATCAGGGCAACTTGGCGGTGACGGGTTGCTCGCCAGGCAGGAAGCGCCGGCCAGGACGGGCCTTGCTCTCCTCAACAATGCGGAGGAAGTAATCTTCCAGGGTGGTGGTGGGGTTACCAAGAGAATCGAGGGAGCCGCCGTGACGGGCCAGCAGTTCACGCATGTCGCGTTCGAGTTCGGGGGTGATCTTCAACTGGCTGGCGCGCATCTCCACCCGCATGGTGTCGCGTAGCAGGTCGCTGACCTTGCCGTAGGATTGCAGATCGCCCTCGTGAAGAATGGCGATACGGTCGCAGATATCTTGCACATCTTCCAGGCGATGGCTGCACATGATGACCGTCTTGCCTTCGCGTTTGAGGTCGCGGATGAGGTCTTTCATCCAGCGGGCGCCAAGCGGATCGAGGCCAGAGGTGGGTTCATCCAGGATAACGAGTTCGGGATCGTTGATAAGTGCCTGGGCCAAGCCGATTCTTTGACGCATACCTTTCGAGTATTCGCGCAGCTGGCGCTTCTTGTCACGGGAAAGGCCCACGCGGTCGATCAGCTCCTGGGAACGCTTCTCACGCACCGATGCAGGCATGTCGAAAAGGCGGCCATAAAAGTCGAGGGTTTCCTCGGCATTGAGGAACCGGTAGAGGTACGATTCTTCAGGCAGGTAGCCAATTTTTTCGTTCTTGCGCACATCGCTGGTGGATTTACCCAGCACCGTGGCACGGCCCTCGGTGGGGAAAAGCAAACCCAGCAGCAGCTTGATGGTGGTGGTTTTGCCGGACCCGTTCGGCCCCAATAGGCCGAAAATTTCACCCTTTTGCACATCAAAGTCGAGGGCGCGCAAAGCAACCTTTTTCTTGCGCCCCCAGAAATCGAGGAAAATCTTGGTCAGCTTTTGGGTCACTACCACAGGCTCGGCCATGGATCCGCCTCGCGCAAAATTTTGACAGGAGATAGCGGACCAGGGCCGCTACTCACTACTGGCTTACGCACCAAACGACCCGGCGGTTCAACCGGGCGTGTTCCTTGAGGATATGCCGCACAGTGGGCGACCGAAGCGACACAACCCCCTGACCATGATGATAGTTAACCCGGGTGTCCTAGCAAGTCAGGAGGGCCCCCAAACTGTCCAGGAAGGCGATTCCGGGCCAGAAATTTGTTCGAAGTTGCGGCCTGGACCGGGCGTGACGGCTTGATGCTGGGAGGCTGATGCTGCTCCTGCCTGGCTGTTCAGGCTTGCTGGAGCGGCATGGATTTGGAGAATTAACCAAATTGCGTGTTTGTCAGCCGTACAATCGTGTTAGTATTGTCTGGCTGCCTGCGTACGACTTCTTTCTCCAGACGGACCCGCCTGCTACTTATTCGCCCTGGTTGACCAAAAACCCGGAAGATTTCCATGGACTGTTCCGCTTTGCTGCCGGCTATGCTTTTGGCTGCCACATGGTTGCCTGGCCAGTCCACGGCGCCTCCTGCGGGGGCGGGGCAGGTTACTTTCGAGCGCGATATCCAGCCCATTCTCACACGGGCCGGCTGCAATGCCGGGCCCTGTCATGGCAAAGCCCGGGGCCAAAACGGTTTTGCCCTGTCACTTTTTGCCTACGACGCCGACTTTGATTATGCGGCCATTATGCGTGAGGGGAGGGGGCGTCGGGCTATGCCCACAGCACCCGGTGACAGTTTATTGCTGCAAAAAGCCTCGGCCCAGGTGGCTCACGGGGGTGGTCGCAGACTTGCGGTGACCGATCCCAATTATCAGGTGGTGCGCACCTGGATTGCCGCCGGTGGCCCCCGTACCGGACCCAACGCCCCCCGGTTGCAGCGAATTTCGGTCAGTCCCCCCAGCCGATTACTGCAAGCAAAGAGTACCCAGCGTTTGCAGGTTCTGGCTTTTTGGTCCGATGGGACCAGCGAGGATGTCACGCGTTTAGCCCTGTTTTCATCGAGCGAGAGTGTCATCGCGGCGGTGGACCCCAGTGGGTTGGTGAAGGCTGGGCCACTGCCGGGTGAAGCCGCCATCATGGCGCGCTTCATGGATCAATTCGCGGTGTGCCCGATTCTGATACCGCAAACACTTCCCCCGTCTGCCTCGTCTCCGGGGTGGAAGGTGAGCAATCCCATCGATTCCCTGGTATTCGACAAACTGCAGCAACTGGGCCTGCACCCCAGTGGCCTGGCTTCAGATGCCACTTTCCTGCGGCGGGTCCATCTGGACATTATTGGCACCCTCCCCACTCCTGTTGAGGTAACCGCCTTTTTAGGCGATGGAGCCCCCGATAAACGGGCCCGCCTGGTGGATCGACTGCTGGAACGCCCCGAATATGCAGATTTCTGGGCTAACAAGTGGACCGACCTTCTGCGCCCCAATCCCTACCATGTGGGCATCAAGGCGGTGATGAATTACGATGCCTGGATCCGCGACCAGTTCCGGCAAAACCGTC
>QWOS01000097.1 GCA_003669555.1 Planctomycetota bacterium
ACGGTGTATCAGGCCCTGGGGCTTGATCCCCAGGCGGAATTCGTTGCCCAGGGGCGTCCGCTGAAAATGCTGCCGAAGGGGACTCCCGTCAGCGAACTGTTCTAACCACCCCACAAGGCGTTTATTCCCCCCAGGCAACAGGCAAGTCCGTCAAAGCCTGTTGAGACAAGAATGACTGTCTCGGAGACCCACTTCAGGGGATGGTGGATTGCCGGAACGGCCCTGATTACCGCACCCGTGTGGGCATTTGTGCCGTCGTATCCCTGAGCCAATGGCCCAGCTTTGCATCGAGCATTGCGGCCAGTTCCGGCTTTTCTGCCGCCAGGTTCCGCTTCTCCCCCACATCAGCCACCAGGTCGAAGAGTTCGAGCGAGTTGTCATCGTAACGCCGGATCAGTTTGTGTTGGCCAGCACGGATGGCACCGCCCGGGCGGTTGACCTTGTGGAAAGCGTAATGCGGATAATGGAAAAACAGCGCATCACGATCCAGCTTTTTCCCCTGAAAAACGGGACGCAGAGACAAACCATCCGGCGCGGTACCCTCCCCTGGTTTGACATGGGCCGCATCCAGAACTGTCGCGGACAGATCCATGCTGATGACCGGGGTGTCGCAGGCCATGGCGGGAGCAAACGGTTTCCCGGTGGCGATCACCGCGGGCCAGCGGACAATGAGTGGCACTCGCAGTCCGCCTTCGTACAGATCACCCTTGCCAGACCGTAGCGGCCGGTTATCTGTCGCCCCTTCCCAACCTCCATTGTCGCTGGTGAAGATGACCAGGGTATTATCCGCGAGTCCCAACCGGTCAATTTCGTCAAGTACCTTGCCAATAGCCCGATCGGTGGCTTCCACCTGGGCACCATAGACAGCGTTCTTGAGGCCTGGCCCTTCCCTGCCCTTGTGCTTTGCGATCAGATCTGCGGGAGCTTCGAACGGATAATGCACATTGTAGGTCCACAGACAAATAAACATCGGCTGGTGGTGCTTTCCCCGCATGAAGGCGATGGTCTCGTCAGCAAGTCGGTCAGTCAGGTATTCACCCTTCTGGCGGGGCTGGATTGCCGGGATCCGGTATGGATCGAAATACGATGGCGGCCCACCCAGGCCGCACCCGCCGATGTTCACATCGAACCCCTGGTGTTCCGGCCAAAAACCCGGGCCGCCGCCTGCCGGGTCGAGCTGGACTGGTTCGCCGGAAAGGTGCCACTTGCCGAAGAAGCCGGTTGCGTAGCCGGTTTCCCGGAGACGCTCAGCAATGGTAACGGTCCGGAGCGGCAATACGTGTTCCGCGGCGGGTGGCTGGATTTTCCGGTCTTTGGGCCAGAAGGCGGGACCATCCTTGCCATGTTGGGTGATATGCAACCGCGCGGGAGCCAACCCGGTGATCAGCGCGCCGCGCGTGGGCGAGCAGATTGGCGCCGCCGCATAAGCATGGGTGAAGCGAACCCCCTGCCTGGCCAGCCTGTCGAGCCGGGGTGTGTTCAGGCGGTCGTTGCCCTGGCAGCGCAAATCCATCCAGCCCAGGTCATCAACCATGATGAGCAGCACATGCGGGGGTTTGGCCCAGGACACACCCCCAGGCAGAATAGTCATGACAGCGACCAGGACCAGCAGTCGAATCAGAAAGCGGCAGGGGTTCATGAATGGGTTCTCTGGTGCCGTTCAGGAGTTTTGCGCGGTGCCACCCAGCGTCAGCTCAAACGGAGCAAGAGACACTGTAGCATGAGAAAAAGGCCGTATTGACACCACCTGCTCCCAACACCTGAAAGGCTGAAGGCGAGTCTTTCCTGGAAATCAGGATTGAAACCAGATGGCTGATTTGTGACCGTGGCCTCGATTTTTGGCATGGCGTACCCGCCACTCACCCCCACACCTCCTTCCGGGAAAGGCGCTGTCGGAGCAGGTCCAAGGATGATTAGCCAAGAAATTGTGCGTAGTATGGGGTGGTGAATCGGGGATGGGCCAGTTTTTCTGGAATCACGAGGTCCCCTGTTTTCAGCCATTGAGTCTGAATGGGGGAAGGTTTCGCTTTCAGTATTTTAATGGCAAAGTGGTTGTATTCTTTGGCAAACAATTGCCATTTCGGGTCGGCCGGGTTTGAAAAAATAGGGTCAAAGGCAAACGATATCCCCGGGCCACCTGAATACAGCCCATAGGGTTTCCTGGCACTTTCCGGGCGAGTCACGAAGTACATGGCCCAGCCATTGGGGACAAAGGCATTTTTTTTCTCAAATGCTATCGTGAAAGCGTATGATTTCGCAACAACACCGATTATTTCCGCGAGATCATGTTCGTAAAACTGAAAATCCAGACGGTTTTCACTGGCGGTTGGCTTCCAGTACTCGTTGACCATATCGGCCCTGGAATAAGTGATCTCCTTGACAACAGGCTGCAGGTTGTTCGTGTTGGGACGCTGGAATCCACCATGCTGAATGCTGGAGCGCTTGGCCATGCGCAAGCTATTAAAAACAGGTTGGGAAGAAGCGGGAGTTATTGCGCCTGGCCCCGCCTTGAAGCGTTGATCGCAAGTCGCATACAATTTGTCCAGAATAATAGACGCAAAAAAAGCATCACAGGCTTTGCGCAGCCGAAGAATTCCTTCGGCCAGTTGTTCCGGTGATTCGCACTTCAGCACGGAATATCGGGAAGTGCAAAGCGTTGCCGGTCGTACTTCCACCTGGCATTCCAGAACAATTCCCAAAAGGCCGAAAGAACATTTGAACGCGTGAAATTCCGCTCCATCTCTTGAATCGGAAATGGTGCATATTTCACCCTTGGCATTCACATAGGAAATACCGGTAACCGCCGCGGAAAAAAAACCGGCCCCGTCCAGGGAAGAATCCTTGGTATCACCCACCGCGACCGAACCAACCGTGGCTTCGCCCATTTCAGGCTGGAAGGATATTTCCAGGCCTCGGGCCTGCAGCCATAAGTTCAGTTTTTTCAGCCTGCATCCAGCCTGCACACGCACAACTTGCCGACCTTTATTATCTTTTTCAAGTCCCAGGATTTCATCCAGCTTGATGGTGCATACCAGGGTTCCACCATTGTTGACGACTGTTGGCGTCACAGAATGCATGGACCCAACGGGGCTGACCGGCGTGGGAAAACGCCTGGTATCCTGGACTATGGCCTGGACATCGGCGTAACTGATGGGCTCGACATACACTGCGGGCTGCGTGGTGCTGGCCAGCGTCCAGTTGGAGTAGGTTTTCCCTTCATTTTCCAGAAGCCCATGAACCGGGAAAGGCGCTGGTTGAAGCCCGGAAGCAGGCACGGATGGCCCTGCATCGACCGGGTTTTCAGCCGCCCTGGTTTCCAGCCCATTTTGCAGGGCAGCCGCACCAGCCAGGGCTGCCACTTGCAGAGCCTTGCGCCGGGAGTGCCTGTTGGGCTCGTCGTGCCGGAATGGTTTCCCTGACATGCTGACTCCACGAAAAAAATGGCAAAACTTCTATATATGCAACCCGGCCCAATCCGGCTATTTTGCGCTTTGATAGGCTCTTTTTAGCATGCCTCCTTCCTTCAATTTGATGAAATAGTCGATAAATTCGTTATGACCACTTGGCCGCTGGGGAGCCATATAAGAGACGGAGCAATATCCCATTTCGTCCTCATCATTTTCCCCCAGGAACAGCATGCGTGGCGGATTGAACCGATTGTCCGGATTCTGGATCGAGTTATCGAATATGGCTTCCACATGCAACATGGAGCCTTTTTCCAAAGGGTAAAATTCCTTGAGGTAATAGCTGGTTTGCCAGTTGTAATCCCACCCGCGCAAATCAAACAGCAGGTTGCGTTCCCGGGAGTTTTTTGGCTGGTGCCAGACACGCATTTCCCGACCGGCGAAATGCATATGCGGCTTGAATAAATACGCCTCGCAGTCCTGGGCCACGACCCTGGAACCAACCGATTTGAAACGGGCCACGCCTTTGGGAATCATGCGGAAGGAGGTATCCACCAGCATGTAATTGACATATTTTTCCGGCTTTTCTTTGGAAAGCCAGATACCGATTTTGCTAATGTCCTCTTCGGGTTTTCCGGTTCGGTGATAATGAATTTGCATGAGAATAGACGATTCGGGAGGGACCACCGATACCGCCTTGGGTGGGAAAGCCATTTTCCCCTGGCCCGGAACCCAGACGCCCAAGGCTCCACCCGGATTTTTCTCGTTCCGGTGCTCCAGCCGAATGGATTTGAGTGGAAAACCAAGGCCCATGCCCGACTCATAACCCGGGCCATAATCCTGGTCATTGCTGCCGATTGGTTTGCCTTTGCCCAATCGTTTCTGGGCATCTTCCACCATACCGGTTCCATCATAAAAAGTCAGTTCATGATGGACAATCCGCTTGTTGCCGGGAACAAACTGAACCTGCTGAATGTTGAGTTCTTCCTTGTTGTTGAGGGGGAAGGCGATCATGCGATAATGATCTTCCCCTTTGGCAGCCAAATGAAAAGCTGCTGGCATTTCGAGGATGATGTCGGGGGGATTGTCATTTTCCCAGTCTTTTTTAACAGGGAACACCACAGGTTGAGGTGCATCCTTGGCATTGCCTTTTGGGCAACCGGCTTCCACCCACCGAGAAAAAGTGGCAATCTGGTTTTCATTGAGGCCCCTGTCATTCTTGAGCGGCAAGCCCCCGCGAATTGGCCACGGGGGCATCTTGCGGTTTGTGACATAATCCTTGATGTCGTCGGCCCACCCCAAGGCATCTTCAAAGGTCAGCAATTGAAAAGGCGCCACATCACCCGGGTGGTGGCAACGCTGACAATGACTTTGCAGCAGGGGCAGGACATCGCGGTAGAAGGTGACCTCCCCATCCAGAACGATCTCTTTTTTCGCGCGGGTAATCGGACAACCGATCGCCTGGGCACTTTTGACGGCAACCATCTCCCCAGCAACCACCTGGTCCAGCGCCGTCAGCAGATAATTGTTTTTTGCACGCATCATGCGGGTGGTCCGGTCCTGGTATTGATCATCAATGGCCCCGAAATACCGGAGAACTTTATCCCCGTCCAGAAGGAAGCACTGTGGGGTGATGTCTGCCAAAAAATGATTCGCAATGATATAGCTTGGGTCATGAAAAATCTTGAAATCCAGCTTGAATTCCTTGACATGCCTGTCCAGTTCATCTGGACTTTCTTCGTTGCAAACCACTCCGATGAATTGAACCCCACGGCTTTTATATTTCTCGGACCATGTAACCAGATCGGCAGTGTATCTATTGGCGATAGGGCATTTGAAATTCAGAAAAACAATGACGATAGCTTTGGCATCTTGTTGTGCGTCGAGCGCCCATTCCTCACCCCTGGTGTCCTTGAAAGTCACCGGTCGCACGACTTTGTCCAAACGCAAGAGGGCGGGCAGATTTTCATCCTGGTTTTCAGGGGTGCCCTGGGCCTGTACCGGATTGGGCAAAATGCAAAGAAAAACAAGCAAAAACCAGTACGGAAAAACTGAATTTCTCACCACGGAATATTTTCCTCCGACTGAAGCCATCCACTTGCCAAATGATTTGCAAACATTTCTCATCACGCACCTTGCATGGAAGACATCGTGTCGCAACTTGCCTAACTATAATCAGACATTATGCCGCATTACTAGGCAGAAGATTCCTCTTTGACAAGCCAGCCCCATCAAGCCTGCCCGCCATATGCCTGCGAGCTAACAAGATGCAAAATCATTGCACTAAAACTGATTTTAGCAACCCTGCAACTGGTTGTGACAAAATGGCTGCTCTAGCCAGGAATGCGGATATCACGGGATACCGCCTGGCAGGCATCGGAACTCCTTGTCAATTCCGTAATCGTGACTCTTTGCCACCTGTTCCAGAAATTTCCTGCGACCTTCGTTCACTCCGGCTTGAATCGGTTTCTGACCGCTCCGGATGGAGAGGGAGTCGAACCAGCACCGACCGGGATAGGGGCAAGCCCCATCGGCCTTCCATGCAGGGATTGATCGCGCTCATTGGCTTGCTGAACGACTTTGACGAGACGGATGCTCCTTGCGTTTTCGATCATTCGGACCAGGGCACAAAATCCCCCATGAAAGTCCTACTGCCAATAGCGATCACTCCAGCGGCAAGCATTATCCTCTGGAATCCCGGCGTTCCGGAAAAGACCGGCGACTGGGGCTACAGGATTATCCAAATCCAATTCGGTGATTCGCCTGCCCGGGTCAGCAATCCTGACGCACAGGTCATCAACCTGTGGGCGTTCGCCGAATTCGCATCCTGCCGGCACCGTGGGCTTGCGTTCGAATTCAGCAAGCCGGGGTGCTGTCATCCACCAGAAAAAACCGGTCACGGTGATACAGTGCCATCGAGACGATCTTGCAACTTTTTCGCCTCCATTATTTTTCTAAAATATTTCAGCATGTCTCCCCCATCAAACGGCAGTTCACTCCTGACTATACCTAGCTTGGCAAATCCCATTTCATTGGTAGAACTCTCACCTAAAAAAACATTCCTGGGTGGTGAGAAGGGGTTGTTGGGGTTATTGCTGGAATTGTCAAAAATCGCCTCCACATGGATGGTTGAACCTTTTTCCATGAAGTGGTTGTCTTTCAATAAATAGCGGGACTGCCAATTGAAATCCCAGTTCTTCAATTCAAGAAGCAGCTTCCGTTGCGCTGAGTCTTTCGCCTGGTGCCAGACACGAAACTCCTTGCCCAGCTTGTGCATATGCGGAGCAATCAACCAGAGCTGTGAATCCATCGGGATCACCCTGGACCCGGTTGACCTGAAATGATCAACACCTTTCGGCACCATACGAAAACTGGCATCCGCCAAATAATTTACGACATATTTTGCTGGCTTCTCCTTGTCGAACCAGACAGCCAACCGGGTATCACCATCCACTTCAGGCTTGCCAGAGCGGTGGTAGTGAATCTGCAAAAAAATGGAGGAATCAGGTGGGATAAGGCTCCTGGCTCCTGATGGATATTCCAGCATTCCAGCTCCCGTAACCCAGCCTCCCATATCCCCACCCGGGTTGTTTTTGTTACGGTTTGCCGTTGCTGGATCAGGGATAAATCCCAGCCCCATACCCGATTCGTACCCGGGGCCGTAGTCTTCATCGCCCAAACCCAAAGGTCTGGCCTTCCCCAAACGATTCTGGGCTTCCAGTACCGCCCCTGTGCCATCAAAAAAGATCAGACCATGGTGGATGACCTTTTTGTTGCCAGGAACAAACTGGATTTTACGGATGTATCTTTCTTCTTTGTTTCCCAATGGAAACACGACAGTGCGATAGTGGTCTTCTCCTTTGGCTGCCAGGTGAAAAATTCCAGGCATCTTCAAAACCAGATCAGGGGGTTTGGCGTCATCCCACCCTTCTTCGGATTTGAAAGGCAAGGATTTGGGAGCATCTTTGGGATCACCCCGGGGGCACCCCTCGTCCACCCATTTGCAAATGGTCATGATCTCTTCAGCCTTCAGACTGATGTCATTTTTCAAGAGCACGCCACCGGTGATGGGCCAGGGCGGCATCTTTCTTGCGCTGACAAATTCGCGAATGTCATCCGCCCAGTTCAAAGCCTCTTCGAATGTCAAAAGGGTAAAAGGTGCCACATTGTCATGCCGGTGGCAACGCTGGCAGTGCTTCTGCAACAACGGTTCCACATCCTTGTGGAATGTGACAAATCCTGATCCCATAACCGGCCTGCGCACCCGTGAAAGCGGGCAACCCACAGACTCGGTGCTGGAAGGCACCACCTCGCGGCTGGAAAGTAGCTGTTCAAGAGTATTGGCAAGATAATGCTTGGCAGGAGCTATCAGGCGGGTGGTGCGATTCGGGTATTGATCGTTGACCGCGCCGATGTACCGGAGGATCCGGTTTTTGTCCAAAACAAAAACTTGCGGCGTGGTTGTCGCACGATAATGGTTGGCTATTGCATGCTTTGGGTCATGAAAAACCCTAAAGCCAATTTTATATTCCTCACTCTTTTTAGCGAGTTCCGTGGGGGTGACGCCATCGCACACCACACCATAAAATGCCACTTCGGGTCCCTTGTATCTGACAGCCAACTCGTTCAATTCAGGAATCATGCGGTTGGAAACAGGACACCGGAAGTCGAGAAAAACAATCACCATGGCCTGGTGGTTTGCCCTGTTGTCGAAAAAAGCCTTGTTTCCCCTGGTATCAGTCCCCTCGATCGGCTTGACCTGCTTGTTCAAGGTCAAAAGCAGGGCAACCTGATCGTCATAGGGTTCGACTTCTGCTTCCTGGGCGGCAAGGGAGGCCAAGCGGAAAACCAGAAGAATCAGCAGCATAAGCCCGTATTTGCAAGCCACATGATTGGCAAACTGCAACCATGCCCGGGACACGAAATACAAGCCGGCAAATCCGCGTTCCATATTGCTTTCCTTTCGCCATGATTCAAGTTGCAGACAGACTTTCAGCGCCAACCCACCGCGGCGCTTGCGACTCAGACCAATGCAGATTCCTCCTGCCAGACGCCAGGTCCCGCCCACCGCCCTTTTTTCAATCAATAAGAGAGCTTCTTTGGAGCAAAGAACCAAACATACCCAAAAAGTTTTCCTATTGCAGATTAACAACAAATATCCATTTACCAACTATACAAAAGCCCCTTTCAGGGTCTGATGGTACAATAATCCCTGTAAATCAGGTTATGCCCGCTTTTTTCCGGGTTTCCCTTGTAACAGCCAGAGCATCACACTCTGAAATTGGTCCTGGGGGAACCAGCAGTTTGAGCCCAGCCATATCTGGCATTTAACCTTTTTTTGCCTGCAAATGGGTCGAACCAGACAGAAATCATCGATCTTCCCCAGGTGATCCAGGCTGCATTCGCGGGTTTGGCGACCCCTTTCCTGTCCTCCCCAGCGCTGGCATTTTGGTGGGGACCTGACCCGTCGGTAAAAAGTGTGGTGGCCATCCACCTGGATAATGCCGAAACAAACAATCAATCCCGCTCGAGCCAGCCTCCCTGACCGCACCGTTTCTCGCCTCCCTCATCCTTCAAACTTGAAATAATGATACATCTCAACTGGACTCCTGCAATCTCAACGAATCATTTGACATCCATAAATCCAGCCCATACTCTGGTAAAATAGAGCGCCTGCATGAATTAGGACTGATGCAGCCCATGGGCTGCCAGGCATTTCGACCAAGGATTCCCTAAATGACCTTTATTTCTGCGCTTTGGACTCGAATCCGTTGGCCGGGCACCTCATTGCCATCCAGGGGCAAGGTTTATTCCCATGGCCAGCCTTTCCAGCCGTTTCTCGATCAGTTGGAGGCCCGCGTTGTTCCCGCGCAGGTGATGCAGCCTGCCAGTCTGGGTGCTGGAAGCCTGGTCGCTGATCTTGGCAACGGCCAGATCGGGGTTTGGTCGGATGATGGTGCCTACCAGGCATTCTCCCCTTTTGAAGGCTACCAGGGTGGCCTGAGTGTCAGCACTCTGAGCCGTTTGGGCGACTCCAGGCCGGATAGTATCGTTGTCGGGGTGGCGGCAGGAACCGAACCTCATGTGTTGGTAGTTGACTGCGCCACAGGCAACACCGCGCTGAGTTTTTACGCCTTCGATCCGCAATTCCTTGGTGGAGTGAGTATCAGCGGAGGCGTCACCCGGATTGCCGGGGAAAAAACCACCGTGATTGTCTGTGGAGCCACCAGCGGGGCGGCTCCTTCTGTCAGCATTTTTGATGCGGTCACCGGCGCCTCGCGCGGTGCTTTCTATGCCTTTGACCCGGCTTATCAGGGGGGAGTGCGCGCGGCCCTGTCCATGCCCGAAGCGGACGGTACCAGTTTTGTCGTGGTTAGCTCGGCCATCAACAATCATGTGGTGGTCTTCGACCCGAACAATATCCTCACCCCGCTCTCCAGCTTTTTGGTCCAGGATTTCAGCCAGATCCCCAATGGCCTGTATATTGCCTCAGCCGATCTGGACAACGATGGCAAGCTGGAGATCATCGCGGGGGCCGGTCAGGGCCCCGATTCTCCCATGGTTGCTGTGCTGACACTGGACGGCAAGCCGCTGAAATCATTCAACGCCTTTGCCAGTGGTTTCCAGGGTGGAACACGGGTTGCGGTGAGCGATGTTGACCAGGACGGCCATCTGGACATCCTGGCAGGGTCGGGGCCGGGCGCCGTTGGCACACTGAACGCGTTCAATTATCAGGACCTTGCCCTGATTGACGCCCGAATCATCAACACCAACACGGCGGGGGTGGCCCCAGGTACCAATTTTGTGTTGCCTGGGCCGATCAATACCACCGCTGCATACCGTGCGGCCTTGTTGCGGGGGGAAGTCCGCGAAGTCTCGCCTGACCTGATCGGTAATTTTTTCGCATCCCCCCCTGCCCCTGACCAGGATCCGATGTTATACCCTAACGGGATTGACCGGGCATGGGTGGCCTCCTCCGACAGCCTGTATAGCCTGCTGGTGCAGAATCAGCGGTACCCTATCACCCGTGGGGAAGTGCTTCCGGGCGCGTCCATCACCGTCAACAGTGAAGTCATTGATGCCATGGCCCGTGTGGTGGGATTCCCCTTTCAGGAATATGTGACCCTGGAGGGCTGGGAGCTCAAATTCACGGTATTCCGTGCGGATGCTCTTGTTCCAAAACCACCCACGCTGGTGCAGTTCTTCTCGGTGATCAACGCCCATCGGCCCGATTCGGCAACCAACGCCCCCATGCCACCGGAAGTCCTCGCTCTCTTGCAGGATGCCTACAGGCCAGCGGCCCTGGGAACCATTTCTCCCCTGAATGTTTATAGCCAGCTCAGCGGCCTCCGGAAGGAAATGCTCCTGCGCCCAGAAATAGACAAAACCTTTCCAGCCTACGATGTGTGGACTAACCCTATCAACGATCCGGAGCATTCCCCCGAAGTATCCGATCCAGAGACTTTTAGAATCTACGCAATGGCCAATAATGCTGTCGGGCCTTATTACGCTGATCTGATGAGTGGTGGATGGTCAGCGGACCAACCGACCGGATGGGCTACCCAGCAGGGGGTTGATGGGTTCTTTGATGGTTTCGCCAATAGCCGAATCGCCGATGGATCACCCCAGGCGTGGAAAGAACTCGCTATCGGCATGCGGGTGCTGATGGCCATGTCCTATGATGCCAGCCCCCTGTGCACCACTTTTGGCCTGGGCTATAACGATATGGCCAACCCTTTTGTTGGCCTGCCATACAACCAACTGACCGGAATCAACACCTACGCCGGGCAGGAACTCCTGGTCGACAATATCAAACTCCCGCCGGACAGGATCGATCTAATTGGCGAGACAGTCACCCCCTACTCGCAGAACCCTTATCTGACCAAAGGATTCTTCCAGCTGGATTCCCCCACCACCATTCTTTCCGGCCTCTATAACAACACACCGTCCACCACCTCTTACCAGTGGAATGGCAACATGATCGATACCGGGACCATGGTTCTCTTCCAGCCCGATTCGGTCAGCAGCGACACCGTATCGGCAGCCGGCCTTCCCCCGGTTCCCGGAGTCTTCAACCTCCATCCCACTTCTACCATTCTTGTCAACGGTGTTGCCACCGAATTGCGTCAGTTGCCAGGTCTTGCCAGTAGCAATCTTCCAGACACTTTCGCCACTTATGTGTCGATGGCCGGGGGAGTGGACCGGGTGGAAGGAAGCCCCCTCAGCGATGTGATCATCGGCCCCATAGGAAGTGGACTTTCCGAGGGCCAACTGGGTGTTTTCAGCGGCCGACTGACAGTGAATGCCGGGGCCGGCAACGATGTGGTCAGCCCGGGCCGGGGCGGCAGCCTGGTCTCGCTGGGAACGGGTTCCGATCTTCTGGTCCTGGGCCAGGGCGACCTCTTTGGCCAGACAGTTCTGCTCGACTTCAAAGGCCTGGAGGAGGGCGATCAGGTGGTGATTGATCCAGCTTTCATCGTGGATGGTGTCAGTTGGGGCACCGACATGCTGAGAGTGATCAATCCAGCCAATGGCAGCACCAAAGTGCTCCTTCTGACAGGACAAAGCGACCTCGTATGGCAACCCAGCTTTGTGAGCGTTGCCATACCGGTAGCCGGGCCCATCAAATCCCCGGCTGAATTCCGCACGGCCTTGCTGCGTGGAGAAGTCCGGGAAGTCTCACCGGACCTCATTGGCAATTTTTATAACTCCAGGGACGAATGGTTGGGAAAGACTGGCCGGCCAATCGCCTGGGTAGTCTCTTCCGATACCTTGTATAGCGTGCTGGTTCTGAACCAGCGCTACCCTGCCACTGGTGGCAATGACGGCACATATATCCATCTCAATATGGAAGTGGTTGATGCGATGGCCCGCATTGTCGGATTTCAATTCGTGAATCTGACTTCCCTGAAGGACTGGGGCCTCAAATTCGAGGTCATGAAATCGGATCTTCCGGTTTTCCAGACACCCGTCCCGACTTTGGGGCTGCTTTTCTCGAGGATCAATGCCGCTCGGCCAGATTCTGCGACCACGGCCCCTTTGCCGGCGGAGGTCCTGGCGCTCCTGCAGGATACTTACCGGCAAGCTGCGCTGGGCGCCATTTCTCCTGTGGAGGTCTATAGCCAGCTCAGTGGACTCACCAGGCATCTGCTGGTCCAGACACCCGTCACTTCCTCAGAAGCCTGGGACCTGGTCACCAATCATGCGCTGGTGGAAGGTGCAAACTATCTCCTCAATGTGTCTGATCCGGAAACTTTCCGCATTTACAACCTGGCCAACCAGGCGATTGGTGCGTTGTACAAGATGTATCCGCAACTCCCCTATGGGCAGGCTACCCAGGACAGGATCAACGGGTTCTTCACGGGTTTTGCCGATAGCCGGATCGCCGATGGATCCCCCCAGGCTTTGCATGAACTCGCTATCGGCATGCGGGTACTGATGGCCATGGCCTACGATTCCAGCCCATTGTGGTCTTCGTTTGGAATCGGCTTTAGCAATGCAGCCAATCCATTTGTGGGGCTGCCCGTTGACTTGCAGGAAGGACTCAATGTCTATGCCGGGCAGGAATTCCTGGCCACCAACATCCCGCTCCCGCCGGATACCATCCGGATGATTGGCGAAGTTGTCACTCCCTACGATGACCGAAACCCCTACCTCACCCAGGGATTCTTCCAGCTGGATTCACCCACGACCATCTGGGGCACCTATCAGGACACGCCAGCCAGAAACGATTACCAGTGGAATGGCAGCCTTGTCATGGGAGCAATCGTTGCCTTTGATCCGGATTCGGTCAGTTCCGACACCCTTTCAGCGGCGGGCATGATGCCTCCTTTTTCGGGGCCGATCTATCTCCACCCCACCTCTACCATTGATGTCAATGGTGTTGCCACAGAATTGCGTCAGTTGCCAGGCCTTGCCAGTGCCAACCTTCCGGCAAACTTCGCCATCTATGTGTCGATGGCCGGGGGTGTGGACCGGGTGGAGGGAAGCAGGATGAGCGATGTGATCATCGGATCCATTGGCAGTGGACTTTCAGAGGCTCAGCTCAGGAGTTTCAGCGGCCGCCTGACGGTGAATGCCGGGGCTGGCGACGATGTGGTCAGCCCGGGCCGGGGTGGCAGCCTGGTCTCGCTGGGAGCGGGTTCCGATCTTCTGGTCGTGGGCCAGGGCGATCTCTTCGGCCAGACGGTCCTGCTCGACTTCAAGGGCCAGGAAGACGGTGACCGGGTGGTAATTGACCGGGCCTTCGTCATCGATGACACCAGTTGGGGCACCGACATGCTGAGAGTGACCGATCCAGCCAATGGCAGCTTCAAGGAACTCCTGCTCACAGGCGAAAGCGATCTCGTTTGGCAACGCGGCTTCGTGACAGCGTAAGCTGGCGCAATTCGCAATCGGCATAGAAGCCGGGCCAACTGTGGCGGCTCCAGCCAAATTCGCCCGCCCTTTCGTCTGGAAGCGGGGCACCAGCGCTTTCAGGCCTGGTGCCCCGCAACCGGGAAGCGATTGACGCCGCAAGCCTTTGGGTAGCCCCGCCTGCCTTCACGCCGCCTGGACGGTGCTGGAATTGGCGGGTTCGCGGTCAGCGCGGAGGACGATGGCCTGATCGGCGTAGCTCAGACGGTGGCGAACCGCCGGGAAGCCTGCCTGCTCCAGTCGGCGGGCCACCTCAGTGGCGGGGTAGTAGTGGAATCGCCCCGAGCGGGCCTCCTTCCGCAACCACCTGCCCGTGTAGAGCATGCGGATACCGTTGAGGAAAGCTTTCCCGGCCGAGCGAATGCGGAAGGCCGAGCCCAGCGACTTCGTCATGATGCTGACAAAATTGGGATCCGGCACATTCACCGACACCACCGCCCGGCCATCGGGTTTCAGCACCCGGCGGATCTCCCGCAGCAGATTGTTGTAAGCCTGATCGGTGTACTTGCCTGTTTTCGGATCCTTGTGCTCAGCATAAGTGATGGCCAGGCCACTCACCACACCGTCGAAGTGGCCATCCGGGAAGACTTTCAGGCCATCGGAAAAGTTGCACAGCACAAAGCGCCGCCGCTCGGCGGGGCAGGCTGGGTCAAGCTTCTGCCGGAGGTACAAATCTTCGTTGCCCGGATTGCAATCACTGCCCACTATTTCCGCCAACTGGCCACCACTGGCGGCCCACAGTGCGCGGGTGAGTTGACCAGCGCCGCAACCGAGGTCGAGCCAGCGCTCGCCCGGCCTGGGGCGGCACCAGGCGATGGTGTCCTCCATCAACTCCTGGTAGGGGATCGCCTTGTGCTGATCCTTGAAGGCCTTGGCGGTATTCGGTTTCAGCCAATGATTGTCGGTGGTATCCATTTTCTTACCTTTTTTCCTTGTGTTTTTCCGCAAATCCCTGAGAGACCATCCATTTAGCCAGCCTTCCGGCCTGAGCAGGATTCCGCAATCGTTCGCACTTCCTGGAGGAGTGCCCCCTGCAGGTGCTCTTCCATCCGTCCCAGGGCACGGGCGATCAGCGAACCGTCCATCACCCGGTGATCGTAAATCAGCCTGGCCATCACCTCGCCCGAGGCTGAAACCGGCCCAAAGGTGAGGCAGTTGGTGAGTGGTGACAGGGGATGCAAGCTTTCCGCCCCCAACCCCGAATACACGCTCAGGCCAAAGGTACCCAGGTGATTGGCCCGCATGGGGCCAGACCAGTCCAGTGCCGACCACCACAGCAGCCGACGCAAAAAACGGGGCAACCGGGATATGCGCATGGCCCGGCGCATCACGCCAAAACGGCTGGGAGGCTCATTTTTGAAGAGACGGAGTCTGGTTTCAAGTTCGCCGACAGTCAGATCTTCAGGTTGGTGGATATGGCCGAAAAGCACCATTTCCTCTCCATCGATTTCCTTGCTCACCGCCACACTCACCACCGAATGGGGATGCTGGTAGAGCCTTTCCCAGGGCCAACGCAGGTAGGCGCGGCGCAGGGCTGGCATTTCCATGGCCGTCAGGGCATAGGCCTTGATGAACAAAGCAGGCCAGCGAGGCCGTAGTATCCCATCCAGTGCGGCACCCGGGACCTTTTCCCGCATTTGCGCCAAATCGCCCAGGTGCATCAGTTTTTGCACCGGGACAGTGGGGATCTTGTGGGCAAAGTACAACAGATCGCCAATGAGCCGACGCGCCGGGCTAAGTGCCAAATAGTGTCCAACAGTACGAGCCAAATACAAACCTCCCCCGATGAGGCCTTCTTCTACCATCGGGAGGCTTTCTGGTTCCACTGCAAATTGGCACAGCAAATGGCACGGCTAGGCAATCTGGGCCAACACAGCCGCACCCATGGCCGAGGTGGTGTCTTTGCCGCCCAGATCAGGGGTGCGCACCCGGCCTTCCTTTAGAACAGCCACCACGGCGGCATGAATGGCATTGGCACCCTTTTCGAGCCCCAGGTGCCGCAGCAGCAGCACACCTGAAAGGACCGCTGCCAGGGGATTGGCAATTCCCTTGCCGGCAATGTCGGGGGCGCTGCCATGGACCGGCTCGAACATACTGGGAAATTTGCGCTCGGGGTTGATGTTGGCACTGGAAGCCAGTCCCACCGAACCGGTCACCTGTGCCGACAAATCTGTGAGAATATCCCCAAACAGGTTGCTGGCCACCACCACATCGAAGCTCTCGGGCTTGCGGACAAAATCCATGGCGGCGGCATCGACCAGCAGGGTGGAAGCCTGGACGGTGGGGAACTCGGGCCGCACCGTGTGATAGCAGTCATCCCACAGGGCCATGCCAAAGGTCTGGGCATTGGACTTGGTGATGGAGGTCAGCTTCCGCCGGGGGCGTTTTGCTGCAGCCTGGAAGGCGGCTCGCATGATACGCTCGCAGCCCATGCGGGTGAAAACATTGGTCTGGATAGCGATCTCGTTAGGGGTTCCCTGGTACATACGGCCACCCACAGGAGCGTATTCACCTTCGGTATTCTCGCGATAAACCAGCATATCGATGCTGCCGGGAGCTTTATCCCGCAGGGGCGACTGCACACCTTCAAACAGGAATGCCGGCCGCATATTGACATACTGGTCAAATTTGCGCCGCATGGGCAACAAGAGCTGGTGAACAGGGATAGTGTCCGATACCTCGGGTAGGCCCACCGCACCAAAAAAAATGGCATCGTGCTTCGCCAGGGTCTCCCAACCATCGGCCGGTACCATTTCACCGGTTTTCAGGTACAGGGAGGAACTCCAGGGGAGGTGATTCCATTCCAGTTTGGCTTGATCGAGGCGGGCTGCGTGCTCGAGCACGCGAACCGCCTCATGAATGACCTCGGGGCCAATTCCATCGCCACCAATCACTGCGATACGAAAGTTTGCCATTGCAATCGGTCCATGGGGGTGAGTATCAGCCCGAGTTCGAGCCGGATTTCATCATGAATGGCTTGGTCTAGTGTCCACGCCCGCTCCGTCAAGTCGGAGGGGGTGAGGAGTGGTGGCGATCGGGAGAAGATCCATGGACCAGAACAAACCGCTGCGCTTGCAATTACCTCGGGTTTTCCAGCAGTTCACGGGGTGCGTGGCCGTGGGCCTGGGCACCCTGCTGAGCCTGGGACTGACCGGCTGCAAAAATGCCAGCGGTTCTGGCTCTCCAGCCCCGCTCAGCTTCCCTTTTGGTGCCCCGGGCCCTTCGGCCAGCGGAGCGGGAGCTACCGCCGCGGCTGGTACAGTCAGCATGGAGCGTGATCCGCTGCTGGGCCTGACCACGGCCGCTTCCCCCACCAAATCCGGTTTGGGCTATTCCTCGGGAGCCGTACCCCCCGTCCCTTCCCCAACCGGCGCCAGCAGCCCAGCAGCCCTCACCAGTGGTAACAACCCCACGCTGGACAATGGGTTACGCATGCCCAATGGCACCCCCGCCCCGGTGTCCGGTCAGCCAGGACCAGCTTCCGCTCCCCCCATCCGCCTCGACCAGCAACCTGGCTCCAGTGGTTTTGCGCCCGCCGCACCCGCTGTGGGCGGCTTGGTGCCCACCAGCTTGCAGACCAATGCTGATGAATACCGCCAACTCCAGGGTGAAATGACCCGACGGCAGGTGGTCTATCAGCGACTCGAAATGCTGAATGAGGGTAACTGGCGGTTTTTAGCCTCCATTCCTGACCCCGCCAACCCCGCCAACCGTCGCAACTTCGATGTCCGTGCTTCCACCGATGTGGGCGCCATGCGAACCGCCCTGCAGGAAATGGATCGGGCAGCCAGTCCGGTGGCACCCGCACCCCTTGCCACGGCAGCGGTTCCAGCCACCTTCACCGCACCAATCGCCCCCGGCGGCACCTACCCCATTTCTCCCAATCGCGGGACACCGGCTCCAGCCACCTACACTGCGGCACCTCTCGCCACCAGCGGCGCCTACCCAGTCAACCCTGGCCGCTAAAAACATGCAGACGCACCATTTCCCCATCACCTGAACCTGTTGGTGGATTGCCAGTATGAAAACGGGTGGTATCAGGCTTTTTTTTCTGGCTGTTCTGGCAGGCGGGTCGGGTTGCGGTAGTCCTGTTTCGGGACCCGATGGAGCGGTACCCGGTTCCCGGGAAATGCAGGCCCGGCTCAGCCAGCCGTTCGCGGTTGCCACCCGTTCAGCGGCTGACCCACCCGCCGGAGTGGCTAAGCCTATCGATGTGACTTTCACCGGCAAGCGAACCCACCCCCTGATCGAGGAAGTGCAGGCTTCCTGGGATTCCATCGATCTGATGGACGGTGCAGGTCAGGTACTCGCCCCGGTGGTACTTCTGGAAACCAGCCTGGGTACGGTGGAAATCACTCTCAATCCCGGGGCTGCCCCCAATCATGTTCGCAACTTCCTCGCTTTGATAGAAGCAAAATATTACGATGGAATGCGCTTTGATCGCATCCGCCAGGAAGAAGTGGCCGGGGCTCCCGAGTTGAACCTGGTGCGGGTGGAAGCTGGCTGCCCATTGGGCGATGGCACCTCCGAAGGTGGCCATCTCGGCTACTGGTTACGCTCGGAGGCGAGCCGTCAGCTGCCAGCAATGCCACTCCGTGCCGGGGTGGTGGGAGCTTGCCTGGGCGCCGACCCTGACAGTGGCAGCTGCCGCTTTTTCGTGCTTCTTCAGGACGCCCGGTACCTGGAGGGAGAGGAAACAGGATTTGGCACCATCACCCGGGGAATTGCAGTAATTCAGGCTATCTTCCAGCATTCCCTGGGCGATGCCGCTCCCGGAAGTGCTGGAAACGAAACGCATGAGCCAGTGGTTATCCACCAGGCCAGACGGCAACGCCCGTGACTAAAGATGGGGACCAGCGCTGACAGATGGCCCGCTTTATGAAGAAATAATGTAGCCGTACTGGACTTGCAGCCAGACATTCCCCTACTATTTTTTTAGGTCTTTTACTTGGCTATTACATTATTTTTTACTTTGATACCTGACCAATCGGGCTGGTGGAACAGGCATGCGTGTGTTGGGACGACACACGCATGCCTGAAACAGTGAACGGGGACGACTCACTGCTGCCAGCAGCCCGGTTTTTTCTACTTGCTTGACCCGGATTTTTTGTTAATCTTTTTTTGAATGCCCGACCAATCGGGCTGATGGAACAGTTGTGCGTGTGCGGGGACGACACACGCATG
>QWOS01000089.1 GCA_003669555.1 Planctomycetota bacterium
ACCGGCGGCGATGGTGGTGATCAGCGGGGTCTCGTCCACAAGCGCTCTCCGGGTCTGCCAATCCAGCCAGCGACACCCGCGACGGAACAGGACCAATGGCCTGTTGCTGGTTTATCAAACCAGGCCGCGAAAGGCCGGGATCAGCGCGTGGCTCTTTGGCATCATCAACAAAAAAACCGGTCTTTCCCAAGGAAAGACCGGGACCAGAATTATTTCACCAACCATGGGCTCATCGTTTACGGATGGTTCCCGTGCCCTGCTTCACACTGGCCAGCACTCCGTCAATCGGTGTGGATAGCTGTAGCGTGAAAAGCAGATCGGCTGTCATGGTGGCATCGGGCAAAATGGTCACTGGAATGGTCTTTCTGGTTTCCCCTGGCGCGAAACTGAGGGTGCCGCTGGTGGCGGTGTAATTCCTGCCGGCCTTGGCGGTGCCATCCAGAGTGGTGAAGTTCACCGTCACGGTTTTGCTGCTGGCTTGCGACAGGGTCACCTCAAAAGTGGTGACCACCTTGCCATCGGTGCTGGCATTGAATGCAAACTGGATCGGCTGGATCAGGTCCAGTTTGGCCTGGTTCACTGTTTTCCAGTCATCCGCCAAAATGCCACCGGTGTCGCCCGAGTTGGGGTTCCATGACCAGTAGGTCCAACTGGGCCCCTGCTGGCCCACCGGCAGGGTTCCGCCGGTGATGCCACCCCCCATGTATTTCACCAGGGCCTCCAGCCACAACTTGTCACTGGCAGTCTCGAGTTTGCTGCCAAATTCACCTACCAGCACCGGCGCGATGCCATTCTTGTACAAATAGCCCCAATTTTTATCCCACACAGAGGGAAGGTTGTCGGGGTAATTGGTGCCACTGAACCAGGTTTGCGGGAATACTGAAGCGGGATAGTCGTGGGTTGAATAAACCAGCCGGTTGGCCACATCGAGTTGCACCGGGTAGGCCCCGGCGTTCGACAAATTGCCTCCCCACCAGTAATTGCCCGAACTGCCCGACTCGATCCCCTCCACCAGGATCAGCCAGTCAGGATTGGCCGCCAGAATGGCGTTGCCAGCCTTTTGCGCCGCCAGCCGCCAATCCGTTGCGGCCACTCCACTGCCCCAGGTCGCGACTCCGTGGGGCTCATTATGGAGGTCGGCGCCAATCACTGTGGGGTTGTTGGCATAATGAGTGGCCAGCATTTTCCAGTCGGCAATGAACCGGCTTTCCGGATAAGCGGCGGTGTACCACAACCCCGAACCTTCGGTGCCGGCCCCGGCATCTGATCGATGGTGATCGAGAAAAATACGCAGGCCAATCTGCCCGGCATAGGCCACTATCTTGTCCAGCACCTGCAAGCCATTCAAACCCCGCAGGTCGGCATTCTTGCTGAAATCAATACCGTTGGGCAGGCTGCCGGCATCGAATAACTGGTTCGAGATGGGCAGGCGGATGGTGTTGAAGCCTGTTTGCTTCATCTGGTCCATCATCTCTTTATACCCACGCGACCACAGGCCATGCGGCGCGAAATTGGTGCCCTCCATCCCAAACCAGTTTACCCCCGCCAACCGGACCACCTGACCGCTGGCATCAACGATCTGATTGCCCATGGTTTTGAAGTAGCCCGGGGCCACACCGTTGCCAGGCACCCCCACCTGGATGCTGGTGTCAGCGATTGAAATCGTCGGCGGCGTCGCGGGGGTGGCGGGTGGCGGATTGGCCGGGTTGGCCCCATTGAACGATCCGCTAATGGCCACACCATTCAGGGTCCAGTTGGTCGGCCCTGCGGAAACAGATCCGGGACTGCCATTGAAGCCAAAGCTGATGGATCCACCAGGCTGGATGGTGGCATTGTAGCCGACATCCACCAGCGTGAACCGGTTACCAACCTGGCTGGCCACCTTCGCATTCCAGATATTGCTAACCGCAAAGGGAAAATCATAGGCCAGCTTCCAGCCCTCGATGGCCTTGGTACCAGTGTTGCTGACTGTCACTGTGGCGGTGAAGCCGGCTCCCCAGTCGGCGACGATGGACAGGTCGCCCCTGGCGGTCAGCTCACCGGGTTGTACCGGCCCCGCATCGTCGCTCTGGATGGTGATGCCCGCTTTCGCGCGCGCGATCGTCGCACCCACCGGGGAGCTGAGCACCAGAGAAAACAGTTCGTCCAGCTCCACCTCTTTGTCACCATTGACCAGCAACGCCACCACCTTGCTGGTTTCACCGGGGGCAAAGGTCAGGGAGCCGGCACTGGCGACATAATCACTGCCCGCCCTGGCCGTGCCATCCGCAGTGGCATAGGCAACGATGACGCTGGAACTGGAGGCCGCCGACAGCTTGACGGTCAGGCTGACCGTTTTGGTGCCACTGTCTCCCTCCAGCACGGTGGCGTCAGCCACACTCAGGGTTGGCAATACCGGGGCGGACACATCGTCGTTGATGATGGTCGCGGTGGCGGTGGCGCGGGCCAGGGTGGCACCGCTGGGAGCCCTGAGGGCCAGGGTGAACTGCTCATCCAGTTCCACCGCCGTGTCACCGTTCACAGGCACTGCCACGGTCTTGCTGGTTTCCCCCGGGGCGAAAGACAGCGTCCCTGTGGTGGCCTGATAATCACTGCCGGCACTGGCGGTGCTGTTGGCGGTGGCAAATGCCACGGTCACAGTGGTGGCAGATTTGGCCGAAAGGGCCACCGTGAAGAGTGCGTTTCTGGTTCCGGAATTGCCTTCCGTGACGCTGGTGTCAGACACCGACACGGAGGGTAGTACCGGGGCCTGGCTCGAACCATCCCAACTGATCACGACCTGGGTGGGCTTGTCAGAGGTTGCGCCGCCGGCACCCAGAAAACCGAACTGGATACTCGCACCCACGGCGATGGTGGCGTTGTAAGCTGCCGGCGTGATCACATAATGATGGCCAACCCTGGAGGCAATTTTACCATCCCAAATAGAGTTGATATCACGGTTGTAGTCAAATTCGACCTTCCAGTTCGACATCTGGGCCGGCTGGTCATTGGTTAAAAGTCCATGCGCCTGAAAACCACTGCCCCAGTCGTTGTCCACACCATAGACAAACGCCGGATTGAGCCGCGCCTCCAGGTTTTCCAGACAGGGCCGGGCACCCGGGCGAACTGTTTTCAGACGCTTCCCCGTGAATGAATGCCTGGTGCGGAGCATCGGCCAGACAATCGGAAAGAGATTCCACATGGTACGGCCCTCGGTAGCAGGTTTTTTGATCGCTGAACAAACTGCTGGAGGAATCAAGAGATGGCCTCCGGCAGAACCATAGGTCACCAATCATGAAAAACAAATCATTATTTTGCATGAGTTGGAAAAATGACCATGCGCAACATGCTATTTGTCGATAAGAGAACAATATTAACAATAGCGCAGTTGTTTTTTATGCAATTAAAATCCAATACGCATAAAAAAAGATCATTCAGGCTGCTTTGTATGCTTTTTTATATTTGATGGCAGCATGTTCAACGCGGGGATCCTGTCAGGTTGGCCCTTACTCTGACTGGGTCGGTCTCCAAACCATGTCATTCATGCCATGCACCAGGCACAAACGCCAAAAGCGGAGGGCACAGGCCCCCCGCTTCTTCAAAATCAACAACCAACGGCCGGGCTCAGCTACCCGCAACCCAGTGGTGACTGGCTGGGGTCCAGGCCACCAACTCTTCCGGCCGGAACCAGAGAGCGATCTCGCTGGCGGCATTCTCGGGGCTATCGGAGCCATGCACCAGGTTGTTCTGAACGCTGATGGCATGATCACCGCGGATGGTGCCGGGGGAGGCTTTGGCCCCGTCAGTCGCACCGATCAGATTGCGCGCCACCACCACAGCCTCGCGGCCTTCCAGCACCAGGGCCACAGTGGGGCCAGCGGTGAGAAACTCCAGCAGGCTCTTGAAGAACGGGCGGGCGGCATGCACCGCATAATGCTTCTCGGCCAAGGCCTGATCGGCTTGCACCAGCTTCAGACCCACCAGCTTTAGGCCCTTGCGCTCGAAGCGTTCCACCAGCGATCCCACCAGGTGCCGCTGCACCGCATCGGGCTTCAACAGAATCAATGTCCGTTCCATGCGAATGAGAAACCTCCACTACCTTGAAAGATCCTGAAAAAAAAACCGCGCCCACGCGGGCGCGGCCCGTTCACCTCTGGAGACTTAGCGGCCAGAGCGGAATTTGTCACGCAGACGGCTGAGCAAAGACGGGTTCTTCCGGAGAAGCCGTTCCCGACCAGCCTTCGGGGCATCGGTGGCAACGACAGCAGTGCCGGGAGAAGCCTCGCTTGCCGAGGCGGGCAAAATTGCCTTGGGGGCATCCTTGACCACCACGGCCTTGGGGGTGGCCGTAACCACTGCCCTGGAGGTCACTACGGCTTTGGGAGCGTCCTTGACCACAACGGCCTTGGGAGCGTCCTTGACCACAACGGCCTTGGGAGCGTCCTTGACCACAACGGCTTTGGGAGCGTCCTTGACCACAACGGCCTTGGGAGCGTCCTTGACCACAACGGCCTTGGGAGCGTCCTTGACCACAACGGCCTTGGGGGCATCCTTGACCACAACGGCCTTGGGGGCGTCCTTCACTACTAAGGCCCTGGGAACTACCACGGCTTTGACATTGGCGGTTGCTTTTTTCACCAGCCAGATATTCCGGTACTGCACCGGATTGCCATGATCCTGGAGCAGGACCGGTCCGCCCTCGGCCGGGTTGCCACCCAGGCCGGAGGTGGTGTTGTCCTGGGTGATATTCTGCTTGTCGTGGATGGTGACGCCGTTTTGCCTGACGCTGATCACACCCTGCTTCACCTTCTTGCCACCTTCGAAGACGGGTGGGGTGAAGTCGATATCGTAGGCCTGCCAGACGGTTGGGGCCTTGCAGGCGTTGACCAGCGGCTTGGCCACGCTGTAGATGCCGCCGCAATCGTTGTCTTTGCTATCGAGGCCATAGCTGTCAAGCACCTGCACCTCGTAGCGGCCCTGCACATACACGCCGCTGTTGCCACGGCCCTGACCACTGGCCTTGGGCATGTAGGGCACGCGGAATTCCACATGCAGCAAAAACGGCCCGGCAAATTTTTCCCGGGTGACAATGTCACCGCCCGTGCCGCCCACAATCTCCAGCTGGCCGGCATCGGTTACCTTCCAGCCTACGGGGCGCTTGCCGCCCTTGTGTTCCCAGGCATCGGTGGATTTACCGTTGAAAAGCACCACAGCACCTTCCGGGGCGGGAGTGGATTTGGTGTCGACGGTATCGGCAGGCTTGAGGATTTTCAGGCCTTCCAGGGGTCCGTAGGGATTCTGGCCGCCAGCTGCCAACACCAGGCATAACGCAAAACTGAACATGATGCACTTTCTCCTAGGGAGGGGTCAAAAAAAACTGGGGAAAATCAGTGATCGCGGGTCATTTGCCAGCCAATTCGTCAGCCAAGGCATTTGCATCATACACTTTTCGCAACGCCTCGGTGATCGCCTGCGAGCAGACGGAAACCGCACGGGCCTGCGTATCGCTGTAGGCAAAATCCAGCACCAGCGACTGGATGTTGCCGTCAAAAATCAAGCCGACCACTTCGCCGGCCCGGTTGACCACGGGGCTGCCGGAGTTGCCACCAATGATGTCGGCGGTGCTGATGAAATTGAACGGGGTGGCCAGGTCGATGTCCGCTTTCTTCTTTTCCCACAAGGTGGGGAGATCGAAGGGAGGTTTGTTCTTCTGGCCTTTGGCCCGCTCATACAACCCGGCGATGGTGGTGATGGGTGACACCTTTTTGCCATTCTCCTCGTAGCCGGTGACCTTGCCATAGCTCAGCCTCAGGGTGAAGGTGGCATCGGGGTAGGTGGAAGTGCCCTCCAGAGCGAACTTCACCCGGGCGATCTGGGCGTAGGCCTGACGGCGCGGCTCCTCCACCTCGTTCTCCATCACCTTGCGCAAGTCGCGCGAGTCGCCATCGACCAGCAGGGCCAGGGCGATCATGGGGTCTTTGCTGGTCCCCACTGCCGCCAGACCATCCTCATACAGCCTTTTGCGCTCTGCCACATCTTTCAGCTTGCTGCCGTTCACCAGGTCGGCGGCGCGGGCGGTGGGAGACTTGCCGGCCAGCACTTTCACAACCAGCGGGTCCTCATACCCCAACTGCTCCACCAGGGCCGACAGGCTGTCTGCCAGGCGTACGATTTCGAAACTGGCATAGATCGGCTCCTCCGAAAAAAGCTGCAGTTCCAGGGGCTGGCGGTTGCTGTCGATGAATTCGCGCAGCCGCTCACCCTGGGGCTTGTCGCGCTCCTGGGCTGACCGCACCAGGGTGCGGGCAATACCGAACAGGTCGGAGGCGAAAGCAGAACCCCCTTCAAGCAGGCCATGGCGCTTGAGGATGCGGGCGCGGGTCTTGTACACCTCGGCCAGCTTGTCCCATGCCCCCCTGGCATCGGCCAGTTTGGGATCTTTGGCGGCGGCTTCGCGCAGGCGGGCTTCATCCTGACGCTTGCGCTCCATCACGGCGGGGTCCTGCAAGCCACCCAGTCCGCCCAGGCGGGCCTTGCGGCTATTTTGCACGCCGAAGAGCAGTTCCTTGGCTTGCCGGGCGTTCTCTTCGCTGCGGGCGCTGAATGCGGTGAGGATCACCTCCATGCGGTACAGGCGCTGCATCAGGTAGGGGTAGCCGATGTCGCGGGTATATTCCAGCTCGGCAATGGTGGCGAGACGGTTGGTGCGGCCCGGGTGGCCCGAGACAAAGGTCAACTCCCCCTCGGCGCAGCCATTTTTACTCCAGCTGAGCCAGTGCTTCAGCTGGACGGGCTTGTCATTTTCATAGACGCGGAAGAAAGCGGCATCGAGATCGAAACGGGGATATTCGAAATTGTCAGGGTCACCGCCAAAGAAGGCGATCTGTTGCTCAGGGGCCCAGACCAGGCGAATATCGGTGTAGCGCTTGAAACGGTACAGATGGTAGGCACCGCCCTGAAAAAGCGTGACAATATTGCAACGAAGACCGGTTTTGGTCGTTTCCTCATTCTCAATGGCGGTCATCACTGCCCGGCGCGCCTTGGCGGCCTGGTCGGCGGGCATGCCGGGCGGCACAGCCCCTTCCACCCGGGCGGTGACTTCGGCGATCGAATCCAGCACATTCAGTTCCATCGCCTCGCACTTGCGCTCTTCGGTGCGGGTCTTGGCGTAGAAGCCGTCGCGGTAGTAATTGCGCTCGGGTGTGCCCATTTTTTGCAAGGCATCAGCCGCCACATGGTGGTTGGTCATCACCAGGCCGTCTTTCGAGACGAACGAGCCTGAGCCGCCCGAGTTGAACCGCACCGAGCTTTTCTGCAGGTGTTCCAGCCAGGCTGGAGTTGGCTCAAACCCGTGCAGCTCCTTCAGCCGCGCCAGGGGCGGGTTGGTGTAAAGCCACATGCCTTCGTCACCCAAAAGGGCGGGTGTGCCCGCCGTCAGTACTGTCATGGCCACAAGGGCCCTCCTCAAAAAGATTGCAAACATGAAATCATCCCCCAGTTGGAAATCCATTCAGAAACAAGTCATTACAGCTACTATTTAATTGGTTTTCGTCACCCCTCCACGCCTGCCCAGCACCACCAGGCTCAGCGCCAGCCCGGCAAAGATCACCAGGGTGATCAGGTCGTGCCAGCCCCCCAGGTTCCAGGCCTCGACCAGTTTCTTTTGCTCCAGCACCGTCTTCACCCCGGGGGTGAACTCCAGGAAAGCCAGCAGTACACCGCCCAGGCTGCCGCCGGCAATCAGGCCCGAGGCCCAGAGCACGCCCGGAGAGCTCTCGGTGCGGGCGATGCGCTCTACTTCAGCCTCCTGCCGCTCGGCCTCGCTGGCCCCGGCGGGAAGCAGCACAGAGTGGGCCCGGTCGGCCGCCCAGCGGGCCAGGCCGCCAATGAAGATAGGCATGGTGGCTGCCATGGGCACATACACACCTACCGCGAAGGCCAGCGACGAAACACCGCATAGCTCGAGGGTCAGGCTGATCATGGCGCCGATCAGCACCAGGGTCCAGTTGATGTCACCCCCCAGCACACCCTGGATGATCAGACCCATCACCTGGGTTTTTGGGGCGGGAAATTTCATCTTCACTTCTTCGGGCTGGTTGCGGCTGACCAGGTTGCCGGCCGGGTCGGCCAGGTATTCACCCTCCTCCATACCGGCAGCCGCCAGGGTTTCAGCCAGCTTCAAGGGTGTTGAAGCATCCGTGGGTTCTTTATGAAAGACTTTCCCCAGTTCTGCGGCCCGCAACTTCTCCATCTCCTCATGCTTCGGCAAACGCACCAGCTTGAGGGTTTTGCCGTCAGCGCGGGCGGTGCTCGCCACCGCCGGGAGCAAGGCAGCCAGGCCGGGCACCGGTATTGGCCCAGGAAGGAACTGGAAGTGGTCGCGCTCTTTGTAGCGGCCGGTGATGGTGGGATCCACCAGAAAGGCTATCGTGTAACGCATGTCGACCAGGTATTGGGCATCCTGCAGGCCGGTGATGGCTTTTCGGGCCGCCTTGGAGGGGCGCCACTCGCTGTAGTCGATGCCGTCAACTTGACGGCTGCCCCCGGCACGGATATCCGCCTCGAACTGTTGCACGTTTTCGGTCGGCAAATCCCGGGTGCTCAGCACCTCGCCCGCCTGGTTGAAAAGAAGCAGGGTGCCGCCGATGACCACGGCGCTGGTGAGCGCCCCGACCAGAATGGCGTATTGCTGCAGGTAGGGGGTGCCACCCACCAAAAAGCCGGTTTTCAGATCCTGCGAAGTGGTCCCCCCATTGCTGGCGGCGATGCAGACCACCGCGCCGATCGACAAGGCCAGCAGGGCATCGCGCTGGCTGTTCATGCCCAGCGCCAGAAAAATGAGGCAGGTGAGCAGCAGGGTGGCAATGGTCATGCCCGAGATGGGGTTGCTGGAAGAACCAATCTCGCCGGTCAGCCGACTGGACACCATGACGAACAGGAAGCCGAAGAACAGCACCAGAGCGGCGCCAATGGCCCCGCCAGGCAAACCCACCTGGGGTGTAAGAAACCAGGCCAGCATACCCGACAGCACCACAATCCCGCCCACCACAAAGGAGGGGGGCAGATCCCGGTCGGTTCGCCGGATCTTGCCATCAGCCCCCAGGCCAGCAGACTGGGTTCGCCCACGGAAGGTGGCAAGCACCGCTCCGACAATAGTGGGCAGGGTTTTGATCAGACTGAAGATGCCGGCAGCAGCCACGCAGCCTGCGCCAATGAAACGCAGGTAGGTGCCCTGCATGGCACCGGCGTCCATCTGCCCCACCGGCGCGCGGGCCGGCACCAGCACGCCCTCACGGCCATCGCCAAAGAAGGCCATGCTCGGCAGCAGCACCAGCGCACCCAGCACGCTGCCAGCCACCATCAGCGCGGCCACACGCAGGCCAATGATGTAGCCCACCCCCAGCAGTTCCACCCCCATGTCACTCGAAACGCGGGCAACGCGGGAAAAGAACTCCAGGGGGGCCTCCAGGCCGGCTTTGAGGAGGCCGGCGCCTTCACTGAGGATCTTGTGGCCAAAAGCGATGGCGAAGCCGGCCATCACCGCCCCACCCTGGGCACCGCCCTGCTCAGCCGATTCCAGCACCTTGGCGCAGGCGGTCCCCTCGGGGTACAGCAGGGTGTTGGGTTGGCCCGGGGCACCGTGCATCTGCACAATGAAAAGACGCCGCAGCGGGATCATCATCAGGATGCCCAGCAGCCCACCCATCACCGACACCAGCATCACGCGCGGCAGATCCATGTCGAAGCCGATCAGCATGAGAGCGGGCATGGTCACACCCACGCCAAAGGCAATCGATTCGCCGGCGCTCCCTGTGGTCTGCAAAATGTTGTTTTCGAGGATGGTAGTGCGCTTCACCAGGCCGGTGATGCCCAGCAGGCGGAAAAGGGTGATGGCAAGCACTGCCACGGGGATGCTGGCAGAGACGGTCAGACCCACCTTCAGCACCAGGTAAAGCGAGCTGGCGCCAAAGACAATGCCCAGCACGGCCCCCACCAGCACCGCCCGGGCTGTGAATTCGGCCATGCCCGCCCGTTTGTCTTCCACTGGATGCTCGACCTGCTGGCTGGCCATGGCGTGTTACTCGCTGGGTTTGAGTCTGGCAACCTCGGGTGATACTGGAACCGGCCGAATCGCCCCTTTGGGCAGAAGCGCCTGAAAAACCTGAAAATCAAATAGGGCAGTGGGGGCGCTCGACAAAATCGAGACCTGTTTCCCCGGCGGCCACCTCGCCCACCAGGTAGGCGGGTATACCCAACCGCTCCACCTGCTTGATGATACTCCCGGCGAAGTGCCGGCTCACCACCAGCACCATCCCCAGCCCCATATTAAAAACATGGAACATCTCCTCCTCGGAAACGCCTCCCAGGCGCTGGAGCCAGGGGAAGATGGCCGGCACCTGCCAGCTGTTCTTCCACAACCGCACGCGACAGCCGGGCGGCAAAATACGCGGCACATTCCCCTCCAGCCCCTCGCCGGTGATATGGGCAATGCCACGCACTACCTTGCGCTTCACCGGGTAATGATTCAGCAGCTCGGTTATCACCCGGGCATAAATGCGGGTGGGCTCGAGCAGGGCATCGCCAGCTGTCCGGCCCAGTTCGGGAATCAGGCTATCAACCCCCAGGCCCGCGCGCTCAAAGACAATCTTGCGGGCCAGGGAATAACCGTTGCTGTGCAAGCCGGTGCTGCCCAGACCCACCACCAGATCCCCCACACGGATCCGCTTGCCGGTGAGCAGGCGTTCGCGCTCGGCCACCGCCACGCAAAAGCCGGCCAGATCGTAATCGCCATCGCGATATACTTCGGGGAGAACGGCGGTTTCACCGCCCACCAGGGCACAGCCGGCCTCGATGCAGCCATCGCTCACGCCGCGCACCAGGGCCTCGACCAGAGGGGGGTTGTCTTTGGGGATGGCAATGTAATCGAGAAAAAACAGCGGCTCGGCGCCAGAGCACAGGCAGTCGTTGACCGACATGGCCACCAGGTCGATCCCAACGGTGTGGTGGCGATTCATCATCGCCGCCACCTTCAGTTTGGTGCCGACGCCATCTGAACCTGAAACCAGCACTGGGTGCTTGTAGTTGCGGGCAAAGAGCCGATTATTGAAATCGAGGCTGACCAGACTGGCGAAACCGCCAAAACCATCCATCACCCTGGGTGTGTGGGTACGCCGTACCCAGTGGGCCATGCCATCGAGGGTTTTGTTGTAAAGTTCCAGATCCTGGCCGGCGGCCCGGTAATCGAGACCCTGGGTTGGGCTTTCGGGGGACGGGTTGGGCGGACTGGGTGGGTTTGCTGGGCTGCTCATGGTGATACTGGTTTAGGAAAAAGCTGGGAAAAATCGATGGATCCGTTTGGCCTACCCGCAGGTTTTTGGGTGACTGGATTCAGCTGCCCGGTTGCCCAAGTTCCGAGAGCCAGGTATTACTCACCGAAAAACCGTTCCTGGTTGCCCTGAAAAGCGTGTTTCCTAATAAAAAAACAGGTGCATCTATTGCATTCCCTCCCCAAAGCAATCTAAAGTGACTAAGGTTTGGAAATTTTGCTGCCCTCCTGGTTTCCTCACTGGCCTTGGTTTTTATTTTTCTTAATCAGTTAGGAGTTTTGGCATGACCACGAAGCGTAGGGGTTTTACGCTCATCGAGCTGCTGGTGGTGATTGCCATCATTGCGGTTTTGGTGGGCTTGCTGGTGCCGGCCGTGCAGAAAGTGCGCGAATCAGCCAACCGCATGAGTTGCACCAACAACATGAAGAATATGGGCCTGGCGTTGATGAACTACGAGGGTGCCAACGGTAAATTCCCTGCCGGTGTCACCCTGGGCATGGGCCAAACCTCCGGCGCTGGCTGGTGGGGTGGCGGCAGGTCTCCGCGGGTACCCGCCTATGATCCACCACCCAATGGCTGGGCGAACGCTACCACCAGCTACCCGGCTGATGGTTACTGGGGCTGGATGGTCCGCATTGCTCCCTATATCGAGCAAGACGCCGTGGCCAAGGCTGCCACCGCCAACCCTTTAGGATGGCCCTGGTGGACTTTCCTGCCCGGCTTGTCGGGTGGCATGAACACTGTTGTGGGCTGCAAATCCAAAATGTGGTCCTGCCCCTCTGACTCGCGTGGCTCAATGGCCTGGTCCGAGC
The DNA here is from genome assembly GCA_003669555.1 of Planctomycetota bacterium. Lineage (GTDB taxonomy): Bacteria > Planctomycetota > Planctomycetia > Gemmatales > Gemmataceae > UBA6894. Next base: position 12,119 of record QWOS01000089.1, read on the forward strand.
CTGGCTCTGGCAACCTGCATGCCCTGACTGATTATCTCGGCTGCCCTGGCCGCGACAGCTTTAGAGAGACCCTTGGTGGTTCAGGCAATCCCACAGCCACCAGCGCCAAGCTGCCTGGCCAGGATGGCATGCTCTATGTGAATTCCAAGCGGACCATCGGCGATATTCTCGATGGCACCACCAACACCGTAGGCATTGGTGAGCGCCCACCAGACAATTCCCTGGAATATGGCTGGGCCTGGGTGGCCTGGGGCTATGACGGCGCCGGTTTTGGTGCCGGGGATATGCTGCTGGGTGTACGCGAGCGTTGCACCGGTATCAACTCGGCGCCTGGCGTCTATTCGGCTACCACGGGTGCCAATGACCCCAATGGTTTCTCCCATCACTGGAGCTTCCATTCGGGTGGGGCCAACTGGCAGTTCATGGACGGCTCAGTCCGGTTTGTGAGCTATGCAGCTGGCACCACCATCGCCGGGCAGATCAGTGGTATCAACTACACGGTTCTCGAAGCTCTGGCTTCGGTTGCCGGTGGGGAAATCAACAAGCTTGACTAACACTTCTGTGTTCTGCGCCGACGAGGTTTCCTGCCTCGTCGGCTTTATTTTTCTGGAGGGATAATTCATGGTTCTGCGTTTGTGCTGCGCTTTGTTCCTGGCCGGTTTGGTATCTCCCATGATCGGTTGCGAAGGCAATAGCGCCAAAGACAAGGATCCCAATCCTGAACTCGGAAAAAACTCGCCCGCTCCCAAGCGGGGTGCTATCCCTAGCGCTGGTGGCGATAAGAAGATGAAGTGATTCTCCAGCTCATCTGCTTCACCTGTCAGGCCCTGGATTTTTCCAGGGCCTGGTTTTTTAGGCGACCCGCTTGCCGGTTTGCCCCTGGCCCAATGCCGTCAGGGCCGCCAAAAGACGCTGGGTAGCCGCCTGGGGATCGAGCACCCGCTGGGCATGCAGCTGTCCCGCCTCACCCAGGGCCCGTGCGGCAGCGGGATGCTCATACAAACCGCGCAACAGGCTGGCGGCGTGTTCCTCATCAGGCTGTGCCCAGGCCGACCCCTGGGGGTACTGGGGCAAATTCTGGCCGATATTCACTTTTTTGCAGGCTACCAGCCGGGACACTTCCGGTGTCATGAAATCGAGATTGCCCGAATAGTGGGTGCCCACCACAGGCTTGCCCAGCAGCATCGCTTCGGCCAGGGTCAACCCAAAGCCTTCGCTGCGGTGCAGGCTGGCATATGTGTCACAGCAATGGATCAGGGCCATGGCATCCGCCCGGCTCATCACCCGGTCGATCAACAGCACCCTGCCCTGGGCCTCCTCGGCTTTCAGGAGCGCCAGGCCATCGGGGTCGAAGGTGCCTCGTGTCACCTTGATCACCAGCAGCGCATCATCACCTGCCCGGAACGCCTGGCGGAAAGCCCGCACCAGCCCCAGCGGATTTTTCCGCTCCATCACACTGCACATGTCAAACGCAAACAGCACCACAAAGGCGCTTTGGGGCAGGCCAAAATGGGCGCGGTCGCGTTGGGCCACAGGCCCCAATGACACCCCGGGCGCCACCGCCCGCACCGGCACCGGCATCACCTGGGCAAAACTGTCGCGGATAAAGCGGGTGGGAGCCCATATTTCGTCATACGAACGAGCCCGCTGGGCCCACAGCGCCGGGGTTTTTTCCAATTCCCAGTACCACACCGCAGCCCGGCGCGCATCCGGGCGGGGATGACTCATGGAACGCTGGAAGATCTCATGAAACTGATGCTCGGGTGGCAACACATGGATGCTGAGCGGGTGGATTTCTGGCCCGCGCATGCCGTTGCGGTCGTGGAGATCGTGCTGGATGGCGGCGGGCATGTCGCGCGGGGCGATTGACACCCCGGCCGCCTCCAGGCCCCGGCGGATCTGCCAGGCCGCCTCACCCAGGCCTGAGGGGTAGCAAAAATGGCCGTACAGATTCACCCCGGCGGGTTCTCCTTTTTCCATCGGGAAGCCCGGGGGGTTGGCCTGCCGGACCTGCTGGACATGGGGAGCCATGGCGGGGATGCGGGCCGCGTAGGCGAAAAAGGCCTGACGCTGGGCGGGATCTTCCTGGGCCCGTGGCCAGCGGGCCTGCCAGGCTGGGCTATCGAGCCACAATTCATCCAGCCCTTTGGCCGGATCCTCCGCCAGTTCAGCCAAAAACCAGAGAATACTGGGGAGGGGGGTTCCATGTGCCGGCCGGGCGGTGCCCACCATCCAGCGGATGAGACTGCGCCGCCAGGGTGGCAACAAACCCGCAGGGAGCAAGGTGCGCAGATGATCGAGATGTTGCCACAGCCGGCGTGCCGCCAGGGAGGGCCGGTCCAGCCAGGCAGCCCGCAGGGTTGCCCGGGCCTGGATGGGCCAGGGGGATTCGGGAGACTCCAGCAACCAGCGGGCGAAGCCACCTTCCAGGCCTTGCGACAGAGCGCGTGGGAAGCGTTGCCGCAGGGCGGGCTGGTCTTGCAGCAGGCGGATCACCGCCAGCAGGCTGCTGGCTTCGCCGGTTGCGGCTTCAGCCAGTTGCGTGTCGGTGCCGGGCCAGGGAAGCCCTGCCCCCGCCAGTTCAGCGGCACAGTCTGCGGCATCAAAAATCTGGAAGGGAGCGACACGCCGCGACAGCTTCCAGGCCTGCGCGGCAAACCGGGCCATATGGGCCAGCTTCACCAGAAACGCCGGGGCCCGGCGGATTTTTCCCGGCAGCGCGCGCAGTCCGCGCTTGCGAGTGGCCCCGGCCCCTTCATGCCCCTTGACTACCTGCATGGTCTACCTGCTTTCATGCTGCGACCGGCCCCGACCGGGCAGATGTGCCAACAATCGCCACCCGGCAGGCATCCCGCACCGCCTCAGCCCCGCGTCGCCAGGTGAACCGCCCGGCCCAGGCAGGGCCGGCAGATCGCTGGGGCGCCAGCCAGTTGTCGTCTGCGGCTGCCCGGTCCAGCGCGGCAGTCCAGCCGGCCTGATCGTCAGCGGCAATACCGGGGGTGTCATCACCAGCTATTTCCCGCACAGCGGGGTCCAGCGAAGTGAGCACCGCACCGCCCACCGCACGCATTTCGATGACAGGCATACCAAAACCCTCGTAATGGGTGGGCATGACCAGCGACAAGGCACAGCGATAGAGGGCGGGAATATCGGCTTCGTCCACATAACCCAGATGGTGGATTCCGGCCGGAGCCTGGCGCAAGGCATCTTGGAATGCCTCATCGCCCCAACCCTGGCCGCCGGCAAGCACCAGCGGGTGGGCAAGGCGGATCGCACTATCGAGGCCAGACCAGGCCCGCACCAACAGGGCCAGATTTTTGCGGGGTTCCAGCGTGCCCACATGCAAAAAATAGCCGGGTGTGAGCCCCAGGCGGGCCATCTGGGGTGCATCCGCGGAGGGCAAGCCTGGGCGCATCAGGGTTCTGGGCGCACAGCAACCGGTAATCACCCGGTCTGGGGGCAGGCCCAGGCTCTGAATCGCCTCCTGGCGGATCGCCTCGCTGATGGTTACCACCGTGAGGGACTGCCCACGCTCCGCCAGCGTTTCGAAAAATGCCCGGTGGTGCGCCACCCGCCCCTCCGGGTGCCACTGGGGGAAACGCAAGACCGACAGGTCGTACACCACAACCACAGTGGGCAGGGATGTGGGCATCAGTTCATGGTTGGGCTCCAGATAGACATCATTGCGCGCCGGGGTGAACCACGACTGTTTGCTATGCTGGCGCAAGAAAAAGCGCTCCAGCCGGCTGACCAGGGAATGGGTGACCCGTTGGCCTGACAGGCCCGGCGGTGGCGGTTGCAGCGCCCCCAGCCACCAATCGAGATGGCGCTCGCGGTAACGGGCGAGGGGACGCACCCAGCGCGCGGGGAACTCTCGCACTTGCAAACCCGGCAACTGGCGCAAGGCCCGCACGGTTTCCGCAGTATAGTGGCCAATACCGGTGGGCGGTTTGGCCAGGGATCGGGTACTCACCAACACACGCATGCAACACCTCGGCCCCGGCGGGGTGCCGGGGCAGCGGATGTTACCTTTTCGGGACCCGCCGGATCAAGGTCCGGGAATCAATCCTTGCCTCGGGGCAGGTTCAGAATGTCGTAGACATCGGGTTTGGCGCCAGCACCCAGCCGTTCCACCAGCGGAGCCTTAACGCCTGGTTGGGCCTTTTGCTGCCTGGCCAGAAGGGCAACCCGCTTCTCGAAGTAGGTTTCCCACAGCTCCTGGGCCTGTTTTTTATCAGCGGAACCAGCCGATGGAGTGGGACCGAAATCAACCGCCTTGTCAGCATACTTGCCCCGGGCCAGATGCACGCACGACTCGCGCGCCGCCAGCACCACCAGCGGATCAGGATCGGATAAAAGGGCGGTCAGCCCACAATCATGCTTGCAAGCTATCCCCATGGCCCAGGCGGCGGCCACGCGGTGGTGCATGTCGGTGCTTTTTTTAGCTAGCTCAAGCATCTCTTCATGATCTGGCCGGGCCAGGACTTTCGCCATGGCCATGCTATGGCGCGCCACGGCACGCATCTCTTCGGCACTGTAGCGCCTGGGATTCACATCAGAGGCAGAAGCGGAGGTCCCAAAGCCCAACTGGGCAGGCACCGCCGGGCCCTTGCCTCAGCCACCGCGGGTATCCGGCACAAACCCCAGCAACAGAAAGCCACTGAGGGGCACCCAAACAGGAATCTTCATGATCTGGAACTCCCTGGGAACAGTTATCCTATTGTACTAAGCGAGCACCACGAAGATCGAGGGACACATGAGCGCTGGAAATTCTTCCGAAAACCTGCCCCTCGACAAAAGCGCCTCGCGCATCCAGGGCATGTTTGCCACCATCGCCCACAAATACGACTTCCTGAATCACACGCTAAGCTTCCATATCGATAGATACTGGCGTTGGCGCACCACCCGTCTGGCACCGCTACCATCAGACGGCTCCGCAGTTCTGGACACCTGCACCGGCACCGGGGATTTGGCCCTGGCCTATTTTCGCCTGGCCAAGGGCCGTAATTCATTGGTGGGAACCGACTTCTGTATTCCCATGCTGGAACACGCCTGCCAAAAAAAACGGGGCGGTCCGGGGCCTGCTTTTCTGGCAGCCGATACCTTGCGCCTGCCGTTTCCCGCCGCTTGTTTTGGCCTGGTGACAGTGGCCTTTGGGTTGCGGAATGTCTCCGACACAGCAGGCGGTTTGCGGGAGCTGGCCCGGGTGTGCAAGCCGGGAGGCATGGTGGCAGTTCTGGAATTTTCCAGCCCCCGACTCTGGCCCTTCAGTTGGATCTACCGCTTTTATTTCCGCAATATCCTTCCCCGGATTGGCCAATGGGTGAGCCGCAGCAACGATTTTGCCTATGGTTACCTGCCCGCCAGCGTGGCGTCCTTCCCGGAAAGGCAGGCCCTGGCCAGCCTGCTGGAAGCCGCCGGTTTGCGCGAGGTTCGCTACCATCCCCTCACCCTGGGTGTGGCCACCCTGTATCTGGGGCGGAAGCCCGGGGTTTGATCCTCTAGAACTACCAGTATCAGCCAAGCGACAGGAAAACAGATACCCATGACCACTGAACATCTCCTCCTTCGCGCCGCCCGGGGCGAAACCATCGAACGGGTCCCTGTCTGGGCCATGCGTCAGGCCGGGCGGTGGGACCCCGAGTTCATGCGCGTGCGCGCCGGGCAGGATTTTTTCTCGTTTTCGGAGGATGTGGAACGGTCGGCGGAGGTGTCGATCCTGCCTACCCGTTTCGGAGTGGATGCGGTCATCCTTTTTTACGATATCACCACGCTGCCTTTGGCAATGGGGCTGCCTTTCACCCTGCAAACCGATCGGGGCCCGGTGCCTGACCGGCCCATTCGCACCCTGAAAGATCTGGAAAGACTCAACCCTGACCCTGCCCCCTCCAGCTACGGGCACATCACCAGCCTGCTGGGCCGCGTGCGGCAGCGTCTGGCCGGCAGCCTGCCGGTGCTGGTGTTTGCGGGGGCCCCCTTCACGGTGGCGAGTTACTGCATTGGCACGGGTAAGGACCTGGTCGCCACCCGGGCTTTCGCGGCAGAGAATCCCCAGGTTTTCACGGCGCTGCTCGAACGGCTGGGGCATGCCACGGTGGGTTTTGTCAACACCCTGCTGGGACTGGGGGCCGATGCCTGGCAACTGTTCGACAGTTGGGCCGGCAAACTGAACGAGGTGGAATACGACACCTGGGCCCAGCGCTGGCATGTGGAGATTTTGGCCCGGACCGCCCGCACTCATCCTGACAAACCTGCCATTTTGTTCGTGAAAGAAAGCCCCTATCTCGACAAGCTGTGCGCGGCGGGCGCGCCTGTGGTGTCGCTGGGTTCAGGGCACAACCTGGCCGAAGCCCGGGCGCGCTGGCCGCACCTGGTTTTCCAGGGAAATGTCGCGGAAAAAATGCTGCGCGAAGGCACACCCGACCAGGTGAGGCAGGCCGTGCGTGACTGCCTGAAAGCCGGTGGCGGTCAGCGCCACATCCTGAACCTCAACCACGGCGTCGATCGCCGCACTCCACCCGAAAACTTCCAGGCCTATATCGACGCGGCACGGGCGGGGGTGTGACCAGACAGAGGCCCGCCCGCTGCCCGAATATCTTCCCGGAGGGTGGGGATGCAGGAAGAAGCGGGCCGGAGGCCGCGCTCTCAGGGAAAACCAATAAAACCCGGGAAGAACGGGCCCTATCGCAAAGGTATCAACCTGGGAGCGCGGATGGCGATGCCCGCTGCCGGAACAAGGCGGTTGCAAGCCCCTTATTCGGCCAGTCAGGATTTGCCCGGTTCGGATACCCCGGGCAGATCCCCGGGGCCGGGGGACGGGTGGGAACCCTGCTGGGCCAGGTAGTCCTGGAGCAGGTCGCGGACCAGGCGGCCCAACGATTTCCCCCGGGCATATGCCAGGTCATCGAGCAATTTAGCCTGCAAGGCAGGCAGTAATAGCTGGATTTCCACCACCGCTTCGTTGGGCCAGGGTGGGCAGGAGTTCACCATCAGACCTTTGGTGGGGCTATTAGTCTGGATACAAATTGACATGGCTGCATTCTCCTGATGAATCCACACAGTTTTCGGATGCGGCTGATGCTGGCATCGCCCCTGGGCTTTGGCCCCGCAGGGTGGCTTGTGCAAGCAAAAAAAGGGCGGCGCCGCAGGTTTATTCCGCGAGATAGCACGGCTGCTCCTGCTGGCCCAGGCGATCATGGCCCAGACAATCCTGGTCGTTGCTGCTTTCATTGATTTTCAGACGCAGCACGATCCTGCCGAGGGGGGTGACCCGCATCTGCAGACGCACCTCCAGCGCATGCCCCTCAGGGACCGTGGACAAGACCGGAACAGGCAATTGGGGCACCAATCCGGGGCCTTCGAAGTCGCCATTGTGATAACCATTGCCGCCCTCGCCCCAGACCGTTCCCGCCAGCGGATCCTCATTCTCGTCACGCTGGATGCCACAACTGAAGTGGCCACAAGCCGGGCAGGGAACCAGCAAATGGGAGAGTTTTTCCATCACGCCTGGCATGGAAGCCAAGCCGTCACCCTGGCTGGGGCTGATCCGTTGCAGTCGCAGCAAGCTTTGCAAGTCAGCTTCATTCTGGAAAAAGAAAGTCTTGTTCATGGGTGGCTACCCCCACAAACGGCCGTGCTCCTCACCAGGGGAACCAGCCGGGACACAACTTTGGGGGAATGGGCTGATAAACCACCCGAAAAGGCACGGCCCTTCCCGGGTGAACCCCCATACCGGGATTCGAAAAACAAATTTGGCATAGCTGAACTCCAAGCTGACAGGAGGGGCACTTGGGAAAGCCAAAGATAATAGGATTAATTTATCCGATTAAATCCAGGTTTGCAAGCCCATTGGCCCCGGCCTGCCACATATGACCCGGGCAGATCTCGTTCAGCGGCCCCAGCCAGCCCTTTTTATGGTCCGCATTGGCCGTTCCTCCCCACGCTGAGGGAAGGCTGCCAGGTCTACAGCCGCGCCGGATATCGGGAATTGTTTTTCAACGCTGGGCCTATCCCTATTGAGATCAGAAAGGGCCGGTTGACGGCAAGGCACGCCTCATTTGAACCCATTGAAGAATGGCCCCCCCAAGAAAGCCAACCGCCATCAGGGAATGGGCCAGGGGGTAGGAATGGGGGTGGCTGGCCATCGGCAAGAATATCCCGGCGAGCACTGTCGAAAAGACGAGGCCAAAACAGTAGCTCTGCCCCCCGCCACCCAGGGCCCCGCGCACCAGAATCGCGGTAAAAAGTGCCAGTATGCCAAAGCTGGTGGCGTGAAGGAGGGCGGTTCGCACGGTGCCCACCGTGGGGCCAACCATGGTGGCCAGGGTGAACCCGCAGGCGGCAATCCACACGACACTATGGCAGGTGATAGACAGAACCACCTGGGTAGCGATTTCCGGCGCCGGATGGCCGGCAAAGCCAGCCCGCAGGAACAGTCCCGCCGGGCCGAGCATCAGGATCACCCCAAGCAGACCCACTTGAAACCAGTCGTTGTCGACCAGCAGGCTGGCGACCGCTGCACCCGCTGCCACGAGTGAAAAAAGAACCCCAGGGACCACCCTCCCACCGCCAGCGGGAAGGCACACCCCCGGCGGCAACACCGGCAGATCGTCGGGAATCCGGATGGGTCTATCCGCAGCCATCACTTCTCCTTTGCTGGACCGCCAAAGCCCTGAAGACGGGCATTGCCTGACCAGGCCTGACTACCCACTTGCCTGCAAGGTTGCGCTGGAGAGGAAATCCTACAAGAAACCCAGCGCCAGTTCTGGTCCTCTGACGGCGTTGATTGGCCCACAAGGGGTACCGCTCGATGTACCGAAGCACTGTCAGGCAATGGTTGTCGCTTTCACCGGAAAAGCCTAAAAGCGCCCGACATGTCCGCTTCCCAGGTAATGGCGGTGATATCGCCGGACATGGGCGGTCAGCAGCCATTGTAACCAGCCGCACAGATTTCCATCCTTTTTTGGCCACAAAAGCAGGTGGGAAATGATTGGTCATCAGGCAATAGCCTGTCACCCGCATGGGTACTGTTGGCTTCCCGCATCAGCCCCACAAAAGCCGCGAAATCCTCCTCCGTGTGAAAAACATCACTCCATCCCGTTGCCTCGATTCATGACATGGTAAACATAACCACCGCAGGAATCCCTGCATGTGCCAGGCATTTCCCTGCTCTAGCCCAATTACCCTGCCAAAAAAGGAGAATGGCCCTTTTTACTTTGCTGATAACGGCTCCTGGTCTGCGTCAGTCCTTGCTGCCTGGGCATGGCTCAGGGTGGTTCCCGCAGGCTCTTGACTTATCCGCCGTTTCCTTGCCGCTTTACTTATTTCTCTCTCCCCAGTCAGCAGCCAGCCAACTCCGCAACTCCGCAACACCCCCCCCGGGTGTTGCGGAGTTGCGGAGTTGGCCAAGCCTCAAATCACCTGAATGGGAATCCATTCATAAAAAAAAACAGACACCTTCAGGTGTCGAAGAGATTGTGGGAATGAGGCGTCAGCCGATATTCCTGCCAGTAGGTTTTGGTTTTCCTACTACTATTCAACCCATTTTGGGTTGAATATATGGCCTCTCCTTTCCACCCTTTGGGTGGAACCCAAGGGGGACGGCGCGCTGGGACTAGCCCGTGGGCCTTATGGTTCATTCTATCCCGGTACCCTACCGGAAAAACAGGGGCCCGCCGGCCAACTCCGCAACTCCGCAACACCCCCCCCGGTGTTGCGGAGTTGGAAGGAGTTGGAAAGTTGCCTACCCAAACAGCTTAAACCCACCAGACGGGTCGCGACATGACCCACAGCCAGCCAACTCCGCAACTCCGCAACTCCGCAACACCCCCCCCCGGAGTTGCGGAGTTGGAAGGAGGTAAAAGTTTACCCAAAAACACACCACCCACAGTTCGGCTACCGCCAAGCCTGATAGGTCACCGAATGCGCCCACAGCCTTCCAACTCCGCAACCCCCGGGGGGGTGTTGCGGAGTTGCGGAGTTGCGGAGTTGGAAGGAGTTGGAAGGAGTTGGAAAGTTGCCCCCAAAAACACACCACCCACAGCTCGACTACCACCAAGCCTGATAGGTCACCGAATGCGCCACAGCCCGAGGCCCGGCTCGCCAAGCCAGTCTGGATCAGCCGGTGTGAGACCAAGGGTTGTCGGGGCGCCCGCCACAGGGTTGGCAAAACCCAGGTGAGCCGGGCACGGCAGTGCTCGGGCTTAGATTCAACTCGGCGACGGTTGAGTTTACCCAAAAAACACACCACCCACAGCTCGGCTACCGCCAAGCCTGTTAGGTCACCGAATGCGCCCACAGCAAGCCAACTCCGCAACCCCCGGGGGGGTGTTGCGGAGTTGCGGAGTTGGAAGGAGTTGGAAAGTTGCCCCCAAAAACACACCACCCACAGCTCGACTACCACCAAGCCTGATAGGTCACCGAATGCGCCACAGCCCGAGGCCCGGCTCGCCAAGCCAGTGTGGATCAGCCGGTGTGAGACGGGGGGTTGTCGGGGCGCCCGCCACAGGGTTGGCAAAACCCAGGTGAGCCGGCTCATTAAAACTAAAGCCTGACCAGGCCTGACCACCCACTTTCCGGCAAGGTTGCGCTGGAGAGGAAATCCTCCAAGAGACCCAGCGCCAGTTCTGGTTTGATTTCGTCACCGGCCTTGAAGATAGGCAATCAGGTCAAGCACATCGGATCGCGTGAGCGTGTCCAGCAAGCCTTCAGGCATGAAAGAAACCGGGGATGGCGTGGTGCTTTCGAGTTCATTCGTCCGGAATCGCACCTCGCTGCCTCCCGGATCGTTCGGATTGGTTGCGACCATGAGGATATCGCCAGCCATATTGACCGTGCGGCCAATATGCGTTTTACCATCCTTCATGCTGTAAATCATCATGCCGTATTGTTCATTGATCACCTTCCCAGGGTTCAAGATATTGTCCAGCAGGTCGCGAGGGCTGTAGCGCCCACTGGCATGGGTAAGGTCAGGGCCGCCAAAGCCACCCTCACCCTGAAAACTGTGGCAGGCAACACACGAAGCCGCGGTGAAAAGCTTGCGCCCGTTTTCGGTGTCCCGCTTTTGTCCCAATCCGGCCTCAAGGTCCGGCATCAGGTCCTCCATCCGCCATTTTTTAACAAATTTACGAGAGGTTTTAGGGATGATTGCCTGAGGCTGCCGTGCCCTGGCAATCGGTTCCGCGTATTTCTGGCGCTGGGTATCTGTGAGCATGGCAATGACTGCGTGCAATTCGCGGTCGCGCATCGCTCTGGCAGTTGCGCCACCTTTCCAGTAGGGCACCCGCTCCAGGGCCAACTGGAGGAAACGCTCGCGTAGTACAGGGGTCCAGGAGCCATTAGAACCTGTCAGGGCCTGGATATAAAGAACCTGCTCCTCCTGAGTGCGACTCTTCTCCAGCAAATCCAGGGTCGGCCCGATCAGGGTTTTGCTGCGCAGGCCAGCACATATCCCCACAAGCTCCTCGTTCACCCGACGGTCAGTGGACGGGATTTTCGGCTCGAGCCGGGCGATCAGCCGGGCGGCAACCTCCTCGGCATAGGCGCCGTGACGAACCGCTGAAACCGTGAGAATGCGCAGATACCAACACTGTTCCTCCTTGCCGAGTTTATCGAAATCCAAACGATCCAGCGCGGCGAGCAGGGCAGGCTGCACGGTCTTGTCCCCATCCGTGGACCGGGCCAGGGCGAGTAGCGCCTGCAAGGCCCGCCGCGGATCGGTTTCCTGAAGCGCGCGCTGTTTCCATGCGTTTGCAGGCTGCCACTCCAGCGCCGTGCGGGCTGCTCCACGGATGGCCCGATCTTCATGCCCGAGGCAGGGCCATAACACCGGCAAGGCTTTCAGGTTCGCTTCCCCATGGAACTCCTCCAGGTGGCGGCGCAACTCCCGGGCGGTTGCGGTGGCCGGGGGTGCATCCGTGGCTGTAGCGGTGCTTTCCACCCCGGAATAAGTGACCCGATAGAGTCCTGATTGCGTGCCGCGCCCACCGATGAGGAAGTACAGGGCAGCATCCCGTGGCGAAACAGCAAGATCGGCGATCGGCAGTCCCTGCGCGCTGAGGAACGGCTCTGGCTCGGCCGAATAAGATGCGCCCTTTGGTGTGAGATGCACGGCAAACATGCGCCCGTAACTCCAGTCACAGGCAAATAGCGCATCCTGATAGCGCGCTGGAAACCTGGCGCCGTAGCCAAAGCAGACACCCGTGGGCGATCCCGGACCAATGTTGTAGAGCGGCGGCTGGATTTCCTCCCATTTGGGTGTCCAGCTCCAAAGCATTTCCCCCGCCCGCCCGCCCCAGCCACCATCTGTTCCACTCAGGATCTGGCGAATCGCCGTGGGACGGTAATTGGGCAAGCCAAAATCGTTTTCCAGATCGCTATCGTAGGTAAACAGATCACCCCGGCGGTTGAATGCCATGTCGTAACTGTTTCGCAAACCCATGCAGAGGTATTCCCTGTTTTTGCCGTCGAGGTCGGCGCGCATCACCCAGCCACCCGAGTAAGGTTCCTTCGCGAATTGGTGCCCCCAACTGTCCCGGTTCCAGTGCCGGGGTGTGCGCCCCTTCTCGCAGGGAAGCCCATTGCGGTCCCCGCTGACAATATAAATGGACTTGCCGTCCGGCCCCGGCACAACAGCATGCAGGCTGTGTTCATACCAGTTGGCGGCATCACCTGTCACCCGGGGGAATTCAAATAGCCGTTCCGCTGTGTCGAGCTTGTCGTCACCATCAGTGTCCCGCAGGCGCAGGAGTACTTCAGGCCGGAAATTTTGCTCCGAGTGGTCACCATGCTGTACCACATACAGCGCACCCTGGATAAAAGCCATACCCTGGGAGTGGCCCCACTGGTTTGAGACCAGTTCCACCCGGCACGCTGTGGATTTCCCCGGCGCTGGTGGCGTGATCCTGAACAACCGCGGCCCCTGGTCGGAGGCATAGATGCGCCCCTGGTCATCGAAACACATCGCAACCCACGATCCCTGGTCACGCGGCACCGAGTAAACCCGCTCGACCGCGAAACCCGGGTGAATCCCGATCGCGGCAGCCGGAAGGGCTTCGTCGGCAGCCTGAAGGAAAGAGACGGCGGTAACCGCCAAGGCATGAATAACCAGAAAAATGTTTCGCAAGTGCTGCTCCGCAAGGTGGTTCACATGTGGGCTTGTGCCCGGTTGAGGCCACCCGGCGGTACCAAAGGGTCCCGGGTGACCTGACCGCATTTTCCACCAGCCGCTATTTGGCCGGTTTCTTCCCCTTCACCCGCAAATTATCCACCAGTTTGCGCATGTTCTGCACGGCCTCCCCGTTTTCCGGCAGCGGCTTGTTCCCCAGTTTGTTCAAGAGTTGGTCCCACACCACATTCAGCTCGCCCTGCATGTCGCCGGTTTCGGCGGTTATGGCAATGACGGTATCCTGTTCCGGCAGCACCACACAAAACTGGCCATCCTTGCCATCCCCGCGGAAGGCACCATGCCGACAGCGCCAGAACTGGTACCCATAGCCCTGATCCCAATCACTCTTTGGATTGCTACCGTTGGAGGTTTGCCTGCTGGTGGCCTGGGTGACCCAGGCCGAGGTCAGCAATTGCCGGCCCTGCCACTGGCCTTTTTGCAGATACAGTTGACCAAATTTGGCAATATCCTCCGTGCGGACAAACAGGCCGTAGCCACCAAGGGAGATTCCCTGGGGGCTGGTATCCCAGCGCGGTTTTTCAATCCCCAGAGGCTCAAACAGGCGGGGCTTCAGGTAGTCGAACACCGTTTGGCCGGTGACCTTCTGCACAATGGCTGACTGCATGTAGGTGGCGGGTGTGTTGTATTTGAAATGGGTTCCCGGCTTGTGCGGCACCGGATGCGCCAGGAACAGTTTCACCCAGTCACCATCGGGTGCCATTTTTGGCTCGGTCTCATGACCGGTGGACATGCACAACAGATCGCGAACCCGCATCTCCCGGAGATTTTTGGAAGGCTGGGCGGGAGCCTGCTCCGGGAAGAATTTCAGCACTTCGTCATCAAGGCCCAGTTTTCCCTCGGCAATAGCCAAGCCAACTGCGGTGGAGCAGAAGCTTTTGCTCAGCGACCAGAGCACATGCCGGGTCTCTGGCGATTGCGGCTGCCACCACGCCTCGGCGATCACCTTGCCATGACGCACCACCACCACGCTGTGCATGGTGGTGACCTTCTGGTCGAGTGCCGCGATAAACGCACCTATCGCCTGGGAACTAATCCCCTGCGATTCAGGTGTTGCCCGCGGCAAGGCCTTGGCATCCTGGCCGTGGGCAGATCGCAGGGAAAAAGTCAGCACTGCCACCATCAGAAAACCGGAAACCGCTCGCATGGAACACCTCGCTTTGTCCCGAGCATACCCGGGCAGGCAAGGAGATTCAAATAGTTACCTTGGCAGAAAGGTTCATCCGCCCCCAAACCGGGTCGCAGGAATCAGGATGGCGGCAGTGAACTGGCCTATTTCACTTCGGCCAGCAGCTCGGCAACGGCCTTGTCCAGCTCCTCGTCACGCACATTCTTGTAACGGATCACACCCTTGCTATCCAGCACCAGGATGGTGGGGAAGAAACGCACATTCCATTTTTTGACCAGGCTGTCATCGCCCGGGCCGGCGTGCCAATGCACCCAGGGCATCGGTTCCTTTTTCAGGAAAGTCTTGACGATGTCGGGGGTTTCGTCAGCACTGATGGAAATAAGAGTGAAAGGCTTAGCCTTGTACTTCTCGACCATTTTGCGCTCGTGCGGAATCATCGCCCGACACGGCCCGCACCAGGTGGCCCAGATATCCAGCACAATCACCTGACCCTTGTGATCGCTCAGTTTCACCGCTTTGCCATCGAGATCCCTGGCGATGGCCTCGGGGGCCTTTTTGCCAACCGCCAGGCTGGAAAGTGATTCAGCCTGAGGGCCCAGGGGCCGGTCATCCAGGTCTTTTTCGCTGGCATAGTCTTTCACAACCCGCGCGAATGCACTGGCAGCCTTCACCAGAGCCTCTTTGCGCGTGGCATCAGGCACCTCGGGGCTTTCGGCCTGATCCTGATAGGCCATGGCCAGGCACAAGGCAGCCTGTCCGCGCACACCCGGGTTTTTGGATTCCTTTTCAATCCGGTCCAGCAAGGCAAGACCATCCTCCACCTGACCACCGGCCAGCATCTGGCAGAAGATCCCCAGACGGGAATTGTCGCCGTGGTGCTTCAACAGCAGATCCACGGCCTGGTTGCGTGTCTTGGTGTCCTCCATCTGGATGGAGAGACCGATCACGCCCAGAAAGCATTCAAAAGCAACGGTATCGCCCGGTTTTTCCTGAGCCAGATTGATCAGCTTGCCAGTGAATGGCCCCATCATTTCGGCGACAATCTTCTTGGCATCTTCGGGCTTTTTGGCGGTTTTTAGTGCGGGAAGCAGTTTTTCCATCTGCAATTTCTGCAGATCCTGGAACACCGCCGACATCGCCTTCGCCCGCACGGGGTCCAGATCGGGCGGGGCGGCCGCCGGCTTGTCTTGCGCCAGGGCCAGCAAGGCCGTCAGGACCAGGTTCGCAAACATCAGACACCTCCGTGAATAACCAGGGGCACAGGTTGGGAAACTCCAGGAATTATGCCCGCAAGAGGATAAGGCAGGAGCTGTTGCGGCGCCAGATGAAGCCGTAAGCCCGCCACACCCGCCGCGGCCCAGAGCCTGGCATCAGGCTACCGCCGCCTGCAGGATGGGCAGGAATTTTTTGGCGTCGAGGCTGGCGCCACCAACCAGGCCACCATCCACATCGGGCTGTGACAGGATTTCACGCGCGTTGTCAGCGGTCAGGCTGCCACCGTACTGGATGAGCATGCTGTCGGCGGCGGCCCTGCCAAAATGCCGGGCCAGTTCGGTGCGGATGAAAGCATGGGCCTCCTGGGCCTGGCCGGGGCTGGCGTTAACGCCGGTGCCAATAGCCCAAACCGGCTCATAGGCGATCACCAGCCTGGCAAGGGCCCCACCGTCCAGGCCACCCAGGGCACCAACAATCTGCCGGTCCAGCACTGCGAAAGTTTGCTCGGCCTGGCGCTCGGCCAGGGTTTCACCCAGGCACAGGATCACTTCCAGCCCGGCGGCCTGGGCAGCCAGCAGTTTGGCTTTGATCTGGGCATCGGTCTCGCCCATTTTGTGGCGACGCTCGGAATGGCCAAGGATCACCAGGCCGCAGCCCAGCTCCTTCAGCATGGGCGCCGCCACCTCGCCGGTGAAGGCCCCGGGTTTTTCGTGGTAACAGTTCTGCGCGCCCAGTTCCACGCCCGTCCCCTTCACCACCGTGCCCACGGGAATGAGGTAAGGGAAGGGTGGGCATACGGCAGTGCGCAACTTGCCGGAAGCCAGCCCTGCGCTGATCGCGGCATCCGCCTTGCAGCCCGTCACCAAAGCATGCGCCAAGGCCATTCCACTGGCCAGGTCGGTGTTCATCTTCCAGTTGCCCGCCACGAATTTTCCACGCATCGCCTACTCCTGTCGAAAAAAGGTTCGTAACCGTTTGGCCTGATGTCAGACCGCAGGGGTGTTATCGAAGCTGCGGCCCATCAGTGTGGCCAGGTCGCGGAGCTGTTTCATCAGCGCGGCGAACTGGGGTGGCCGCAATGCCTGGGGGCCATCAGAAAACGCCTTCTCGGGAGCGCAATGCACTTCTACATGCACCCCGTCAGCGCCTGCGGCGAGGGCTGCACGCGACATGGCCGGAATGAGATCGGGCCTGCCGGTGGCATGACTGGGATCAGCGATAATGGGAAGATGACTTTGGCCCTGCACATTGGGGATGGCTGCCAGGTCGATCATGTTGCGGGTGCTGTCCTCAAAAGTGCGCACGCCGCGTTCGCACAGTACCACATTGAGGTTACCCTCGCTCAGGACATATTCTGCCGAGAGGAGCAGGTCTTTGACCGTGGCCGCCATGCCGCGTTTCAGCAGCACAGGCTTGCGACACATGCCCACCTCGCGCAGCAGATCGAAATTCTGCATGTTGCGGGCGCCGATCTGGAACATGTCGGTATAACGCTCCACCAGGGCCACCTGACGGGGATCCATCACCTCGGTCACCACCGGCATACCCAGCGAATGCCCCACATCGCGCAGGATACGCAGGCCAGGCTCGCCCATTCCCTGGAAGCTATAAGGGCTGGTGCGCGGCTTGAAGGCCCCGCCACGGAGGATGTTGGCCCCCGATTCATGCACCGTTTTGGCGATCTCGGTGAGGATCTCTTCGCCTTCGACAGCGCAAGGACCAGCGATCATGGCCAGATGACCGCCGCCGATGCGCACCACCGGCCCATAGTCACCGGCTTTGACTTCGACGATCTTGTCAGCGGGGTGCATCTGCCGACTTGCCAGCTTGAAAGGCTTGAGGATGGGCAGCACCTTCTCCACGCCCGGCATGGCCTCCAGCGGCTGCGATTGCAGCTTCTCCTCATCGCCAATGACGCCGAAGATGGTCCGCTCCTCACCGTCGATGCGATGGGCGCGCAGACCCAGGTCCTTGATACAGCCGAGGATATCATCGATCTGCTGTGGTGTGGCTTTCGGCTGCAAGACAATAATCATGGGTGCTTCCAGAAAAGGCCCGCACAAAGGCGGGCGGGGTGAATCGGAAATGGATCGGAGAGAATCATGCCGGCAGGGGCGAAACCGGATACGAACCGAGTATCCGCATTTCTTTGCAGGTATCGTTGAGTGACTTCAGGGCCTTGCCAACCTTGGCATCTTCCTGATGCCCCTCGATATCGGCGAAAAACAGGTATTCGAGCTTTTCCGTGCGGCCTGCCCGCGCCGGAAACGATTCGATCCAGGTGAGATTGATCTTGGCAGCCTTAAAGATTTCCAGAGCGTTGACCAGCGCCCCCGGCGTGTTGGAGACCTTGAAGAACACGCTGGTTTTGTCATGGCCCGTGCGGGTGCAATTGTGGCGACCGATGACGGCAAACCGTGTTTCATTGTCGGGATAGTCTTCAATATCGGAGAAGAGCAGCCGTAACCCGTGCCGTGTGGCCGCCTGCCTGCTGGCCACCGCAGCCGCCCCGGGCTCGCGCTGGGCCAGTTCAGCAGCCGTGGCAGTGCTGGAAACCTCGACCTGCTTCGCATGCGGCACATTCTTGCTGATCCAGTTACGGCACTGCGACAACGCCTGGGGCTTGCTGTAGATGCGGCGAATTTCTTGCTGCTCGCACATGGCCATCAGGTGGTGATGCACCTGCAGGCGCACTTCGCTGCAAATGTTCAGATGCGGCATGGAGATGAACATGTCGAGCGTGTCGGCAACGCGACCGTCGGTGGAGTTCTCCACCGGAGCCACGCCGAAATCACAATGGCCGCGATTCACTTCCTCAAAAACGGTGGCGATGCTGCCCACCCCCACCAAATCGACAGCCTGGCCGAAGCGCTCGATGGCGGCCAGGTGGCTGAAGGAAAACTCCGGCCCGAGGTAAGCCACCTTGAGCACCTTCTGCAGGGCCCGGGAGCCTGACATGATCTCGCGAAAGATGGCGCGGACAGTGGTGTTGTCGAGCGGGCCACCCGTCTGTTGATGCAGATCGAGCACCTGCTTCAGCACCTGCTCCTCACGGGCTGGTGAAAAGACATCCTCGCCCGATTCCGTCTTCAGTCGGCCAATCTCCCCGGCATGGGAGGCCCGCTCGTTGATCAGCTTGATAATCTGCTGATCGAGCTTGTCGATTTTGTCGCGGATCCCCTTGAGCTGGGTCTGCGATTTGGCTGGTGGCACGGCAAGCCCCGGGGCAGCAGCCAGGGCTTTGGCGACAGGTTCAATTTTCTTCGCCATGGTATGGGCCAGCCTGATTTCGTCAGCAGTTCGGGATGCCGCTTGAATACGGCACGAACAACAACGAATTAGGCTTATTTTATAGGGGCAAACGGCCTTGCCGTCAAACCCGGAGCCAAAGCAACCCTCTGGTAAGACATTGTATTACAATCATCGCTTGAGAACCATCACCTGCGTCGGTACTCTGAATGGTGCTTCAGGCAACACAGGGAGACTGGCTATGCTGCTCTGCACTTGCTTGCTGTTGGTACCCGGGCAAACCGCCGAAATCCAGCAAGCCATTGACCTCCGCTTGCAAATTGAAAAGATAGTGCAAGGATTTGCTGGCAAGGCATGGATAGCCGCCCGCAATCTCGGCACAGGGAAATCATTTAGCCTCAATTCATCCGAAAGAGTGCGCACGGCTAGCACAATCAAGCTACCCATTTTGGTGGCCCTCCATGCCGAAGTCCAAGCAGGCAGACTACGCTGGGAAGACTGCCTGACTCTCGCCAAAAAACACCGGGCCCAGGGAGCCGGTGTGCTGATGGAGCTGGAGGACGGCCATTCCCTCACCCTCCGCGAGGCCTCCAGACTGATGGTGGTGGTGAGCGACAACTCGGCAACCAATCTGGTGCTGGAAAAAATAGGCATCGACACCGTCAATACCTGGATGGACAGGTTCAACCTGCCAAAAACCCGCGCCCTGGCCTGGATTGGCGGCGGCGCCATCAGCAGGGCGCGGGACGAACCGTGGAACAAGAGGGCTGATGGCAGCACCCACGGTATTGGCGTCACCACACCGGCAGAGATGGTGGACCTGCTGGACCGGCTCAACCGGGGCCAGATCATCAGCCCCGAAGATTCTGCCCAAATCCTCGCCCTGCTGGGCCGACAGCAATACAAGGACGGTATCGGCCGCAATCTTCGCGGTGCCAGGGTGGCCAACAAACCGGGTGCCCTTGACCGTCTGCGTAGCGATGTGGGCATCATCACGGTGGGCAAGGAAAAGTTTGCCCTGGCGATCACCCTCGACGATATGCCTGCGCCCCCTGACTGGTCCACCGACAACCCAGGCCTGAAGCTACTGTCAACACTTTCCGAAATCCTGATTACTGGCTTGCAGTCCCTCACCGAACCCGGCAAACCCAAGCCATGATCCGCCCAGATCCCGGCCGCTTCCTCACCTATGACCCTTTGGCCAGGTTACATCCGGCCTGCCGCCGCCTTGCAACGCGATCCCCGGCAAGGCCCTGGACGGGACCGGGCGGCTAAAATCCCTCTCAGCGGAACGACTGGGACGAACCAAGCAAGGTACATTCCCGTAGCCATAGCCCCAGGTGCGAGCAACTGTGGAGGCGGCTTTGGTCCAACAGCCCATCCAGTTGCGTCCTGGCTCTGGCCGGATTGCTCTCTTGCAACAACAGGTGGAATTCAAGCCCGCGCAGATCCAAGGAAAACCGCTCCAGCTTCTCGGTGTCAGCAACCATCCCGGCCAGCTCCTCCTGATCAATTGCCCCGGCCAAAGCGCCAAGCTGGCAAGTACCTGTCATGGGAACTCCCAGCCATAACCCCAGCTGGCGCGGCCCCAGAGAACGCATCAGCCTGAAGTTTCTCCTTTTTTCATCATCGAATCGCTGCGCCAGATCCTCCAGGGTTTGAGCCGCCTCATGCACCCGGCCATGAGCCGCCTTGGCCAGAATGGAGAACCAAGCCCCGCCCGGGATCATCATCACGCCACTACCGGTCTCGAGATTGATGGGCCCCAGATAGCCGTCCAGATCCGCAGCGCGGGTGCCATCCACCAGCTCCAGCAAGGTGTCGGTACGGCCCAGCAAGGCAAGAAGCTCCAGCTCCATCCGCGCACCTGCCGGGGTGAGCAGGGTCTCTGGGCAATTTTCCAGATGGCTCAGGGCGGTCTCACCCAGCCCGGCATCCAGAGCCGATTGAGCCTGGGCCACCGGGTTATCAACCAACTGTCTTGTCTGCAAAGCGTGTACGGCACCTCGCTCAGCCACTTGTTCCCGCACCTGACGCAACAGTTCCAGATCCGCAGGGACCATGGCTTTGCCGCCAGTCCATGAATCTTGCGAGTCAGACGCGGTAGTCTTATCAAGAAAGTGCAACGCTGCATCCAGAAACCCCAGTTGCAGGAATTGCCTGGCCAATTCTGCTGCTGCTTCGCGATTCCCCAGATTGGCCGATAATCGCAAACAACGGGTCGACTGGGCATGACGCACGGTGGAGATAAGACGCAAGCCTTCGGAATGGCGCGAATACAGCCGGGTCATTCCCAGAAGTCGCGACGCAGTCCCCAACCGGAACAACAGATCAGCTTTCGCCCCTTTGGCGTCCGGGTCGGCCAAGGCCGACCAACCCGCCCTGGCCGCCATCACCAGCGCAGCCGCCCCGTCACCGGGTTCGGCGGCCACCAGCCAGGCCGGTTCCGTTTCAAAACCCCGAGCCAGGGAGATAGCTGGCAAAAATGAGGTTCCTCCCCAACCCGTGAGCAAATCCCCCACTGGCAGGGCCACCAACGCGGCTGACTGGGTGGCGACACACCGCCGGTCATATCGCGCCCCGTTAGCTATTTGATGGGCAAGGTACCAATTCAGCCAACCTTCCAGCTCCAAGGCATGCAATCCTGTCTTATGATTCAGCGGGATGAACAGGTCCAGACGGGGCGCGCGCCCAACCCGCGCCTTGTCGCGCGCAGGCGCTTCAACCAGAGGAATATTCCCCGCCATACCCAGCAGCCGCATCCCCCCGGCGGCTGATCCTGCGGAACCCGCGGGCGCCTGTACCGCATTTTTCAGTAATGCCAACCGTGTTGCCGCATCGGGATGCGAGACTGCCAGCGCCTGGGCCGTGGGGTGCTCAGAGCCTGCCAAAGAGCGGAGGCGTGATTCCCAGATCAGGCGATTTTCGCCATACCATTCCAGATCAGGACCAATCGCCTCAATCGGGCCCAGGCCCTCCATGCACCAAGCCGGGCCCAGATTGGGGTCAATCACCAGCCAGTCATCGGGCGGGATTTCCGTGCTATTTGCCATGGCGGCTGCCAGCCGCCAGGCGGGATTCTCCACGGAGGCCAGGATCTGTGTCTCCGTGGTGCCCAACCGGGTCAGTTGAAACCAGCAGCGCTCCCCAATCACCAGCAGCAGCAGGCACCACCCAGCCAGACTTCCCCACCATAACCAACCAAAAGCCCGTGGAGCCTGCGGCTGCGCGACATTCTGGAAGGTCCCGGGACTCAGGGTGATCAGCCATGCGGCAAACAAGATCCAGGGGGCGGCGGGTGGCGCCAAAAATCCCCATAGGATGGCAAACAGCCAAACCAGCAGGTGTGCCACAACATGACTGGAGAGAAAGGCCCCCCCCAGGGCAACTATCAGAAAAAGGCTGACCGCGCCGAGATGGAATATCGCTACCCAGCCGCCACCGGCTATGGCCCTCTCCCAACCCAGCCAGGGTTGCAGGCCAGCCTCCCAGGCCACGCCTGTGAACACCAGATCGGGTCGGCATTCCCAGGGAAGGTGCCAGACAATGGATCGGTAGCAGGTGCTCAGCAAAGTGCCAACCCCGCCCAGGCCAATCACCGCCACAACCATCAACCGCCCCGGCATTTTGTGCAATCGCCCATTCCGGATCCATTGGCTTAGGCAAAACAGGACAGAAATGGGCCAGTAACGGTCCAGCAGCGGGCTAGCCACCAGCAGCACTATTCCAGCCCAACGCGCCAGGTTCCCACCCGTCAGCGACAACAGGTATTGGCTTAGCAAAAGTACCAGGGTAACAGGTACTATTTCCGCCCCCCAGGAAAACGCCAGCACAAGCACAGCCAGCCAAGGCAGGGGGATTGGCGAAACAGAACCCATACAGGCCCGACGCACGGTCAGCAGGATGATTGGAAACAGCAGGCAGCGGAGAGCCCGAATGATGATGGGGTGGCCAGGCACCCCCTGGAGCCACCCAAGGACCAACTCGGTGAGCACACCGGGAGGGCAGTACTCGCCTGGCAAGGCCAGCGAAGAGAAAGGGTGATCGGGAGTGGGAAAACCAGTGGTTTTGGCAAGGTGCCAGTAGGCCGAAGCCCTTTCCAGCAGCCATCCATCCCATGGCCCCAACCCCGCCGCCACACCCGCAATATACATTACCAGGATAGCAATTAAAGGAAAGCACCACCGGCACCAGCCAGGGTCCAGGCAACGCAACCACCGAATCGGAACTGATCCGCCCTGCATCAGATAATTCCCTTCAACCGGCACCACAAACATATCCAGCACCATCCCGGGTCACGGAGTCTGGACCCGCGATGACACGGGGACATGCTGTCATTGTTTCAGATCAGGGCAGGTTGAGCTACCAAGGCTGGAAAACCAGGCTATTGTGGTCATTTTTCCGCTCTTTTGGCTGGTGTGATAACGCGCAACTCGGGCTGGGTAGTTGCCAAATCCAGGGCCTGAATGGCTTTCTCCACGGCCTCGATTTTGCGTTTCCTGGCCCAATCGGGAAAGTCCAGCTCTTCCTGACACTGAATGATCAGCTTTTTCAAGTCGGGCAACACCACGCGGGCGGCTGTGCCATAACGCAGCAGCTCCCGCATGATTTCGCCCATCCGGCTTTCACTCCCATGCGCGCTTTGGGTTTGCGCGAATTTCAGGCTGACGCGAATACCCTCCTGGAAATGGTATTTGGACAGTGCCTTCAAGCCGGCCATGCGGATCTCGTTGGCAAACATCGTGTCGGCGGGCGCCGGGATATCAATCGCCAACAGGATGTCAGGTGCCAGAGCGCGCACATCCTCCAAAGTCAGAAGGTCGCTGAATGTGTGGGTGAGCTGAGCCCGGGCCATGCCATCGGCGTTCCTCGAAATGGCCCGGATTGCCGGATAAAGCAACTCAGGGTCTATGCCCTTGATAGAGGTCCGCAATAACCCCTGGAACAGCGCCGCGGCCAGTTCTCCATGCGTGAGCTGGATGGGATCTTCCCAAGCCACTGGGTGCAGTGGTTCGGCGGTTTCCACCACCGCCTTCAGCATGGCAGGCACCACTGGCTTGGCAGTTTCGCCCATGTTTTTCAGGGCATTGGCAGCCTTCACCCGCAGCCAGCGGTCCTCATGGGTGAGCAACCGCACCAGCACCGGCAAAGCCCGGGCGCTGTTGATGTAACCCAGTGCCTCGGCCGCGCCCTGGCGCTTGCGGGCATCGGGCCCTTCGGCCAGTTCCAGCAAGACGCCGACCAGTTCCTTGCGGTTGGGGCGCTTGCCGATCTCTTCGGCGGCCCAGGTGCGGACAACCGGAGACCAGTCACCCAAAGCGGTGAGGAGTTTTTCGGTGGGCATGGTCCTCCGGTCGAGGTCGAACCGGCCAGAGGTAACCGCTTCAGCCACATCCTGATTGCTCAGCCAGTTCGCCTGATTGGCATCCTTGCCAGTAATGATGAGCCTTTTCAGCGGCAGCGCGTAGGTGAGCACATAGCAGGCAGTGGGGCTGAGACCGTAGTAACCACTTTTCCCGAAGTAAGTGTTGTCATCGGTTTTCCCACCGCCGTACTGTTCGTCGCCATCGTAGGTGAAGGAACCGTCGCTGCGGCGCACCAGATCGAGGTGCCAGGAGGATTCCCGCACAAAGGCGGCAGCGGCAGCCGGCCCACCTGTATTAGCTCCCAGGGCCCCCCACAAGTAGCTGAATCCCTGCCCTGTGTGACCATATTCGCGGTTGCGAAACGAGGCCGTGACCATCTTGGCAAAGAAGCGCGTCTCCCTCATCCGGTCTCCCTGGGCCGCGAAGAGCATGGCAGCCATGGCGTTTTTTCCGTTGTTTTCGTGGCTGGGCCACGGCATGTGCTCGCCATAGGGGATGGCCCCCTTGTCGACAAAGTAGCCGAAAAACCTTGAGGCCCTATCGATGGCCGGGACCACTTCGGGATCCATCACCCCGCATCGGGCACCCATGACAATCGCCAGGTTGCCAATCAGTCCGGCCGCGTTTACCGGCCCATAGGGAGGGATCGATCCATGCAGCTTGCCATCGGGTGTGCGGGTTGAGATGCCATGGCCAAAGGTACCATACAAGCTCTGCCCCCTGGCCAGCGAAATAGTGTATTCGTGGATGGCATGCAGCACCTCCTGGTCCTGGGTGATGAGGTAGTATTCGCACAGGAAGAGATTGCGGTAACCCCAGTCCCAGATCACCATGCCATCCTTCAATTGCAGCTTGAGGTTTTTTGGCCCGATCTTGCGGGCGTGCTCCCGCACGCGGGGCAGGTGGTCAGGGTTGCCAGTGGCCAACAGGGCCAGGCAATTCACAGCGCCCCACAGGTCGTCGCTGAGCGGTTCCTTCTCCAGAACCTTGCAAGCCTCAATGAAGATCTTTTTTGATTTATCGCAGTCATAGGGGGCCGTTTCGCTGTAGTCGCCCATCACCCGCAGCTTCAGGGTGGCTTCCCGAGTCTTGCCCCCACGCCAAATGGTGAGAGCCAGGGTACCTTGATTCGCTGTCTTTTCCGCATTCTGGATAGCCTGGGCGATGACCTTGCGGGCGTCGTCGGCGAATGGCTTGCCAGCCACACCCAGAATGACATCTTTCACCCGTACCACCCCATCGGCAGGGGAACCCACTCCCACATGGGTAACGAGAATCTGCCGGCTTGGAGTGGTGGTTCGGCCCTGCTGGCTATCGTGAAAACTGGCAGGTTTGGTATAAATATAGCCACGCAAACCGGTGGCACCCAGGTTATAGGTTTGCTCGATCTCCACTTTTTCGCCCTGGGTGAAATCAGGCGGTTTTTTCGGTGGTTCGGCCTGAATTTCGCCCAGCGCGCAACAAGCGACAAACCAGGTGAGCACACCTGCCGGGACAGGTTGCAGATGTGATTTCAGCATGGCGTTTCCAAAAGCGGGGCGGGCAAGACAGTGGTGAACAGCAATGCGTGTGGCGTGGTTTCCATCTCAAGGCGATGGTTGGCCAGTCCGAATCGGCACCTCGCAGAAGGTGAGGGCGGCGATGCCATTTTCACCCTGTAGCAGGTGATCCTGGCTCCAGGCGGCACTATCCAGATAGGTAATCAGGCCTGCCCTGGATGGCCCTGCCAGCTTCAGTCGCAACGATTTGCCGGACACAACCCCGGAGACCACCTGGCCTTTTTTGCCATCCAGTTGGAACTGACCGATCAGGGTATTGTCCCACCGCACCGGCTGGTCAAATTCCAGCACGATCTCGTCCTGACCACTGGTGGTGAAGGCGGCCCCCTTCAGATTGGCGGGGGTGACTGGCATTTCAAACACCTTGCCATAGTGGTGCCGTTCGAGTAGCGGATGAATCAGACGGGCAAACTCAGCATAGCCAGCAATCGGAAAATGGCAGCCTCCAGGTGGCTTGACACCCAGGGTGGACATGACACTCAGATTGGAAAACTGGTTTTGCAGGTTGCGCTGCACCTCACGCAAGCGGTTATCCGAACCCTTGACCCCCATGGAGCACGACTTGGGCCAAATCTGAAAAATGTGCTGGTGCTGGAGATTGGGGTAATCTTTCTTCCAGCCAGCCGCCATATCGATAAAATATTGCTGGTAAGTTTCAAAGCCATAGCCGCCTGTGGGGCCATCTGCACCCTGGTCATTCTCGCCCTGATGCCAGAGCACACCACGAATGCCATGTGTCAACCGGGCCTGTTGCACACGCCAAAGGAGCCGACCATAAATAGTGCTGACATCAGCCGGCTCCACCAGATCGCGCTGATGCTGGTCTATCCGGCTGCCACCCACGGCACCATTGATAATGCAAATGGGCATCTTTTGGGATTCCACCAGGCGCCTGGCCAATTCCATGCCCCAGTAGCCTATCTGGGCCTTGCCACCATTACGATCGCGCACCACCGCCTTGGCCCAGCTTTTCAGGCGCGCCCCTTCGGGATTACCCCCCATGCTGCCATAGCTCCGGATCCACTCGCTGGTGAAAGCCGGATCGTCCCGCCCCACATCGGTGGCTTCCGCGTTCGACTGGCCATCGATCAGGTAGGCGTCACCACAAACCACATCCGACGCAGTATGCGATACCGTCTCAATCCCGTTGGCTTTTGAGCCAAATTCAATCTTGTAGCGAATCATCCCGGCCTTCAGCTTCAATGCCAGGGAGTACGACAGGTCATCCGCCGGTTTTTGCGTGACAGTATCAACCAGCTTGCCATCCGCATACAGTCGGGCAAACACGGTGTCAGCAGGCCCGGCCAGGACGCCGGTATGAAACAGGGTCCCCTCGTTCTGGTCATCGCGGGGGATGAACTGAAAATCCTCGGGCTTCTCATTCTTGCCCGGAACCCTTCGCTCCCAGGCATCATTGGCTGGTTCCCGGACAATGATGGTCGTTGCCTGCTCGGTTTTGGCTCCCCCATTGCCAATGGCCACCCGCACCGTCATGGGGCCACTATTGTGACCACGCTTCAGCACCAGTTTACCCGGTGCAGTCTCCTTGGTAACCGCAAGGCCTGAAACCGACCATCTGTAGACCAGTTTACCCGCGCCCTGGGCCTCCATGGCCGCCAGATTGCTGATCCGGGGGATGATTTCGATGGTTTGGCGGCCATCCCATCTTTCGGGAGCTTCCAGGGTGAAAACCGGTTCTGGGATCTTTTCCCGGATAGTGATGGGAACCTCGCGGTTTTGGATCGCATCGGCATAAACCGCCCGACAGATCAGGGTGGTGGAGGTGTCGGCCATCACCCGTCCCGCCGCGAAGGTGAACGAAAGCCTGTCAGTGGCGACCACTTTTTCCTGGCCGGCATTTTTCAGCAGCCAATAGATTTTCCTGGCGCCATCGGCTTTGGCTGTGACTTTGGTACTTGAGCCCTCGTCGACCACCAGTTTTTGGTGCGATAGCGAAAAGTCATTACCAGGTCTCACCACCAGGCCATGAAGTGTTTGGAACGGTTTCTGGTTTTCGAATTGCAGACGAATCCACTCTTCAGAACGGGTGACCGAGGAGATACGCACCTCATCGATATCACCGACAAAATCGTAGTTGTGGTACCAGCCACCAATCCACATGCGCGCTGGATTCTTGATAGCAAGTGGAGCTGAGGCGGTTATCGATTTGCCAGCCAGAACCCCGTTCACATACAGCCGTGACTCGCCCTTCTGATAGGTGTGGATCACATGGGCCCACTCATCCGTGGGTATCCGGGTCTCACCCTCCACATCCGCCCCGGAAAAGTAGCATTCCATTTTGACATGAGGGGGACTGCGGTAGTGCATAACCACCTTGCCTTGCCCGTGTTCGTTGCCCCAGGCCAAAACCCGGGCATTGGGCTGCTTCGCGCGGAACCATGCTTCTGAACTGTGAGGGGCAGAACCCGCCGGATACCCGGTGATCTTGTCCCCGCAAAAAATGCCAGCCTGACCCGGGAAACTCCTGGCCCCACCGATCACCCCCGTGGTGGAACTGGTGCCGGTATCCTTGCTATCCAGTGTGCCTACTGAATCCTTCACGGTTCCATCCATGTGCCAGACACTGAGGTAGCCATTTGTCTCGTTGAATACCGCTGCGCCGTCCGAGGCACCGGGTGCGTCGGCCTTACCCCAGTGGAGATGGATTTGCTGGCTGGAGTCACCACGAATGACCGGTATGCGCACCCAGATGCAGGCTTGCCCGTCACCCCATTGCTCAATCTGGTAGGGCAGAGGCTGGCCCGTGGCGGACGAGAAACGAATATCCTCTCCCTTTGGTTTGGCCTGATTGAAATCAAAAAAATCCTGGTGCAGGCGGACCAGCAGCGGGAAGCCCTCGACCGATGCCGATGCCGGCAGATTGGCCCCTTCGGGCGTGGTGAGGATGTGCATGGCCCCCGTATGTGACCATTCCGGGTACGGGTTGGCTGCCAGCGTCTGACCGTTGCCGAGGCACGGATGAACCGATAACAGCGCTAGCAGGAGCAGTCGGAAAGTTCGCATCGGTTGTTTTCGCCCATCCCGCCTGGCACCAGTGGAGAGCGGGTTTGCAAAGTTTAGAATGCCCAAGGCTGGCAGGCAAGGCTGCCCAGCCTGTTTACCAGCCGTCGAGGCAGTACTCCGCTCCGCCGGAAAAAAAGTACTACTCTTCACTTCCAAGAATCAGACAAAAGAGATGGGCCGGAATTTTCAAAAAAATAGTTGACAGGTCGCCCACTTTTTGAAGACCGAAGTCAGCTTCCTTTTTTGTCACCATCACCGCCTGAATGACTTTTTCCCGCTTGCAAAACTCCACCAATCCGGTCTTTTCCCCCAACTCTGGTGACTCACGATACTTCACTTCCACGGGCATGGAGAAGCCTGGCTTTTCAACCACCATATCCACCTCGCGGTTGGTGGCCGGGTCCCTCCAGTAGGAGACCCGAGGGGTGTCACGGTGAAAATGCTCGAGCAAATGGCCCAGCACCGTTGTTTCAACTACCAACCCCATTTCCGCGGGATCCTCCAGGATTTCCTCTCCCCTCAACAAAACAGCGTTGCGGAGCGCCGCATCCACCATATACACCTTGTGACGCGCTTTCAGGATTTTTTTCCCTGTCATTTGCGCCGGTGGAAGCCGCCGGATCAGGTTGGCCTGCTCGAGAATTTCCAGGTGGTTGGCGATAGTCTCGCGCACCTCACCCAAAGCCTTGGCGCAGGTTTGCACTTCGAATATTCCGCCACTGTGCAGGCACAGATAAATGAACAATCGTTCCAGGGCATTGACATTGCGGACATGGAAAAGAGCCGTCATGTCTCTTTTCAGCACGCGCTCCACCACATCCTCGCGCAAGATACGCTGGCAAAAATCCATATCCGGATGCTTGGCTGTTTCGGGGAATCCGCCAACCAGCAGATAGCGATTGAAGAGAATCTGGTAGGGGCGCGCTTTGTCGGCGAGATTCGAAAAATCGATCTTTTTGCTGTGGAAAAGACGGTTCAGGTTCTCTTTGGCTGGCAATTCCAGAGGTGGCTCCCCGCGAATGCGGAGGAACTCCGGGAAAGACAGGGTGGGAACCGGTACACGAATCCACCGACCGACCCCGCTTTCCGCCAATTGCTTGCGATGGACCACCGTGGCCGAACCGGTCGCCACGATACGGTATTCAGGATGGTGATCCACCAGAGCCTTGATGTGCAATTCCCAGTCTTCCGCGTATTGCACCTTATCCATCAGCAAGGTAACGGGCTTGCCCTCGGGGTAAACCCCTTCGTGATAGTTCTCCAGGATGGCAGTCAGGGGCGACAGCTTGAGCAATGGATGATCGAGACTGACATACAGCACACTTTTTGGGTCGTGCCCATGCTTCACCAACCAATCAGCAATCTGGAGCAGGATGGTGGTTTTACCAACCCGCCTGGGCCCAGACAGCAGGATCGCGCGGCGGTGGGCCTGGTCTTCCACCAGGCGCAGAGTGACCCCGAATGCCCTTCTGCGAAAAGCCGGGGCAGTGAACGGTTTGCCACTCCACCACGGATTGAGGCCCTGAAGGACACGGCGAACAGATTCTGCATCGATGAAGCCCGACATGGATTGCAGCCCGTCAATCTGCCAAAGGTGCCAAGTATACCAGTCATTATTACCATAAAAATGTATTCTGTATCATTCTTTTTTCCAGTTAAAGTGCGTGACACATCAGACACTATTCCCAAATAAATGCATCCCATAACAACCACCAGCCGCAATAAAGTGCAAAGTGTACCTTGCATTTTTATTATAAAAGTGCAAGGTACACTTTGCACTTTTTGGAAAAACCGACGGGGCACAGCAGATATCGCTGGTTTTCAGGTCTTTTTCTCGCCCGGTGCCCCGAAATCCGGGCCACACACCCCGCTCAAACTACCCGGTGCCGGGCCTGGCGGATCGTCCCCTGGCCGCGATAACCTTCGGGTTTGGGCAGGGCCGGGATGTCGAAACCGGCCAGGTAGGGCGGCACATCCGTGCGTCCATCCTGGCGGTAGTCATCGCACAGAGCCAGAGCCAGAGAGCGCAACATGGCTGAATCGGCGATAGATTCACGGGCATACTGGAAAACCAGCTCAAACAGGCGGGTCAACGCAATGGCATGCGTTTGCCCGGTGGTCCGCCAGAGCCAGTCACTGAGATCCAGAAAACGCCAGAAGGGCGAGCCATGAGCCAACAGCACAGGCAGGCTGCGGACCAACCGGCCCGAATTGCCCAACAGATCCCAGTAGCGGGCAAATCGCTTCAACCGGCACATGGCCGGGAAGTCGATTAACCTGTTGCTTAAAATCTCATAGGGCGACTGGGGACTGTAAATCATCTGCCAATCGGTGTCGTGGCGGATAATTGGCGTGCCACGCAACCGCTTCAGAACCCCCACCTGGATCTCTTGCGGGCCCAGCCCCCGCAGTTTGTCAAAACCCTCGCCTAAACTTTCCACCGTTTCACCCGGAAGCCCGATAATCAGGTCAGCATGGATATGCACGCTGGTGTTTTCGCGCAGCCAGCGCAAATTCTCCACGGTTTTTGCGTTATCCTGCCGACGGCTGATCAGCCCCTGCACTTCGGGATTGAATGACTGGATACCCACCTCAAACTGAAGCGAGCCCATGGGGAATTGCTGGATCAGCGCCCGCAACTCATCGGGTAAACGGTCGGGGATCAGCTCGAAATGGAGGAACAGATTCGGCGTGAGGCGTTCGAGAAAAAAACGCAAAATACTGGCACCGACCCGGGTATTCAGGTTGAAAGTGCGGTCAACAAACTTGAACTGCCTGGCACCACGCTGCAGCAGTTGGTCCATCTCGGCCAAAAAAGCTGCTAGTGGCGCGGCGCGAACGGGAATCTCCAACGACGACAAGCAAAACTCGCAAGTGAACGGGCAGCCGCGCGATGCCTCCACATAGAGCACCCGGTGGGCTATGTCCTCGTCGGTGTAAAGGGCGTAGGGCAGCTGCAATTCTGTGAAATGGGGGGGCGGCGCGTTGATTAGCTTCATCAGCGGGCGACGGCCTTCCAGAAGCCCGGCACATAGCTTGGGGAACTCCAGATCCCCTTCCCCCTGGATGGTGAAGTCGGCCAGACGAACAATCTCCTGGACATCTGGCTCGTGACTGACCTCAGGGCCGCCCAACACGACCAACAGACTGGGCCGCACCCGTTTCAGCAGCGCCACCACCTCTGTCAGCAGCCGGACATTCCAGATGTAGACACCAAGCCCAACAATCTTGGGGTTCCGGGCGACAATAGCTTCCACGATTTCATGGGGGCTTTTCGAAATCTCGAATTCCACCAGCGCGGCGCGCTCTGCCAGACTACCCAGATTGGCAAGCAGGTACCGTAAACCGAAAGCGGCGTGTGAATAGCGCGCGTTGGCAGTGGCCAGCAGGATCTCAGTCATGAAAAAACCGGCTCCGTCCAGTGGGGCGAGGCCGGTTCATGGTAGCGGAACCCTGATCCGGTTTTCAGGGCAATTCGCGCAGCTTCAGGTTGCGGAACTCCACAGGCGAGCCTTCCGACTCCAGACAGAGGTAGCCGCTCTTGGGATCGCAGTTGGCCCCGCCCGAGACCTCTTCTCCATTCACCCACAGACGGACCTCGCCATTGATGGCGCGCACATAGTAGTGGTTCCATTCGCCCACTCCCTTGCTACGCTCCTGGGTTGGGAAGCTGCGCGAGCCATCCGGTGACAGGGGTGGGAACGGCTTCATCTTCACCCCGACAGGAAAAACATCGCCATGGCAGGTGAACCAGGTGGCCTTCTTGCCGCTGGATTTCTCGTACTGTTCCTTGTAGCCAAGATCGAGCACCTGTACTTCAATGCCTTTGGGAAGCTGGCCGGGCTTGAGGGCAAACAAGGGCCCTTCGGGCGCCCAGAGGAACACCCCGGAATTCCCGGCAGGTTTCAGATGCCGCCACTCCACCACCAATTCAAGGTTGGTGTACTGCTTCTTGGTGCGGATCACTCCGACCGGATTGCCGGTGCAGCGAATGACCCCGTCATCGCCAAATTTCCAGGTGTCTTCATTGCAGTTGGCGCGGGTAAAATGCGCCTGGGTGAGGGCTACAAAACCAGGGCCTTTACCGTCAATGACGGCCTTGGGAAGGTCTTGGGCACTGGCAAAAGCGGGCAATGAAGCCAGCAGTAGGCCGATGCCCAGGTGGGAAAGCAAGCGCATGGGATTGTCTCCGAAAGACAGGCTGTAGTTGAGAATCAGTTCCGCAGCATACCCTCAGGAATTCGCAGCGCCAGCACCCAGGTGCTGTTTTTGCTTACAAAATCGTTATCAGTGATCAGCCAAAGCACGCGGGCGCCCCCCAGGACCTCCCCCCAGGCCATCCCTTCCCACTTGGGTGGAAAACGCTCGCCGGCAAGCCCGAGTTTTGGGTCGAGCAGGTCCACGAGCAGCCGTTTTCTCCAGGGTTTCACCGGCTTTTTGGCATCAGACAGGCAATCGAGGGTGGAGACATCCGTGGCGTTGGCATTCGTGGCCAGGTAAATGCGCTTGACCTTCGCTTCTTTACCGGCAAATGAATCCCGCTCCAGCACCAGCAACTGGTTTGGGCTCACCCAAAGGATCTCACTGACACCGCAATGGGGGGCATCTAGCGGATACACAAACTCCCCGGCCAGTGAACCAGCCTCAAGGTTGTAACGCACCAGGCGGATCCACCTGCCATTGGCGGCTTTATGGTCTTGCAGAAGGGGGCCCTGCGTGGCCACCCACAAAGTATCCGCCTCGGGCGACAGTGCCAGACCTTCAAAGCCCTTGTTTGGTTGGCGTCCGACGGCATTTTGAGCTTCTTCGGTTTTTGCATCGGCATGGGGTTTGTTAACCCGCATCCGGGCCGGGACTGGAAGTTCACGCACCAAAACGCCATCCTGCTGAAAAATCCCCACCCGGGGACCGTATTCCTCGCTGAGGAAAACAGCCTGGCCCGGCCGGTTTCTCCGGTTAGGGACACAAGCGGGCCAAGGCCCCACTCGCATTCCCTCAGGATCCCAGCGGTGATCGAGGTTTTTGGACCCACCGGTAAGCATGGCCCCTTGGGGATCACGCAACAGGGTGGTGCCCAGGACCGTAAATTCGGGCACGCCAACAGCTTCGGGCAGGTTCAGCATTACCCGATGGAAACGGCACGGAAAGTCCACCATGCCATCCCCAGGCCCACGGTCAGGCAGCATGAAGAAGAATCCCGGCTTGTCGGTGGCTGCCAGAGCCGAGCCAAAGCCCCCCAGCCGGTTTGCGGGAGATCCATCGCTGAGTTTACCGGTGAGCCCGGAACGATCAGCCTGAGTACCCGGAATTTCCAGCTTGCCCAGGACAATGGGACTTTCTGGCTGGAACACGGTATTTTGAGCGACAAGCAGAAAAATCCAGAGGGGCATGATAGTATCCCGAGAAAAGTTAAGGTCAGGCTGGCTGCCATGCCCCTGAAACCAAATGCCAACACAGGAAACCAGATTAGCGGTCCGCCGGGCGTTATTTTTGAAGATTACGAGTATTTTCGTGTGAAGACCGGGTTTGGCACCGCCCCAGCAGTATGGCCAGGAAGGTAAACACACCAGAAAGGGCCAGAGTTCCTTGACGCGGTGGCAGGCTGGTGCCAGCATGGATAAGTTGCTGAAGCGGGTGTCGCATGCGGGAAAGTGCATTCCAAAGTGCCTACTATAGTAGGTAGGTTGGCTTTTCTCAGCCTCTGGTTGGGTTGTGTGGTTTGTAGCCATCGGCCTGGTTCTGAATTCTGCGGACGGAACGCCTGGATCTGGAATCCCACCACCCGCGGTGATCACCCGCCCCTTTTCGAGAGATCGAATGCAGCTTCCCAGGCAGATATTCTACAGTTGGCGCACCTTGGCAATTCCAGCACTTCTGCTGGCGCCCTGGGGTTGCCAGGAACAGCCCAGGGTTAGCGAGTATGTGGTAGCCCCCGATGCCAACATGACTTCGGGTAGCACTTCGGGTGGCTCCAATGCAGATGCCACCCCGGCGCGCACCCTGGCGGCTGCCATTTACAGGCCCGATGCCACCTGGTTTTTCAAGTTGATGGGTAACCCTGAAGCAGTGGCCGGGCAGCAGAAGAATTTTGAAACCTTGCTAGGTAGCCTGGGGGTGGACGGCAAGTCAGGCGAATTAGCCTGGAAGTTGCCCGAAGGCTGGACCGAAACCAAAGGTCAGGGGCTCCGTTTCGCTACCCTGAAGCCACCGGGAGAGCCTGGCCTGGAGGTGGCGGTGAACCGCTTCGAAGGCGTGGCCGGTTCGCTGCTCGCCAATGTGAACCGGTGGCGTGGCGAGTTGGGGCTGGCTGATCTGAAGGAAGATGAGCTGAAGCCGGTTGTCACCGAGCGCAAGGTGGGCGACCTGACGGTCCAGGCGGTGGATCTGGCCGGGACCCGCAAGCCGCGTCAAGCCATGGCCGGCATGCCGGGCGCCACACCGCCCATGGCGCGGGCCCGACCAACTGGCAATGCCGCAGCCGCCATCTCAGGTGCCCGTGATGCGGCTGGAAAACTGTCCTATAAGCTCCCTCCGGGTTGGCGCGAATCCGAAAAGAAGGTCATGTTCGCGGCCCGGGTCATTGAAGTGGCATCGGCCCCTGGTGTGCGTGTCACTTTGTCGCCCCTGAAGCCGGAGGGTAACTCGGTACCCGACAACGTGAACCGCTGGCGCAGCCAGATGGGGCTGGCCCCAGAAGAAGCAGGCGCCCTGGAAAAGGGGCTCGCGAAAATAAAACTGGAATCGGGCGCCGAAGAGGCCCTGCTGGTGGATATCACAGGCAAAGGGCCCATGGGCGGCGAACAACGGCTGCTCGGAGCCATCATCCGCCGGGCCGACGCCCTGTGGTTCGTAAAATTGACGGGGGAACCCACCGAGGTGGCCGGGGTCCGGGAAGGCTTTGACAACCTGGTGCGCTCACTGAAATTCGAGTGAGTGCGCTAACAGGCCCGGTATCGGATCAATAGTTGGCTGGGGGCAACGGAGCATATGGACAATACGCTGGATGCGGCTAGCCAGGCCGGCAAAATGCCTCGGCGCGGTCAACCCTTGTGGCGGCAGGTTTTGCGGCCGTTGGCTTCGCTGCGGCTGACTGT
Source organism: Planctomycetota bacterium (assembly GCA_003669555.1). GTDB lineage: Bacteria > Planctomycetota > Planctomycetia > Gemmatales > Gemmataceae > UBA6894. The sequence continues at coordinate 47,938 of QWOS01000089.1, forward strand.
GGTTCTTTTTGTGCTGTCATTGCTGTTGGTGTTTTACGGCACACTTGCCCAGAAAGACCAGGATGTCTGGGATGTGGTGCATGAATACTTCTGGTCATGGGGCGTGCGGGTGCCCAACCAGTTGCACCTGCTCTTCGCCCAGGTATTCTTCGGCGCCCCCACCGAGGCCCGCTGGACCGAAGCTTATCTGCCACTGCCAGGTGGCAAGTTGCTTTTCTGGGCCCTGCTGGTCAACCTGCTGAGTGCCCACCTTGTCCGATTCAGGCTTTCCTGGCAGCGCTCCGGCATTTTCATGATTCATGGCGGTCTGCTCATGATGATGGCCGGCGAGTTCGTCACGCGCGAGTTCGCCGAGGAAAACAACATGACCATCATGGAGGGGGGCAAGGCTGATTTTGTCGAAAGCCTGCGCTTCTTTGAACTCGCCTTCACGCGCGCCCGTCCCGATGGCCAGATCGACACCGTTGTGGTGCCCCAGGAGCTGCTGCGGCAGGCTATCAAATCTGGTGCGCCCATCCAGGATGAAGCTTTACCCTTCCAGGTGAAAGTGCTCAGCTATGCAGGCAATTGCGACCTGCTGGAAAAGCCTTTCCCGGCTGATTTCCAAAACCCCGCTACTCAGGGTGAAGGGCTCACCCTGCGCGTTTCCGAGCGGCCGCCGGTGAGTGGCGTTGACCCCGAACAGCGGATCAACATGCCTGGTGCGGAGGTGGAACTGCTGGAAAAAGGCTCCGGCAAATCACTCGGCGTCTGGGTGGTGAGTGCCTGGTTCCAGCTGACACGGCCCATACGCACCCAGAAGGTGACGCCTGATGCCCCTGCCGATGAGTCGTGGAAAGTGGCCCTGCGCAATAAGCGCGGCTATCGTTCCTACACCATCACGCTCAACAAATTCACGCACGATGTCTACCCGGGCACCGACAAGCCTCTCAATTTCCAGTCTGATGTGCTGCTGCAAGACCCTGACATGGGTGTGGAGCGCACCACCGTCATCCGCATGAATGAGCCGATGCGACACGCCGGCGAGACCTTTTACCAGCATCAGGCCCTGGCTGGCGATTCCGGCAGCGTCCTGCAAGTGGTTCGCAATCCGGGCTGGACCCTCCCCTACCTGTCCTGCGCGGTGGTCAGCCTGGGCATGCTCACGCACTTCGGCGCCATTCTGCTGCGCCACTTGAGGAAACAGGCATGAACGAGCCAGAAAAAACCATTCAGTCTCTTCCCGACCATGCTCCCTGGTGGACCTGGGTGGCTGCGTCCATCCTTTCCTCCGTAGTGGTGCTGCTGTTGGTGGCCTCCTCGTACCGGGGGAGCGAATTCGATCTCGATGGTTTTGGCACGCTGCCCATCCAGAATGGTGGCCGCATCAAGCCTATGGACAGCCTGGCCCGCACCAGCCTGATGATTATCACCACCCGTACCGTATACACAGACGACAAGGGAAAAAGCAGGCCTGCCATCGACTGGTTGCTGAAGGTGATGACCTCGCGGCTAATGCGCGATAAAGCCCCAAGTTTGCAGGTCTTCCGCATCGAAAATGACCAGTTGTTGGCCAATCTGGGCCTGAAGCGCCGCAGCGGTTTGCGTTATGCGGTGGAGGAGTTTCAAGACAAATTAGGACTATTGGAAGACGAAGCCAAGCGTGCCAATGAGGCCCGAAAGGCTGGCAAGCGGCTCGATCCCTACCAGACAGGTGCCCTGGAACTGGCCAACCACTTGCAGCTCCACATCCAGCTTGCCACCTTCACTCTGCCTGAAACCGGATTGTTCCCCCCTGCCACCAGGGAATCCGACAGCGAAAACGCCAGCGAGCCAGCCGATCGTCAGGTATGGACGCCATTCCTGCTGGCTTTACGCGCCGGCCGCGAAGGAGAACCACCAGACCCGGCACTGGAAATTTATAGCAAGATCCTGGGTGCCTACGCTCAAAACAGGCCCAAGGATTTCAACGATGCCGTGCGGGAGTACCACAAACTGCTGGACACTCGCGTTGGCAGCGAACTGATGAGCAAACTGCGCCTCGAACACGGCTATAATTTCCTCAATCCCCTGTATGCCACCCTGATCCTTTATCTGGTGGTAGTCCTGCTCGTTTTGCTGGGCTGGCTGGTGCCAGCCCCGGCTTTGCGCCTGCGCGACATCGGCTTCGCCACGGCGTTGATCGCCGCCTCCCTGCACACGGTGGCGCTGATCACCCGCATGTACATTCATGGCAGGCCGCCGGTCACCAACCTGTATTCCTCGGCGGTGTTCATCGGCTGGGGTTGCGCCTGGCTGGGCATTGTTCTGGAAAGTTTTGACAAGCGCGGCGCGGGGAACGCCATCGCCGCCGTGTGCGGTTTCCTCTCTTTGCTTATCGCCCAGTTCCTTAGTGAGAAGGGTGACACGCTGGAAATGCTCCAGGCGGTCCTCGACACCAACTTCTGGCTGGCCACCCATGTGACCTGTGTCACCCTGGGTTACACGGCCAGCTTCGTGGCGGGCTTTTTGGGAATTGGCTATGTGCTATGGGGCATGTGTACACCTACCATGTCTCCCACGGCTGGCAAGTCACTGGCCGGGAAGATATATGGTGTCGCCTGCTTCGCCACGCTGCTCAGTTTTGTCGGTACCGTGTTGGGGGGCATCTGGGCCGATCAATCATGGGGCCGCTTCTGGGGCTGGGATCCCAAGGAGAATGGCGCATTACTCATCGTCATCTGGAATGCACTGATACTGCACGCCCGCTGGGGCAAGTTGGTAGGTAACCGGGGTGTGGCTGCGCTGGCCATCGCCGGCAACATGATCACCGCCTGGAGCTGGTTCGGCACCAACCAGTTGAGCGTTGGGCTGCATGCTTATGGTTTTGATCAGACCCTGGCCTATGCCTTGCGCTGGACCTGGATCGCCCACCTGCTGCTGGTGGGTGTGGCCATGCTGCCGACCGAATACTGGTGGAGCAACCGGGCCAACCATGATGCCGCGGCCCCCGGAGTAGCTGGCAACCCGTCCACCCGAGGCAAGCGCCGCTGATCCCCCCCCTGCCCACATGGTGGGGGGATTTCTAGATTTTCAGTTCAAGCATCTTTCCCTTTCGCTGGAGCAGTCATGGTTCCCACCACCATTCCGGATCGCAAGATCCGTATCGCTATTGTTGGCCTTGGTTTCGGCGCCGAGTTCATTCCCATCTACCAGGCTCACCCGCACGCGGAGATGCACGCCATCTGCCGCCGCGACAGGGCGGAACTGGATGCCTGTGGCGACAAGTTCAAGATCGCCAAGCGCTTCACCTCATTCGACGACATGCTGAAAGATCCGGACATCGATGCGGTCCATATCAACAGCCCCATCCCTGATCATGCCTCGCAAACACTGAAGGCCCTGGAAGCGGGTAAGCATGTGGCTTGCACGGTGCCCATGGCCACCACCCGTGACGAGATTCGGGCAATCATCGAGGCGCAGCGCAAGACTGGCCGTGTCTACACCATGATGGAGACGGTGGTTTACGCCCGTGAATATCTCTTCGCCAAGGAACTGTTTGACAAGGGTGTGCTGGGGCGTATCCAGTTCCTCCGGGGTAGCCACCAGCAAGACATGGATGGCTGGCCCAATTACTGGCCAGGCCTGCCCCCCATGCACTATGCCACCCACTGTGTCAGCCCCTGCCTGGCGATTTTGGGCAAGCATGCCGAGAGCGTGGTCTGTCATGGTTCGGGACGCATCCGCGAGGAGCTGATCCCCAAATACCAGTCACCCTTCGCCATCGAGACAGCCACCTTCAAGGTTCATGATTCCGATGTGGTGGCCGAGGTGACCCGCAGCCTGTTCGACACCGCGCGTCAATACCGTGAAAGTTTCGATGTGTATGGATCGAAGGCCACTTTCGAATGGCAGCAGGTGGATGGGGAAGAACCGGTCATCCATACCCTGGGCAAGCCCGAGCCGGAAATTCCCCAGCGTACACCGGTGCCAGATTACGCCAGCCTTTTGCCCACCGATATTCAGCGTTTCACCACCAAGGGGGTGTATAGCAGCGATGACGAGCAGCACCTGAGCTTCACGCAGGGCGGTGGGCATGGCGGCAGTCACCCGCATCTGGCCAATGCTTTCCTTGAGGCCATTCGTGGCACCCGTCCAGCCTTCCCGGATGCATCCACTAGCGCCAACTGGACCCTGGTGGGTATTTGCGCCCACGAGTCAGCCATGAACGGTGGCACCCGGGTGCAGATTCCACAGTATTGACATCCGGTTTTGTCAACCAGTCCGCGGCCCGTACCCACGCACTTGCCTGGTTCCCGGTTTTGTGCTTTCCGGGGTAACGGCAGCGGGCTGGAGCCAAACCCCTCACAAGCCCAGATTCAGGCGGCTTTCGACGATGGTTGCATCGAGTTGATGCCGCACTGTGGCCTGGGAGGTTTTGATCCTGTCAGCCAGCAAGTCCACTCGGGACCGTATGGGTGCATGCCAGGGAATCCCTGCTTCCAGCGACTCTGCGAGGGATGCGAGGCTGGCCAATGCCGCGGAAAAATCTCCATGGTTGGCATGGGAAAAGCCAACGGCCTCGCGTAAGTAAGGGTCAACCTCATTTCCGCTATTCTGAAAACTGTTCGCGAACTGTCCGGGAGTGTTGTAACCAGCCAGAAATGGCAGCCCCTGACTCCGGATTGTTTCCAGCAAGGCCGTGACCAGGTCGGATTCAGCCAGTGACCACCACCTGTCGCGATTCCCGGCATCTTTCAGGCGGAAGCCAAAATTGAAATGGACATGGCGGGTTGGCACAAACAAAGGTAGAGCGAAAGCTACCAGGGCGAATTTGTCGGGATCGAATTCGGACGGGTCGCAGGAGAAGCCGCGCAATATGCCGTGATCAATCGCCTGGATCAGCAACCACCCCCCTACCGTGAAGCCGGGCAAATGAACCGTAAGGCCCTCACAAAGCTTGTGGAACTGGTGCTTTTTCATGACTATTCTCAGGAATATATTTCCACAACCCTGACGGCGGATCCGCCGGGAACATGCGCTCGAATTTCGGCAATTCTGGCCATTGCCAGGCTTTTACCGCCTGTCTTCATCTCATAAACACGGTTTGGCATCGAGAGGCGCCCGGCCACCGCATCGAGTCGCACCGAACCCGGAGTGGCCCTGATAACCACCAGCCCATGCAAATAGGAAACCTCGGCGGACAAATCGGCGCCAACCAACTGGCTGATTTTCTCATGGAACCTGGCATGAGCCAGTCTTCCATTCTGGGCGGCTTTTCCGGCACCAGCCCCTGAAACAATACTATTTACACGGGCTTTACTGGCCTTAAATTTTTTTCCAAAGCCCATACTTGCCTACTCCACCTGTTGATAACCTGGCTGGAAAATCAAACGGAAAGGCCCTTGCCAGTTTCATTGATGCCCACCCCTTTTCAATAAATGGCTTGCAAGCCTGCAAGGTTACCCCCTCCCGGCAAAAAACAAGAGCTCCGCCGAATAAAATACTCTCAGACATCACAGCTTTTTTTGTGGACCGTTCAAAACCAGCCCCAGCCAGGTATGCCGGACCAGGATCTGGTAGGTGGCCAGCAGGATCAGGATGGACACACCATTCACCAGAAGGAATTTCAGCACAGCCGGTGTTTGCCAATCGCAGACAAACGCCTGGCCGGCGATTACCAGGGGCAGATGGGCCAGATAAAGCCAATAAGAAGAGTCGGACAGGTAGCGGCGAAAAGGATTTTCCCGATTCAGCACCGTGTGAAACATGCCAATCATGCCCACAGTCATCAACCAGGTGAACAGAACCTGGACAGGGGCATTCAGCGCACGGTTGTCAAGTGTCGCCAGGCCAATGGGAAATATGCCTAGCAAAGCCAGAGGCAGCATCAACCACCATCCCTGCCCCAGCAGGGCCTGGCGATCATTGAGGCGTTGGTAATGCGAGCCAAAAAAGAAAAAGATGCCGTAATAGACCAGCATGTGAGGCTTGGGGATAATGCCCATCGCGGTGTCGGGGCCAAAGGCACCGGTGGGAGAAGCGCCGGGAAACCACGGCACATCCATAAACCATTGCGGGGCCAGCGTGAGGCCGATTGCCAGAATCAGGGATGGAATGAGTGGCAAGCCACGGGGGCTACCCGCCGGAAACACCCGGCTCCATGCCCAAAAAAATGCCCCGTAAATCAAAACCAGCCAGACCAGGAACCACAAGAACCACAGGTAGCTCATGGTGGGATCCTCGAACAACTGGAATTTCCAGGGGCCGACGGTGATCCGGAACTGTTCCGAAGCCAGGTATCGCGCATAGGAAGTCAGCCAGGGATGGACCTCACTGGGTTTGGGAGCGGTGGCTTCGACTGAAGGTGCATCCTTTTCAACGGCTTTTTTAGTGAAAAACGCAGCCAGTCCAGATGTTGCCGCCTTGGTACCCAGGTAAAGGCGCACATCATTCCTGCCTTTATCCAGGTTCCCCCAATCGGCCGGCTCATTGCCGGTCAACAGTTTCAGGATGGTGTTGGTCAGTTCCACATCCGCGAAGGTGGACATCAGGGGCGTGATACCAGCCTTGTTGGCTGCCAGGCAATCACCTCCCCGTTCCACCAGCAGTTTCAGGAGATCGATCCGGCCCAGAAAGGCAGCCGTGCTGAGAGGGGTAGAGCCATCAGCCGTAGTAGCCTTCGCACTGGCCCCATGATCAAGCAGTAAGCGGGTCATCGGTTCGTTGCCATACAAGACTGCCCAGCCCAGCGGACGGGTTTTGAACCGGGAATCGGTTTGCTCAATGTCAGCCCCTACTTCGAGGAGCCTTGTCACGGTTTCTGCATCCCCCTGAGTGATGGCAGCGATCAAAGGAGTGGCAGAATGACTGGCATTCCAGGCCATGGCCCACTCAGTCACCCGGTTGTTAAGAGGGATGAGGGTGGCCAGACCCAGCAGGCAGGGGACAAGAATGCGCGCCGCCCGATTTTTTAACATGCCCCCCAGGCCGCGCCGTGCCAATAACAGGGCGGTGAAATAGCCGCTCACTAAAAAAAAGAGCTGCATGCGGAAGCCATGCACTGCTTCGATAAACCAATGGAAAGCCACGCTATTCTGGTTATCAGTCACCAGCCAGGGGGTTCCCCCGAACGATAGGGCTGCGTGATAACCGATTCCCAGCAGCATGGCGAAAGCCCGCAAAGCGTCGAGGTCATGGCGGCGGTCCGCTTTCAAAACCGGCATTTCCAGAGTTCTTTCCATGAATCAATGTCCTTCATTAAGCCCGGGTTGTCACTGACTCAAATTCAGCCTGCGTTTTGCGCGATAGACACGGATGGCATTGGTCTTGCCACATAAATACTCAACTGCAACTGCCTGGTTTCAAAGTATCTTCCGTGGACCATTCAGCAGCTTACCCAGCCAGGTATGGCGCACCAGAAGTTGGTAGGAAGCCACCAGCAACACCATGCAACCGGCGGTGACCAGGGAGAACTTCACCAGCGCGGGCATGGGCCAGTCTCGCACCAGTCCCTGCGTCCAAACCACCAGGGGCAGGTGGGCCAGGTAGAGCCAATAGGCTGAATCAGCGCAGTAACGGATGGTCTGGTTTTGCCAATTCAGAAAGCGGTGGAACACGCCGATCATGCCGAGAGTCATCAGCCAGGCATAGCCTGTTTGCAGTAGCACGCTCAGGAGGCGGTCCTCACGCCAAGCCAAACCCGCTGGTAATAAAATCCCCAGTGCCAGCGGCAGCCAAAGCCACCAGAGATAGCCCAGGCTGTCATGCCTGCTATCGAAGGAGAAATAATACGCACCAAAAAGATAGAAAACAGCATAATAAGCCAGCAAGTGGGGCGGTGGCAGGATGCCTGTTGCCGTGTCAGGCCCAAAACCGGGTGTGGAGATACCCATGAATGCCTGAAACAGCGCGCTCAGGACCACAGCCAGTGCCAGGCCAGCCCATAAAGGCGGTTTACTGCCGACCGCTCCCCAATCCATTCGGGCCCCTATGGTCATAATCAGCGCCTGCAGGGCGACCAGCCAGCAGAGGAACCAAAGAAACCACAGGTGCCCGAAAATCCCGGTGTAAATCAGGTGAAACGGTCCCACACGCCATTGATCCGAGCTGAGAAGGGCTTGGTAAGATCCAAGCAAATTCCATGCTTCATCATTCTCTTGTTGTTCCAGTCCCAGTTCTCCGGCTATCAATTCACGCACCGCTTTGCGTCCCTCCTCAAGTTGGTCCCAGTCGTCAATCGGGATACCGATGGCCTGGGCAATCCCCTGGGTGGTGTCGGCATCCGCGAAAGAAACATCCATTACCGTGTCACCAGAGTTTGTTTTTGCCTTGGGGTCAGCACCACGATCCAGCAGCAGTTTGGCAGCTTCGGGTCTGCCCATGAAAGCGGCGGCATGCAGTGGCCTGGCCCCGTCACGGTTTTCTGTCTCGAAGTTGCCGCCTTTCGCCAACAGGATTCGCACGATGTCAGTTTGCCCGCCCAGAACAGCCCAGGACAATGGTTTGATGCCATGCTGGGGATCGGCTTTTTCCACTAGCGCCCCAGCACCCAGCATCCGGTCCACACTTTCCGCGTCATTGGCGCGAATGGTCCGGATAAGGGGCGTATCGCCAGCCTGGCCATCAGGCGGGGTATTTGCCCGCATTGCCACCAGGATCATCAGTGGCTGAATGGTGACGAGCGCCAGCAGGCAAGGAACCAGAATGCGGGCGAGGCGGTTTTTCAGCATCGCTTTCATGCCACGCCGGTTACAAACCAGCGCGGCGAAAAAACCACTCACCAGAAAGAAAAGCTGCATGCGAAAACCATGCACAGCTTGCCCGAAAAATGCCAATGATTCGTCACTGTGTGAATCCACGACAATCCAGGGTTTGCCTGTGAAAGAGAGCGCCGCATGCAGCGCCACCCCCAGCAACATGGCAAAAGCCCTTAGGGCATCGAGGTCGTGCCGTCGCCCGGCGGATAATGCGGTCAGTTCGCGGGTGGAGCCCAGGGGTGGGCCTGTGCCCGGTTCCGCCGCTGATCGTGTTGATTGCTGGTCACGCATCAGGTTCTTTTCCTCGGTCCATTCAGCAGCCAGCCCAGAGGGGTGTATCGCACGAACAGTTGATAGGTCAGCAACAAGGACAATGTCACCCCGATAAGGACTATGAAGAACTTGAGCATGGCCGGCATTTGCCAATCCCGCACCAGACCCTGGGCCGCAAAGACTGGAACCATGTGTGCCAGATAGAACCAATAGGCGGAATCCGACAAATAGCGGATGGCAGGGCTTTCAAAATTCATGTAGCGTCGAAAAACCCCCATCAGTCCCACAATCATCAGCCAGCAGTATGCCGTCTGGACCGGAACGGCCAACCAGCGGTTTTCCATGGTGTTGAGCCCGATTGGCAGGAAAACCAGCATTGCCAGAGGCAGCATTACCCACCAGTAGTGGCCCAGATGGTCATTCTGTTTGTCAAACGCGAAATAATAAGCGCCAAACAGGAAAAAAATGGCGTAATGCACGATAAGGTGTGGCGCCGGCAACCAACCCGTGGTGGTGTCAGGTCCAAAACCAGGCCCCTGGATATGCATCAGGATATTGCTGAGCGCAGTCAGGATAACCACCAGGGAAAGGCCGTATGGAAGCGGAATCCTTGAGGGTTTGCCTTGCAGGGATGGAAACAGGCCAGTGGATGCCAGCAGGGCATAAAAAACCACCAGGACACAAAGGTCACGCAAGAACCATAAATGCCCGAAAGAATTCGTATAAATAAGGTGGATGGTTTCCGTCCCACGCTGGATTTTCCAAAAGTCCCAGCCGAGGAAATCCTGATAGTCATTGAGCAGGTTTTCGAGCTTTGGTTTATTGATTCCTGACGGATCGACCACCGGCGTGGCGAGCCCAGCGACTTCTTCCGGTGAAAGCCCGATTTTTGAAGCCAGTATTTCCCTGACGCTGATCCGCCCTTTTTCCAGTTGTTGCCAGTCCGTTATGGGTATGCCGATGGAATTAGTGAGGTCCCTGGTGAATTTTTCATCGGAAAAAGACAATTTCAGCGGTTGGACACCCGATCCATTTTTTGCGAGGGGGTCGGCACCCCTTTCAAGTAACAACCCGGCCGATATTGGCCTGCCAGTCAGAGCTGCGGCATGCAATGGATAACTGCCCGAGCGGTTGCGTGAATTGGGGTCAACTCCCTTGTCCAGAAGCAGGTGGACCACCTCTTTATGCCCGGCATAGGCCGCGATGGTGATCAGCTTCATCCCGTGGGTTTCATCGGCTTCATTGGCGTCACCGCCAGCCAGGAGCAGGCTGTTTATTTGGTCGATCTCCCCGGCGCGGACGGCTTGCACCAGAGGACTATCAGTCCTGGGGCCTTTTTGCTCCTGCCCCTGGTTCATTTTGCCAATGATCCATCCGGTTAATGGATTCAGCGTGAACAATGCGATCAGGCAAGGAATCAGGATCCGCAAGGTGCGGTTCTTCAGCATGGCCACCACCCCACGCTTCTGGCATAGCATGGGAGTGAAAAACCCGCTTACCAAAAAGAAAAGCTCCATCCGGAAACCATGCACGCCCGAGGAAGAAAAGATTCCCAGCCAGGGTATGGGTTGACTATCCCGGATAACCCAGGAGGGATTCACAAACGAATGAGCTGCGTGGTGGAACACTCCCAGGTACATGGCGAAGGCACGCAGGGCATCCAGATCATGACGCCTGCCAGTGGAAATAGCGGTTAATTCGCGGTTCGTGTCCATTACAGCCTCAAGAAAATTAATCTGGATATTGGCACGGGCCTATCCTGCATTTTGTCATTTCGCCAGGAGCCTTGTGGCGGCTTCACGCCCCACCCTGATCTGCTCCAGATTGCTGGTGATCCCAACCAGGGTTCCGATTCTGGTGTATTCAGCCACTAATTCAGGCGTCCACGGCCTGGTCACGTTCTCCAATGCCGTTTTGCCATCGCCACCTCGACGGGTCTGGTCGGCACCGTTGGCCAATAACAGGGCCACCAGGTTGGCGTGCCCCATGTAGGCTGCCACCATCAAAGGCGTGGATCCGTCCTTGCTGGCACTGTCGGTCTTTGCGCCGGCCAGGAGCAGCTTGCGGCAGATCTCCTCCCGGCCCATGAGGGTTGCCTGAAATAGCGGGGTTACCCCGCCAATCGGTTCGGGAACATTCACATCAGCTCCTGAGCTGATTGCTTTTTGCGCTGACTCGGCATCTCCTGCGGTGATGGCCGCCCACAAGTCGGGATCGGCTACCGGATGGATGCCGGGAACCGATTCCCGAGCCCCTGCAGCCTCCAGTACCTCGCGAACCAGCCGCTTCCTTTTCCTGCCACCAACTGAAGGCAGGTTGGTGGCGTCGAGGGGCGAGCTGCCATAGATATCAAGAGCGTTGGCCGAGGCTCCAGCCTGAAGCAGGATCCCGACCATCGAGGCATGGCCTTGCGAGGAGGCCCAATGGAGGGGGGTGCCACCATACTCATCGATGGCCTGGGCATTGAGATTGGCACCACGACGGATCAACAAAAGAGCCACCTCCATCTGGTTCACTGCTGCCGCTGCATGCAACGCTGTCCCACCATTGCCCGGAACATAGGGATGCATCAGCACCGCATTGATATCCATGCCACCATCCAGTTCCCGGGTCACCGCCATGGTGTCACCGGACCTGGCTGCAGTCCAAAGCGTGGTTCCCGGGACCATGAATTCCGGAACGGCAGGGGCTGACGCAGGCTCGAGCAAAGCCACCCTGCCGCATGCGATTGAAGAACCTGCCAGGAACGGCAGAGCCATGCGAAGTGATCGACGCAGAGTCCATGGCCTGGGATTTTGCCCGGGAATGCGCAACAAGAAACCGGCGATGGGAATCTCCTTCATCGTGGCATGCCTGGTTGACCCTGGAATTTTACGGATTCCCCGGGGATCAGTTCGACTCTAGTGATTTCGATGCCTGAACCAGGGTTCCGCGTTCCGCACCACCAATCCTTCAGCTCCAGCCCAACAGGATTTTTTGGGGAACCCGGGCAATTGGCTGCCAGGTTGGCGATGGGTAGCTCCAACAAAAAATCACCAGCCGCATTCATCCGGTCCAGCTCCAGGTTGGTGGAGTATTTGCCAGCCAGCCCCCCACCGGCATGCCTGAGGGTCACTCCCATGAAAACCGTTCCTGGCATCGGAGCCCGCCCCTGGATACGAAAACGGGCACCTTGCGATAACACCACCGGGGGAACTGGACCGCGGGAGGCGGAAATGACACATACCTGAACTATTTCATCTTCCCGATGGCCAGGCAGCAGAAGGGGCACGGTGGAGGCACGCCCTGCCCCCCTGGTGCTCTCCGGAAACCAGATACCGACAATAATTTGTTTCGGCAAAATGGCGGTCCAGGAATTCCCAGGTAACTGGCGTTGCAGGGTGCCCAGCTTCCCGTGATCGTTGGCGGAGGCGACAACCTGTTGACTGGCTGAGACTTCCATAACCGTACCATCGGCCAAACGGCGCAGCTTGACCGAACCCTCCGTCACATCCAGCCGGGTCGATGCATTCTCCGCTTCGACTATGAACGCTGTGCCCAGGACGGTCATCATCGCGGCAGGGGTTTGAACGGTCATTGGCTGGCCCGGGGGCTGTGGCTGCACCTGAGCCGAAAAACTGCCCCGCTCCAGATGGAGTTGTTTCAGACCCGATCCGGTCATTGCCAGGGTGGAGGGTCCGGAAATGGTCACGCTGGAGCCGTCCCGGAAACCGACCTGCACCCAGGATTCCGCCGACAGGGATTCCAGCACCCCGGCGACGAGCGCCTGGCCTGTCATGGGCCTGGAGCCGACAGGATTTGTCCCTTCCCGCCACTGGACAGGTCCAGCCATGGCGATGATGCGGGCCGCCCCCGCTGGTTGCAGCAGCAACACCCCACCGGTGAGCAAGATCAGGCCGGCAATAGCGAGGGCGGATGACCAAAAAATGCTTATTGTTCGCGGGCGTCGTTGCCGTCGCGGTTCGACTCTGGCCATGACACTCTGGACGAAGGCCTCCTGGCTGAGCGGTAGCCGTGCCATAGTGTCCTGGATAAAGCGCTTTTTCCCCGGCGGATTATCACGGGCCAATAGATGAAGCAGGCTATGGATCCGGAAGTCGGCCGAGACCATTTTCCGCAGATGGGGATGATCGGCCAGCAAGTTGGCCAATTCTTCGGCGCTGGAATAATCCAGCCGCCCGTCCAGATAATCGCCCCATAGGCTGATACAGCGCTGTTGGGGGTTCATGTCAGGGGTTCCCGGATATTTCTGGGCCATTCGCGGCCATTTTTCCCCGGACGCAGGCGTGGAGGGCGCGCCGGAGCTTCCAGAGTTGTTTTTTCACTGCGGGTAAAGACCTGCCTGTTCGCACCGCCATCTCCTCAAGTGGCACACCGTCATAATAGCGCCAGCGCACAAACTGTTTCAGGTGATTGCCAAGCATTTCGACACAGTTCCGCAAGTGGTCCAGCCGGTTTTCCATGTTTTCTTGCGGTTGGTCTGGAACGCGGAGAGCTCTTTGCCGAAAAATTTCCGGGTTGAGTCTGGCATCGCGGCTCTTGCTCCGCCGCAAGCGGGTCAACTCGGTCTTGAGTTGGAAACGGGCAATCGTGAACAGCCAGGCGCCAAAATCAGTGCCGTTCCGGTATTTGTTCAAGCCAAGATAGGCGGCGACAAACGAGCGCTGCGCTACCTCGTCGATGTCAACACCTGGGGAGGCACTGGCAGCCAGCCAGCCCCTGACAGGCCGTTCAAATGCCCTGACAATAATCGCGAAAGCATCCGCATCGCCATCCCGCACCCGGCGGATCGCCCGATCTATGTCGTTATCACCCATCGAATCGACCCTCTCCCACATACAGAATGGCAAAAAACCACCCCGGGTTACCCCCTCCTGAAGGTCTTCTGCCTGGTCCACGCAGTATGGCTGGTAATCAGGCTCTTTTTTCCACAACTTCCAAAGAAAAAAACATCAAACGATACAAGGAAGCCCGGTGGAGGCTTTTTCCGCCTTCATACAATAGGGCATTGGATCAATGCAGTTCCACCACCCGTTGCACGAGGTTTGCCATGCGATTTTCCCACTGGATAGCCCTGTTGATAGCCTTCCTGGTTGGCCAGGGTATCCGGGGAGCAGAGGAAATGGGTACAGCGGGCTACCTCGACTCCAGCGGTGTCCGGTTGCATTATGTTACTGCTGGTAGCGGCCCGCTACTCGTTTTGCTGCATGGCTTCCCGGATTACCACCGCACCTGGCGCGAACAGTTTCCCGCGCTTGGCAAGTCATTCCAGGTGGTGGCCCCCGATTTGCGCGGCTTCAACAAAAGTGATCAGCCCCAAGGTGTGGAAAA